>NZ_JBIAMB010000019.1:0-171039 GCF_042873895.1 Streptomyces sp. NPDC004435 | reverse complement strand
CGCTCGGGACGGCTTCCCTGACACGAACCGGGGACTCAAGCATGAAACCGCTGGTCAAGTTTCCTGACCAGGACTCAATTGAGAGGAACCTACACCATGGATCTTGGACTGAAGGACCGCGTGTACGTCGTCACCGGCGCGACCCGGGGGCTCGGCCGGGCCTCCGCGGAGGCGCTGCTCGCCGAGGGTGCCCGGGTGCTGATCACCGGCCGTGAGGAGGCGACCGTCGCCGGGGCGGTCGCCGGGCTGGGCGAGGGCGCGGCGGGGGTCGCCGCCGACAACGACGACCCGGAGACCCCGGCCCGGCTGATCGCGGAGGCCCGTGCGCGGCTCGGCGGCTTCGACGGCATCCTGATCAGCGTCGGGGGCCCGGCGCCGGGCTTCGCCGCGGACAACACCGACGAGGAGTGGGCGGCGGCCTTCGGCACCGTCTTCCTCGGCGCGGTCCGGCTCGCCCGCGCGGCGGCCGAGGCACTGGGCGACGGCGGTGTGATCGGCTTCGTCCTGTCGGGGTCGGTGCACGAGCCGATCGCGGGCCTGACGGTCTCGAACGGGCTCCGCCCCGGTCTCGCCGGCTTCGCCAAGTCGCTCGCGAACGACCTCGGCCCGCGCGGGATCCGGGTGATCGGCCTGCTGCCCAGCCGGATCGACACCGACCGGGTCCGGCAGCTCGACGCCCTCTCCGGCGACGCCGAGGCGTCCCGCGCGGCCAACGAGCTGGCGATCCCGCTGCGCCGCTACGGCACTCCGGAGGAGTTCGGCCGCACGGCCGCCTTCGTCCTGTCCCCGGCCGCCTCCTACCTGACGGGGCTGATGCTCCCGGTGGACGGCGGCGCCCGGCACGGCTTCTGAGTCCGGGGGCTCCGGCCCGGATCCGCGCGGTCCGGGTCCGCGCGGTCCGGGTCCGCAGGGCGGTTCTTCGGGGCCCGTCAGTTCACCCGGCGGGCCCGGTGCTTTACCGCGCGGAGGCGGGCCTCGGTGGGGAGGGCGGCGAGTCCGGCCGCCGTACGGGCCCGGGCCAGGGCCTCGTCGCTCAGGCCGGCGAGCGCCTCGCCCGGAGAGGCGTACGGCTCCAGGCGGAGCGCCACGCGGGTACGGGGGGCGGTGCGGCGGCCGGTGAGGGCGACCCTGGCCTGGGCCACGCCGTCCTGCGCGGCGGCGTCCGCCTCCAGGACCTCCGCCAGGGCCCGGCCGCGCAGCACGGCGGCGTCGCCGTCGCCGGTGTCGACCAGGACCTCGGCGAGCCGGGCCCTGCGGAACTGGGCGAACAGCCACCACAGGGCGAGCAGGACGACGACGCCGAGGACGGCGATGACCGTCGGCCACCACCAGCTCTCCTCGCGCCACCGCCGCCGGTCGGCGGCGGTGAGCAGCACGTCGCCGGGGCCGGACCAGGGCCACCAGGACGGGACGGGCAGATCGAGTCCGGCGGCGAGGACGGCGCCGCCGGCAAGGAGCAGGAGGAGCCCGGCGAGGCCGAGGAGGACACGGTTGACGCGCCGCAGGACGGCGGTGACGGGTGCGTTCACCGGTGCGTCACCCCTTCTCGGGCGGGCGGTCCACCCGGACGGTGAGGACGGGCGGACGGGCGAGCCCGAGTTCCTCGATCCCGTCGCCGAGGACGGATTCGACGTCCGCGCGGACGTCGTCGAGCGGGCGGAAGTGGGAGACGGCCCGGACGGCGACCTTGGCGCGGCCGACCCGGACCTTCACGGACTGCACGCCGGAGACCTCCATGGCCCGGTCGCGCAGGGCGAGCGCGGCGGCGTCCCGGTCGAGCCCGGCGCGGACGTCGGGGTGGGCACGGCGCATGGGCAGCACGTCCCGCAGGCCGGGGGTGGACGCCAGGACCAGCAGCCAGACGCCGAGCAGGACGGCGACGCCGGCGGCCACGAGGACCGTGGTGCTGTCGAGGGGCCGGGTCGCGAGGCCGTCGGCGAGCTCCTGCCGCCAGCTCATGGCGCTGTGGTCGGCCCGGACGGCGGCCACGTCGTAGAGCAGCAGTCCGGCGGCTCCGAGGACGACGGCGGCGAGCAGGGCGGCGGGGATCCGCCGGACGGCCCAGAAGCGGCGGACCCGTTCGGTGTCCGTACCGCTTCCGGCGAGGACGGGGACGCCGCCGTCGCCGTCCTCGGCCGTCTCCCCGCTCTCCCGGGGGCCGTTGGGCTGTCCGGGTGTCGTCATGCCAGGCGGCCCTTCCCGGCGGCGGACGAGGTGCGCGCGGAGTGGAGGCGTTCGACGTGGACGGAGACCTCGTGGACCTCCATGCCGACGAGCTCCTCGACCCGGCCGCGGACCCGGCCGCGGACGGCTCCGCAGCGGCGGCCGACGTCCGTGGGGTAGTCCAGTTCGAGGCTGATCGAGATGCGGGCGGCGTCCCGGTGGACGGCGACCGAGGCGTGCGGCGGGTGGCCGCCCTTCGGCACGCCGCCGAGGGCCTCCCGGGCGGCCTGGGCGGAGATCTTGGCGACCACCCGGTCGGCGATCGTGGTCGCGCCCCGCTCGCGCACCCGGGGCCGCTCCTTCACGTCCGTGGGCACCCGCCGTCACCGCCGCCGGTCGCCGCGGTCGCGGCCCCGGAGGAGATCGCCGGGTTCGAGGTCGCCGTCGAGGAAGCGGCCGGCCACGAAGCCGACCGCGCCCAGGGCCGCGACCAGCAGAAACGCCCCGAAGCCGCCGAAGTATCCGGCGAAGCCGAGACCCATGCCGGCCAGCAGGCCGACCACCGCCATGCTCATGCTGAACCTCTTTCCGGGCCCTGCGGTCCGTTGTCGGTGCCGGTCGGCTACTGGAGCCGCGACTCCGGCTCCTCGTCCTCCTCGTCGGGCAGCTTCACGTCACTGACCGCGATGTTGACCTCGACGACCTCCAGGCCGGTCATCCGCTCCACGGCCGCGATCACGTTCTCGCGGACGTCGCCGGCGACGTCGGCGATGGAGACGCCGTAGTCGACGACGATCTCCAGGTCGAGGGCGGTCTGCACCTCGCCGACCTCGGCCTTCACCCCTCGGGTGACGCCCGCCTTGCCGCCGCCCCCGCCGGGGACGCGGTCGCGGACGGCGCCGAGGGTGCGGGAGAACCCGCTGCCCATGGCGTGGACGCCGACGACGTCGCGGGCGGCCATGCCGGCGATCTTCTCGACCACTCCGTCGGCGATGGTGGTGCGGCCCCGGGAGCCGGCCGCGCCGCCGCCCTTCTTGGTGATCGAGGTGGTCTCGCCTGTGCGTTCGCTGTCCGTCATGGAATTCATCCCCTTCTGGGATATTTCGGGGTTCTTCGCCCACACTAAGGGCGGTTCCCCGAGACCGCTCCGGGGATACGGCAGGCTGGGGCAATGACCATGGGTGACGGTTGGACGGCGGCGGTGCGCGACCGCCTGGCGCCGGGCAGGCTGCTGCCGCTGGGCGCCGCGGCGGGGGCGTGGCTCGCGGAGCGCGCGGCCCGGGAGGCGCTGGTCCGCGCGGCGGCGGGGGTGCGGGGCGCGGTGCCGGGCAGGCTGCGGATCGGCGCGGCGACGGGGCCGGACCTCCCGGATCCGCCTTTTCCGGATCCGCCTTTCCCGGTACCGCCGGGCGGGCTCGCGCCGGGGCCCCTGCGGATCGAGGCCGAGTTCGCCGCGGTGGCCGTCGGGCGGCCGCTGCCGGAGACGGCGGAGGAGGTACGGGCGGTTCTCCTCGCCGCGGCGACGGAGCTGGGCCTGGCGGTGACGGAGGCCGATCTGCGGGTGACGCACCTGCTGGAGGAGGCGCCCGCGGACGGGCCGGCGCCCCCGTCGCCGGGCCGTGGCGTCCCGGCGACGGACGATCCGGTGGCGCTCGCGGTGCTGCTGGTGCCGGGCGTGGCGGCGGTGACCGAGGCGCTGGGCCCGCCGGTGCTCCGGACGCGGGGGGCCGTCCGGGTGGAGTTCGCCGTGGCGGCGGACCATCCGCCGGCGGAGGTGGCCCGGGCCGCGCGCGCGGCGGCGGCCGCCGAGGCCCCCGCGGACGTCGCGGTCACCGTCGTGGTCACGGAGGTGCGCTGACGGCCCGAGGGCCCGGCGTGCAGGTGTCAGTCGCCGAGGCCGGCGAGGTCGCGGAGGCGGCGGACCTGGGCGGCGCGCTCGGCGACGCGCTGGTCCTCGTAGGAGCGGCCGGCGGCGCCCCGGAGCAGCGCCTTGGTCTCGACGACGGCGTCGCGGGGCGCGGCGAGCAGGGCGGCACCGAGGTCCCGTACCGCGGCGTCGAGTTCGGCGACGGGTACGGCGATGTTGGCCAGGCCGATGCGCTCGGCCTCGTCGGCGTGGACGAAGCGGCCGGTGGCGCAGATCTCCAGCGCGCGGGCGTAGCCCACGAGGGAGACCAGCGGGTGCGTCCCGGTGAGGTCCGGGACGAGGCCCAGGCTGGTCTCGCGCATCGCGAACTGCACGTCCTCGGCGACGACCCGCAGGTCGCAGGCGAGGGCGAGCTGGAAGCCCGCACCGATGGCGTGGCCCTGGACGGCCGCGATCGACACGAGGTCGCTGCGGCGCCACCAGGTGAACGCCTCCTGGTACTCGGCGATGACCGCGTCGAGGTCCGCGTCGGAACCCCGTGCGAGGTCGAGGAAGGACGGCTCTCCGTCGAAGCCCTCGGGCGTGAAGGCCTGTCGGTCGAGTCCGGCGGAGAAGGACTTGCCCTCACCGCGCAGGACGACGATCCGCACGCTGCCCGGCAGAGACCGGCCGGCTTCCGTCAACGCCCGCCACAGAGCGGGAGACTGGGCGTTGCGCTTCGCCGGATTGGTCAGGGTCACCGTGGCAACGGCGTCCTCGACGGTGAGCCGTACACCGTCCTTGTCGAAGACGAGCTGGGCGTCGTCGGGCGTGGTCATGGGGCGCCTCCGGTTCCGGTGCAGCACTGCATCCGATGCTAAGTGACTGCACAGTAACCACCGGGTCGGTCGCAGGACCGACCGGGTGCCCACCGGGAAGGTCCCGGTGGACCGGTCGAGTCGCCCCCGGCGTCAGGCCGAGGCTGCCTTCTTGCCCCGGGTAGCTCCGCCGCGACCACGCAGCGTCACTCCGGATTCACTGAGCATCCGGTGGACGAATCCGTAGGAGCGGCCCGTTTCCTCGGCCAGCGCCCGGATGCTCGCACCGGAGTCGTACTTCTTCTTCAGGTCTGCCGCGAGCTTGTCGCGCGCGGCGCCGGTCACCCGGCTGCCCTTCTTCAGAGTCTCGGCCACCCGTGCCTCCTCATGGGAAGTGCGCTCTGGACTTCTCATGATCACCCCTCCCCGTCGTCCTGGCCACCCATTCGACGAGGTCCGTCCTGCCGGGTTTGCGGACGAGTAGGTCGTCCTCACGATCGGAACCGGTCATTCCGCACGGCCGGAACCCGACCATCGGACGAATGGATCAAGGGACTGGCAGGTCAGCACCGCCATCCGAACACACGTACGGCGCGGACTCTGCCGGAAGGATTCGGCAGAGGTCCGCGCCGGGGGTACGAGACCTTCTCACTCAGATGACGGATCCGGCGATGAGCCGAATGATCCAGTCCGGGCTCAGGCCAGGGCGACGAGGTCCGCGTAGTCGGGGCCCCACAGGTCCTCGACGCCGTCCGGGAGCAGGATGATCCGCTCCGGGTCGAGCGCCTCCACGGCGCCTTCGTCGTGGGTGACCAGGACGACCGCGCCCTTGTAGGTGCGCAGCGCGCCGAGGATCTCCTCGCGGCTGGCGGGGTCGAGGTTGTTGGTGGGCTCGTCGAGCAGCAGCACGTTGGCCGAGGAGACGACCAGGGTGGCGAGCGCCAGCCGGGTCTTCTCACCGCCGGAGAGCACTCCGGCCGGCTTGTCGACGTCGTCGCCGGAGAAGAGGAAGGTGCCGAGCGTCTTGCGGACCTCGACCAGGTCCAGGTCGGGGGCGGCGGAGCGCATGTTCTCCAGGACCGTGCGCTCCGGGTCCAGGGTCTCGTGCTCCTGGGCGTAGTAGCCGAGCTTGAGGCCGTGGCCGGGGGTGACCTCGCCGGTGTCGGGCTGCTCGACCCCGCCGAGGAGGCGGAGCAGGGTCGTCTTGCCCGCGCCGTTGAGGCCGAGGATGACGACGCGGGAGCCCTTGTCGATGGCGAGGTCGACGTCGGTGAAGATCTCCAGCGAGCCGTACGACTTCGACAGGCCCTCCGCGGTGAGCGGGGTCTTGCCGCAGGGCGCGGGCTCCGGGAAGCGCAGCTTGGCGACCTTGTCCGAGACGCGGACCGCCTCCAGGCCGGAGAGCAGGCGCTCGGCGCGCTTGGCCATGTTCTGCGCGGCGACCGTCTTGGTGGCCTTGGCGCGCATCTTGTCGGCCTGCGAGTTGAGCGCGGCGGCCTTCTTCTCGGCGTTCTGGCGCTCGCGCTTGCGGCGCTTCTCGTCGGCCTCGCGCTGCTGCTGGTAGAGCTTCCAGCCCATGTTGTAGACGTCGATGGTGGAGCGGTTGGCGTCCAGGTAGAAGACCTTGTTGACGACGGTCTCGACCAGGTCGACGTCGTGGGAGATGACGATGAAGCCGCCGCGGTAGCTCTTGAGGTAGTCGCGCAGCCAGATGATCGAGTCGGCGTCGAGGTGGTTCGTCGGCTCGTCGAGGAGCAGGGTGTCGGCGTCCGAGAAGAGGATCCGGGCCAGCTCGATCCGGCGGCGCTGACCGCCGGAGAGGGTGTGCAGCGGCTGGCCGAGGACCCGGTCGGGCAGGCCGAGGGCGGCGGCGATGGTGGCCGCCTCGGCCTCGGCGGCGTACCCGCCCTTGGTGAGGAACTCGGTCTCCTGGCGCTCGTACTGCTTGAGAGCCTTCTCCCGGGTGGCGCCGGCGCCGGTGGCGATCCGCTCCTCGTTCTGCCGCATCTTGCGCAGGAGGACGTCGAGGCCGCGGGCGGAGAGGACCCGGTCGCGGGCGAGGATGTCGAGGTCGCCGGTGCGGGGGTCCTGCGGGAGGTAGCCGACCTCGCCGGAGCGGGCGATGCTGCCGCCGGCGGGCTGGCCCTCGCCGGCCAGGCACTTGGTGAGGGTGGTCTTGCCCGCGCCGTTGCGGCCGACCAGGCCGATGCGGTCGCCCTTGGCGACGCGGAAGGAAGCGTTCTCGATGAGGATGCGGGCGCCGGCGCGCAGCTCGATGCCGGAAGCGGTGATCACGGACAGACTCCAGGGCGGTGGGAAAACGGCGGATGACGGCTGGTGACGGGCTGCGACGCCGCTAGTGCACCCAGGGGAGGATGTCCCAGGGGAGAATGTCCATGCGGCCATTCTATCGGGCGCCTGCAACTGGTTTTCGGCCACACGGGCGACGGGGACGAGTTCGGGACTTATCTCTCAGTCCGCATCAGAGGGAACAAAAGGGGCGAGGCGCGGAAGATCGGCTGATACTCGGCGGAGGGCGGCGGTCGGGCCGTCGCGGTGACGCGGAGGTGGACCGTGCAGTTCGACGACGACGCCCGTCTGGACACCTCCGAGGTGAAGGACGTCCGCGGCAGCCGCATCCCCGGCGGGAAGGCGACCGTCGGCGGCGGCATCATCGGCTTCATCGCCCTGATCCTCGGCGTCCTCTTCGGGGTCGGCCCCGACCAGCTGGGGCTCTCCTCCGGCGGCGAGGAGGAACCCGCCGCCGGCGCCTCCTCCGCGGCCGAGGTGAACCGGTCCTGCCGGACCGGGGCGGACGCCAACAGCCGGCTGGACTGCCGGACCGTGGCCGTCGTCAACAGCGTCCAGGACTACTGGCGCGGCGAGTACCGGCGCCGGGGCGGCACCTACGGCGACGCCTCCACCGTGCTCTTCAGCCAGCGGGTGAACACCGCCTGCGGGGCCGCGAGCTCGGCGGTCGGCCCCTTCTACTGCCCCGGCGACCGGAGGGTCTACCTGGACCTCGGCTTCTTCGACGAGCTGCGGACCAAGTTCGGCTCCAGCGGCGGGCCCTTCGCCCAGGCGTACGTGGTGGCCCACGAGTACGGGCACCACGTGCAGAACCTGATGGGGACGCTCAGCCGGGCCCAGGACGGGCGGACCGGGGCCGACTCCAACGCCGTCCGGGTCGAGCTCCAGGCCGACTGCTACGCGGGCGTGTGGGCCCGGCACGCGACGAGCACCCCGGACGAGTCCACCGGACGGCCGCTGATCGCCCGGCTCGACGACGCCGACATCCGGGACGGCCTCGACGCGGCGGCGGCGGTCGGCGACGACCGGATCCAGGAACGCTTCCAGGGCCGGGTGACCCCGGAGAGCTGGACGCACGGCTCGGCCGAGCAGCGGCAGCAGTGGTTCTACACGGGGTACCGGACCGGCGACATGGCCCGGTGCAACACCTTCCGCTGATCGGCCCGGCCGCCTGCGAGACTGTGTCTCAGGTCACATCCGGCCGAAGCGAGAGGGAGTGAGCGGGATGTCCGAGGCACCCGACATCTGTCCGGCGCTGAAGTACCGGGACGCCAAGGCGGCGATCACGCTGCTCACGGAGGCGTTCGGCTTCACCGCCACCGCGGTGTACGAGGGCGAGGACGGTCTCGTCGCGCACGCCGAGCTGAGCTACGGCAACGGCATGGTGATGCTCGGCAGCGCCGGCACCGACAGCGAGTTCGACAAGGCGATGGGCGCGGGCGGTCCGGTGGGGATCTACGTCCACGTCCGGGACGTCGACGAGCACCACGCCCGGGCCGCCGCGCACGGCGTGGAGATCGTGATGCCCCCCACCGACCAGGACTACGGCTCCCGGGACTACATGGCGAAGGACGCCGAGGGCAACGTGTGGAGCTTCGGCACGTACACCCCCGGCGGCGACTAGGACTGCCGGGGCGACCGGGCGGGCGTCCGGTTCGGCGGCCCGGTTCCCGTGCCGCGTCAGGAGCCCCCGGTGTGGACCTGGAAGGCGGCCCGGCGGACGGCCTTCGCCAGGGCCGGGTCCGGGTGGGCGGCGGCCAGCGCCACCAGCACCTGCACGGTACGCGGGTGGCCGACGGCCCTGACCTCGTCGAGCAGCGCCGGCACCGTGCCCTGGACGGCCGAGTCCAGGTGCCGTACCAGCAGCTCGCTCTCGCCGTGGTCGGCGACGGCCGCGGCGGTGTCCACCCAGAGCCAGGTCGCCTCCTCCCGGGTCAGGACCTCGGGGGCGTCGTCGGGGTCGGCGCCGTCGTACTCGGCGAGCCAGAGCAGCGCGTACGGGCGCAGCGAAGGCTCGGCGACGGCGGCGCGGACCTCCGCCTCGGCGGGGGCGCCGACGACCCGCAGCGCCTCGAAGGCGAGCCCGCGCAGCAGCGCGTCCTCGCCGCGGGCGGCGGCGAGGAGCTCGGCGACCGCGCCGGCCAGCGGGCGGGCGGCGAGCCAGGCGCGGTACTCGTCGCGGGCCGGTCCCGGGGTGAGCCGGGCGCAGCCGCGGAGCATGTCGGCGGCGGACTGCTCGATGTTGCCCGCGGGGCTCTGGGCGGCCACGCAGATCTGCTCCAGCTTGACCCAGACCGCCCAGTTGCCGAGCGGGGTCAGGGTCGCGTGACGTCCCTCCGGCCCCGCCGGGTCGAGGGTGAGCGCGCCGACCTCGGCGAGGCCCTCCAGGGCCCAGTCGAGGAGCGCGGGCAGCCGCTCGGCCGGGGCCGGCGGAGCCACGGGGGCGGGAGCGCCGTCGTCCGGCACCTCGCAGCGCTCCTCGCGGAGTTCGTCCACGCGCTGGCCGAGGAGGTCCAGCAGGGCGGGGACGAGGACGGGGCCCTGGGAGAGCTGGAGCAGCGAGAGGACCTGCGGCACCGCCTCCACGACCTCCGCGACCGCGCCCGGCGCGACGCCCTCCGGGGCGGGGTGGACCAGCGACCAGGCGTCGAGGAGCGCGACCCAGCCGCGGAGCACCGCGGAGTCGTCCCGGTCCCACGCCTGCAGCCGCCAGCCGGGGCGGACGGTGGCGCCGTGCAGCTCGACGAGGCCGGCCAGCCGGGCCCGGTCCCAGCCGGCCCGGACCCGACCCGGTGTCAGATCGAGGTCGGTGGCGGCCCGTTCGGCGGCGGCGGGGCCGTCGAGCGGGGCGGAAGCGGAGGCGTCGGCGGCGACCGCCCGGGGACCCGCCTGCGGGCCGCGCGGCGCCGCGGCCCAGCGGGCGATCCGTACGGCGTCGGCGAGGACGAGCCGGGCCTGGCGGGCCAGCTCCGCGCGGGGCGGGGTGCCCTCGGGCGGCCTCGGGGCAGGCCGGGTGCGCCGCGTCGTCGCGGCCCGTCGGGCGGTGGCCAGCGACCGCGGACGGACGAGTCGGAGTCTGGAGTTGCGCGCCAATGGTTCATCGGGCTTTCGAGACGTCACGGGGGCAGTCTTCCCGCTGACGGCCCGAAAGCCCAATCGGAATGCCGCGCGCCACGACGGGACGCCCCGCGCAGGCCTCCCGGCGGGGGCGGGCGGGCGCGGGGGCGGGCGGCGCTCCGGCGGACGGTCGCGGGGTCACATCAGGGGCGTGAGGTAACGGCGGAGGGCTTCCTCGTAGCGGAGGGGATCGGCGTTCCACATGGCCGTGTGGGGGGCCTGGCGGACCGGGAGGAGGGTCACCAGGTCCGGGCGGCGGGCGGCCAGTTCGACGGACGGCTCCCAGGGGGCGATCGAGTCGTCGGGGCCGTGGGCCAGGAGGACCGGGACCCGGAGGCCCGCCGTGTGGTCGGGGTGCGGGCCGGTGCGGCCGAGCGCGGCGCGGACGGCGAGCGGGACCAGTGGGCCGGGGACGCCCCGTGCCGCCGCGAGGTTGCGGACGGTGGCCTCCCAGTCGAGGACCGGGGAGTCGAGGACGAGGCCGGCGATGCGGTCGCGTACGCCCGACTCGGCCGCCGCGCGCAGCGCCATCGTCGCGCCGGTGCCCCAGCCGTGCAGCACGATCTTGGTCGCGCCGCGCCGGACCGCGTACCGCAGGACCGCGTCGACGTCGCGCCACTCGGTGTCGCCGAGCTGGGAGATGCCGTCGGCCGGGGAGGGGGCGCCCGCGTCGCCGCGGTAGGCGGGGACGAGGACCGGGACGCGGCGGCGCGCGTAGAAGGGGACGAGGTTCAGCGTGTGCTCGCGGCCGGCGGTGAGGCCGTGCAGGGCGACCACCCAGGTGGAGCGGGGGCCAGTGACCAGCCAGGCGGGCAGCGGGCCGAGCTCGCCGGGGATCTCGACGTCCTCGTGGAAGAGGCCGAGGGCGGTCTCCGGGGTGCCGGTGTGCAGCTGCGGTGTGAGCCGGACGCGGCTGCCGGGCCCGAGCGCGCCCTGCTCCACGCGTTCGAGGCGGCGCACGACGGTGTCCGCGGTGTGCGGGACGCGGTCGAGGACGGGTCCGGTGACCGCGTGCACTCCGGGTGCCGTCATCCCGTACGTGCCGGGGCGCAGCGAGGCGAGGCTGCGGGTGAGGGTGACCCGCTCGGGTCCCGTGGCGTGCACGGTGAGCTTGGGGTCGCCGGGGAGGGGCCGGCCGGACGCCGGCCGGAGCGCGACGTCGCCGGCGTGGCGGGCGGCCGCGACCGCGGCCGCGCCGACACCGATCAGGGTGGTGACGGCCGCTGCCGTCGCTGTAGCCGGGCGCACGCTCCCAGTCTCGGCACGGGGTGCGGAGACTGCCACCGGACGGGGGCCGTGCGGGTGTCCCGGGGAACTCCGGGGGGCTCGCCCGGGTGCCCCGGGAGGGTGACGAGCGTCTCCTCCGCGGGTGCCCCGTGCGGATGAACGCGTCCAGGGCGTGGAACGCGCCGATCGCGGCGAAGGCGGCTTGGGTCCGGTGCGTCCCGTACGGGGCGGGATTACCCGGGGTTGCGGGGTGACCGGATGGTGGACACGGGGGCGTCCCGGCGAAGAAGCGGAACCTCACGACACCGGTTCGGGACACCGTGATGCCCCACCCAGTTCACCTTCCGTTCACCCAGGTTGCTTACGTTCGTCCAGCCACTGACGTCAAACGATTGCCTGGGTAAATGGAACACATCACGCTGCTGCTCGCCATTGTGGTCGTGACAGCTCTCGTGTTCGATTTCACGAACGGTTTCCACGACACCGCGAACGCGATGGCCACGACCATCTCGACCGGTGCGCTCAAGCCGAAGACGGCGGTGGCCATGTCCGCCGTGCTGAACCTGGTCGGCGCCTTCCTGTCCGTCGAGGTCGCCAAGACGATCTCCGGCGGGATCATCAACGAAGAGGGCATCCGCACAGAAGTGATCTTCGCGGCCCTCGTCGGCGCGATCCTGTGGAATCTGCTGACCTGGCTCCTGGGCCTGCCGTCCAGCTCCTCCCACGCCCTCTTCGGCGGCCTCATCGGCGCCGCGGTGATGTCGGCCGGCTGGTCGGCCGTGAACGGCTCCACCATCGTCACCAAGGTCCTCATCCCGGCGATCGCGGCGCCCCTCGTCGCCGGTCTCGCCGCGATGGCCGCGACCAAGCTGACGTACAAGATCAAGGCCAACCCCGAGGCGAAGGCCACGGCCAAGGGCTACCGGGCCGGCCAGATCGCCTCCGCCGGTCTCGTCTCCCTCGCCCACGGCACCAACGACGCCCAGAAGACGATGGGCATCATCACCCTCGCCCTGGTCACGCAGGGCGTCGTCGCCCCCGGCTCGAACCCGCCCATGTGGGTCATCGTCTCCGCCGGTGTCGCCATCGCGCTCGGCACCTACCTCGGCGGCTGGCGCATCATCCGCACCATGGGCAAGGGCCTCACCGACCTCCAGCCGCAGCAGGGCTTCGCCGCCCAGACCAGCGCCGCCACGGTCATCCTGGCCTCCTCGCACCTCGGCTTCTCGCTCTCCACCACCCAGTCCTGCTCGGGTGCCGTGATGGGCGCCGGCCTCGGCCGCAAGGGCGGCGTCGTCCGCTGGTCGACCGCCACCCGCATGTTCGTCGCCTGGGGTCTGACCCTCCCGGCCGCCGGCCTCGTCGGCGCCGGCGCCGAGTTCCTCACCAAGCAGGGCCCCTGGGGCATCGCCGCCACGGCGTTCGTCCTGGTCGGCGGCTCGGCCGTGATCTGGGTGCTCTCCCGCCGCGAGCCGGTCGACCACAACAACGTGAACGGCGACGACCTCGGCGACGGCCCCGACTCCGGCACCCCCGGCGTCGTGACCACGGCCATCGCGGCCGTCACCCCGCCGCCGGCCGGCACCGTCGCCGCCGTCGCGGACGACGGCCTGAAGACCACCATCCACGCGCCGGGTCCGAACGACCCCGCCGCTCCCCCGGCCCCCGCCGCCGCGGTCTGAGACCTCCAAGGAAACGGGAAACCAAGCCATGAAGATCGACTGGGCAGCTCTCGGCTCCGTCTTCGGAGTCAGCCTCGTGGCGACCGTCGCCCTCGTGGGCCTCTTCACCCTCGGCATCGTCGGCCTCACCAAGCAGGAGGAGGCCGCGGCCCGGGGAGGCTCCGCGGCCCTCGCCCGCACCGGCGCCTACGCCTGCTTCGCGCTCTGCGCGGCCGCCGTCGCGTACGGCATCTACCTCATCGTGGTCTGAACCCACGACGCTCCGGGGCCGGGCCCGCACCTCTTCCGAGGGCGGGCCCGGCCCTCGTGTCTGTGGCGCTTCGCACAGTGATCCGCCGCAGGTCAAGGCTGGGTTGACGGCCCTTCTCGGGGCGTGGTGGACTGCCGGGGCCAGTACGGCGGCAATGGAGAGGAAGCCCGGTGCGAATCCGGCGCGGTCCCGCCACTGTGACCGGCCCCGCGGACAGCCGGGCCGGGAGTCAGGAACTCTCGCCGCCGGTCACGTCGAGCCAGGGCGCGGACCCTGAGTGAGGACACGCCGCCATGCCCGGCCGCACCCCCGGGGCCTCCCGGGCCACCACGGTCTTCGCGTACGGGGCCGCCGCCGGCCTCGCCGTCGACCTGATCGTCGGCGATCCGCGCCGAGGCCACCCCGTCGCCGCCTTCGGCCGGGCCGCCGCCGCCGTCGAGCGGCGCCTCTGGCGCGACCACCGGGGCCGGGGCGCCCTGCACACCGCCGTCTGCGCGGGCGGCGCCGCCGCCGCCGGAGCGCTCGCGGCCCGGACGACCCGGGGCAGCCGGGCCGCCTCCGCCACGCTGACCGCCGCCGCCGTGTGGGCCGTCGTCGGCGGGACCACCCTGGGCCGGGAGGCCAGGGCCATCGGCGGGGCGCTCGCCGCCGGCGACCTGGAGGTCGCCCGGGAGCGGATGCCGCACCTCGTCGGGCGCGACCCGCAGGCCCTGGACGGGCCCGCGATGGCCCGCGCGGTCGTCGAGTCCGTCGCCGAGAACACCTCCGACGCCGTCGTCGGCGCCCTGGTGTGGGGCGCGGTCGCGGGCGTGCCCGGCCTCCTCGGCTTCCGCGCCGTCAACACCCTGGACGCCATGGTCGGCCACAGGTCGCCCCGGTACCGCCGCTACGGCTGGGCCTCCGCCCGCCTCGACGACCTGGCCGGCTGGCCCGGCGCCCGGCTCACCGCCGCGCTCGCGACCGTCGCCGGCGGCGATCCGCGCGGCGCCGCGCGCGCCTGGCGTGCCGACGCCTCCCGGCACCCCAGTCCCAACGCCGGACCGGTCGAGGCGGCGTTCGCGGGTGCCCTCGGGGTACGGCTCGGGGGGACGCTCTCGTACGGCGGGCGGGTCGAGCACCGGCCCGTCCTCAACGGCGGGGGGCGGCCCGTCCAGGTCGCCGACATCGACCGGGCGGTCCGGCTCTCCCGCCGGGTGACCTGGCTGACCCTGGCCGCCTGTGTCGGCGGCCGGATCCTGACGGACACGCTGAAGCGGAGGACGAAGTGAGGGGTGGGGGGCTGCTCGTCGCCGGGACGACCTCCGACGCGGGCAAGAGCGTCGTCACGGCGGGCATCTGCCGCTGGCTGGTCCGGCAGGGCGTCAAGGTGGCGCCGTTCAAGGGACAGAACATGTCCCTCAACTCCTTCGTGACGCGGGAGGGCGCCGAGATCGGCCGCGCCCAGGCCATGCAGGCGCAGGCCGCCCGCGTCGAGCCGACCGCCCTGATGAACCCGGTGCTGCTCAAGCCGGGCGGCGACCGGTCCAGCCAGGTCGTCCTCATGGGCAAGCCGGTCGGCGAGATGAGCGCGCGCGGCTACCACGGAGGCCGGCAGCAGACCCTCTTCGAGCCGGTCCTCGCCTGCCTGGAGGAGCTGCGGGCCACCCACGACGCGGTGATCTGCGAGGGCGCGGGCAGTCCGGCCGAGATCAACCTGCGCCGTACCGACATCGTCAACATGGGCATCGCGCGGGCCGCCCGGCTCCCGGTGGTCGTGGTCGGCGACATCGACCGGGGCGGGGTCTTCGCCCAGTTCTTCGGCACGACGGCACTGCTCGCCCCCGAGGACCAGGAGCTGATCGCCGGATACCTGGTGAACAAGTTCCGGGGCGACGTGACGCTGCTCGAACCCGGCCTCGACATGCTGCACGGCCTCACCGGCCGCCGGACCTTCGGTGTGCTGCCGTACGCGCACGGGCTCGGGATCGACGAGGAGGACGGCCTGAGGGTCTCGCTGCGGGGCACCGTCCGCGAGTCGGTCGTCGCGCCGCCGCTCGGGGCGGACGTGCTGCGGGTCGCGGTCTGCGCCGTGCCGCTGATGTCGAACTTCACCGACGTGGACGCGCTGGCCGCCGAGCCGGGCGTGATCGTGCGCTTCGTGGACCGGCCGGAGGAGCTGGCCGACGCGGACCTCGTCGTCGTGCCGGGCACCCGCGGCACGGTCAAGGCGCTGGCCTGGCTGCGCGAGCGGGGTCTCGCCGACGCGATCGCCCGGAGGGCCGCCGAGGGGCGGCCCGTCCTTGGGATCTGCGGCGGTTTCCAGGCGCTCGGCGAGCACATCGAGGACGAGGTCGAGTCGAAGGCGGGCGCCGTCGACGGGCTCGGGCTGCTGCCCGTACGGGTCCGGTTCGCGCGCGAGAAGACCCTCGCCCGGCCGGTCGGCGAGGCGCTCGGCGAACCGGTCGAGGGGTACGAGATCCACCACGGCGTCGCGGAGGTGCTCGGCGGCGACCCGTTCCTGGACGGCTGCCGCGTCGGCGCCGTCTGGGGCACCCACTGGCACGGCTCCCTGGAGAGCGACGGCTTCCGCCGTGCCTTCCTCCGGGAGGTCGCGGCGGCCGCCGGCCGTGCCTTCGTCCCCGCCCCGGACACCTCCTTCGGCGCGCTGCGCGAGGAGCAGCTGGACCGGCTCGGCGACCTGATCGAGGAGCACGCCGACACGGACGCGCTGCTGCGGCTCATCGAGGAGGGCGCGCCCGAGGGGCTGCCGTTCGTGCCGCCGGGGGCGCCGTGAGCACCGTCCCGGTCCAGGCATCCGTACGTACCGAAGGAGCGACCACCCGATGAGCACCCGCTATCCCTTCACCGCCGTCGTCGGCATGGACGACCTGCGGCTCGCGCTGCTGCTCAACGCGGTCTCGCCGGCCGTGGGCGGTGTGCTCGTGCGGGGCGAGAAGGGCACCGCCAAGTCCACCGCCGTGCGCGCGCTGGCCGAGCTGCTGCCCGAGGTGGCCGTCGTCGCCGGGTGCCGGTTCAGCTGCGATCCCGCCTCGCCCGACCCCGGCTGCCCGGACGGGCCGCACGGGGACGGCGCCTCCGACGCGCGTCCCGCGCGGATGGTGGAGCTGCCCGTGGGCGCCTCCGAGGACCGGCTCGTCGGATCGCTCGACATCGAGAAGGCGCTCGCCGACGGGGTGAAGGCGTTCGAGCCGGGTCTGCTGGCCGCCGCCCACCGGGGGATCCTCTACGTCGACGAGGTCAATCTGCTGAGCGACCACCTCATCGACCACCTCCTCGACGCCGCCGCCATGGGCGCCTCCCACGTCGAGCGCGAGGGCGTCTCCGTGCGGCACGCCGCCCGTTTCCTGCTCGTCGGGACGATGAACCCCGAGGAGGGCGAGCTGCGGCCGCAGCTGCTCGACCGGTTCGGGCTCACCGTGGAGGTCGCCGCCTCCCGGGTGCCCGAGGAGCGGGTCGAAGTGGTGCGGCGCAGGCTGGCGTTCGAGGACGACCCGGCCGGCTTCGCCGCGCGCTGGGCCGGCGAGGAGGCCGCGCTGCGGAGCCGTATCGTCGCCGCGCGGGAGGCGCTGCCGCGGGTGACGCTCGGGGACGCCGTACTGCTCCAGATCGCCGCCACCTGCGCCGCGTTCGAGGTCGACGGCATGCGCGCCGACATCGTGATGGCCCGGACCGCGACCGCGCTCGCCGCGTGGGCGGGCCGGGAGGAGGTCACGAGCGAGGACGTGCGGCAGGCCGCGCTGCTCGCCCTGCCCCACCGTCGGCGCCGGAATCCCTTCGACGCGCCGGGGATGGACGAGGACAAGCTCGACGAGACCCTGGAGCGGTTCAAGGGCGAGGAGCCGGACGACGATCCGGACCCGGGTCCGGACGGACCGGGGGACGGCGGTCCCGATGGCGGCGGGGTGCCCCCGCAGGGCGGCGAAGGGCCCGCGCCCGAGACCGACGGCGTACCGGAGGGGGCGCCGGAGCAGGCGCCCGCTCCCGGGAGCGGGGCCGGGGAACGGGCCGCGGTGAAGGCCGCCGAGCCGTTCCGTACGAAGATGCTCAGCGTGCCCGGGCTCGGCGAGGGGGCCGCCGGGCGGCGCTCCCGGGCCCGTACCGAGCACGGCAGGACCACCGGCGCGACCCGGCCCCGGGGCGCGCTGACCAAGCTCCACCTGTCCGCGACCGTACGGGCCGCCGCGCCGCACCAGCGGGCGCGCGGCCGGTCCGGGGCGGGGCTCGTGGTGCGGCGGGACGACCTGCGGCAGGCGGTCCGGGAGGGGCGCGAGGGGAACCTCGTGCTGTTCGTGGTGGACGCCTCCGGGTCGATGGCGGCCCGGAAGCGGATGGGCGCGGTGAAGGGCGCCGTGCTGTCGCTGCTGCTCGACGCGTACCAGCGGCGGGACAAGGTGGGCCTGGTGACCTTCCGGGGGCGCGGGGCCGAGCTGGCGCTGCCGCCGACGTCCTCCGTGGACGCGGCCGCCGCCCGTCTGGAGGAGCTGCCGACCGGGGGGCGTACGCCGCTCGCCGCCGGGCTGCTGAAGGCGCACGACGTGCTGCGGGTGGAGCAGCTGCGGGACCCCTCGCGCCGGGCGCTGCTCGTGGTCGTGACCGACGGACGGGCGACCGGGGGCGGGCCGGACCCGGTGGGTCTGGCCGCGCGGGCCGCGCGGCTGCACGCCGGCGAGGGCACGGCGAGCGTGGTCGTGGACTGCGAGGCGGGCCCGGTGCGGCTCGGTCTCGCCGGGAACCTCGCCCGCGATCTGGGCGGCACCGCCGTCACCCTGGACGAGCTGCGCGCCGACGCGATCGCCGGGCTCGTCCGGGAAGCACAAGTCAACCGCTCTGTCAGGAGGGCCGCTTAATGCCGCAGGGACAGCCGACCGTCGTGCCCGACGACGGTCTCACGACCCGTCAGCGCCGCAACCGGGCGCTGGTGATGGTGCACACGGGCGTCGGCAAGGGGAAGTCGACGGCCGCCTTCGGGATGGCGCTGCGCGCCTGGAACCAGGGGTGGCCGATCGGGGTGTTCCAGTTCGTGAAGTCCGCCAAGTGGAAGGTCGGCGAGGAGAACGCCCTCAAGGCGCTCGGCGAGACCGGCAAGGGCGGCACGGTCACCTGGAACAAGATGGGCGAGGGCTGGTCCTGGATCCAGCGCGAGGTCGCCGAGGGCGAGCAGTCGCACGAGGACAAGGCGCGCGAGGGCTGGGAGCAGGTCAAGCGGGACCTGGCCGAGGAGCGGTACAAGTTCTACGTCCTCGACGAGTTCGCGTACCTGCTCCACTGGGGCTGGATCGACGTGCAGGAGGTCGTCGAGGTGCTGCGGGACCGTCCGGGCCACCAGCACGTGGTGATCACCGGGCGCAACGCGCCGCAGGAGCTGGTGGACTTCGCCGACCTCGTCACCGACATGTCCAAGGTCAAGCACCCGATGGACGCCGGTCAGAAGGGCCAGCGGGGCATCGAGTGGTAGCACGTCTCGTCATCGCGGCCCCGTCGTCGGGGGCGGGCAAGACCACGGTGGCGACCGGCCTGATGGCCGCGTTCGCCTCCCGCGGCCTGTCCGTCTCCCCGCACAAGGTGGGGCCCGACTACATCGACCCGGGCTACCACGCGCTCGCCACCGGCCGCCCGGGCCGCAACCTCGACGCGTACATGTGCGGGACGGGGCTGGTCGCGCCGCTCTTCGCGCACGGCGCGCGCGGCTGCGACCTGGCCGTGGTCGAGGGCGTCATGGGGCTGTACGACGGGGCCGCCGACCAGGGGGAGCTGGCGTCCACCGCGCAGGTGGCGAAGCTGCTGAAGGCGCCGGTGGTGCTGGTCGTGGACGCGTCCTCGCAGTCGCGGTCGGTGGCGGCGCTCGTGCACGGCTTCGCGTCCTGGGACCCGGAGGTGCGGATCGGGGGCGTGATCCTCAACAAGGTCGCGACCGACCGGCACGAGCACCTGCTGCGGGAGGCGCTCGGGGAGTCGGGGGTGCCGGTCCTGGGCGTGCTGCGGCGGGCGCCCGCGGTGGCGACGCCGTCGCGGCACCTCGGTCTGATCCCGGTCGCCGAGCGGCAGGCGCAGGCCGTGGAGGCGGTGGCGGCGCAGGCGGAGCAGGTGCGGGCCGGGTGCGACCTGGACGCGCTCCTCGCGCTGGCGCGGTCGGCGCCGGCCCTGGACACGGAGGCGTGGAGCCCGGTCGTCGGGGCGCCTGTCCCGGCGGGGCGGCGGCCGGTCGTGGCCGTGGCCGGCGGGGCGGCCTTCACCTTCTCGTACGCCGAGCACACCGAGCTGCTGCGGGCCGCCGGGGCCGAGGTCGTCCCCTTCGACCCGCTGCGGGACGAGGCGCTTCCCGAGGGGACGCGCGGGCTGGTGATAGGCGGCGGGTTCCCGGAGATGTACGCGGCCGAGCTGGCGGCCAACGAGCCGCTGCGGAAGGCCGTGGCGGAGCTGGCGGCGAGCGGGGCGCCGGTCGCGGCCGAGTGCGCCGGGCTGCTGTATCTGGCGCGGTCGCTGGACGGCACGCCGATGTGCGGGGTGCTGGAGGCGGACGCGCGGATGTCGGAGCGGCTGACCCTCGGGTACCGGGACGCGGTCGCCGTGAGCGACAGCGTGCTGGCGCCGGCGGGGGCGCGGCTGCGCGGGCACGAGTTCCACCGGACGGTGATCGAGCCGGGTGCCGGGGCGGTCCCGGCCTGGGGGCTGCGGCAGCCGGAGCGCCGGGTGGAGGGCTTCGTGCGGGGCGGGGTGCACGCGAGTTACGTGCACACGCACTGGGCGGGGTCGCCGGAGGTCGCCGCGCGGTTCGTGGCGCACTGCGGGTGAGTTCAGTGGCCGGAGAGTCCCACCACGAGCCAGATGAAGCCGACGCCCGCGACCGTGCAGAGCAGGGTGGAGAGGGCGGGGTGTTCGTGGTGGGCCTCGGGCAGGATCTCGGCGGCGGCGAGGTAGAGCAGGGCGCCGCCGAAGAAGCCGAGATAGGCGCCGAGAAGTTCCTCCGGAAGAGTGAGGAACGTGGCGAGCGCCGCGCCGGCGATCGGTGCGAGCGCGTCGGCGAAGAGCATCGCGAGGGCCTTGCGGCGCTCGTTCCCGTACAGGCTGGTGAGCGTGTACGTGTTGAAGCCGTCGGCGAAGTCGTGGGTGATGACGGCGAGCGCGACGGTGGCGCCCATGGCGCCGCCGACCTGGAAGGCGGCGCCGAGCGCGATGCCGTCCATGAGGCTGTGCAGGACCATGGCGCCCGCGGCCACGAGCCCGACCTGCGGGGTCCGCTCGCCCGGCTCGGCGCCGTGCGCGGCGCGGCGGGTGGCGAGGAGCCGCTCCACGACGTGGGCGAAGAGGAAGCCGCCGACGAAGAGCAGCAGGGCCTCGGGGACGCCGAAGACCTCGGTCCCGGCGGCCTCCAGGGCCTCGGGCAGGAGGTCGAGTCCGACGACGCCGAGCATGAGGCCGCCGGCCAGTCCGAGGACGAGGTGCCGGCGGTCGGTGACGCGCTGGGCGACCCAGCCGCCGAAGAGCGTCATCAGGAACGCGCCGAGCGCGACGACCACTGCCATGGCCCTTTGCTATCGGATGGGGGGCCCGGTGTGCACATCGGTGTCGGGGCCCGGTCGGGCGCGTCGCGCGACGAGGTGCTGACGCTGGTGCGGGCCGCGCTCGCGGAGGTGGAAGGGCCGGGGCACGCGCGCGTACGGGTACGGGTGCGGGGGCTCGCGACGCTGGACGCGCGGGTGGCGGAGCCGGGGATCGTGGCGGCGGCCGCGCGGCTCGGGGTGCCGGTGACGGGGTTCCCCGCGGAGGAGCTGGCCGGGGTCGCCGTACCGCATCCGTCGGAGGTGCCGCTGGCGGCGACGGGGACGGCGTCGGTGGCGGAGGCGGCGGCGCTGCGGGCGGCGGGGCCGGGGGCGGTGCTGCTGGTGCCGAAGCGGAAGTCGCGGCGCGTGACGTGCGCGATCGCCGGTTTCGTCCCCTTTGATCCGAGCGAAGTGACGTCCGTCGCACGGTTGTCGCCCTTGACGTGCGGGTACATGGCTGGGAAGCCTGACTCACCCCACAT
This sequence comes from Streptomyces sp. NPDC004435, assembly GCF_042873895.1. NCBI lineage: Bacteria > Bacillati > Actinomycetota > Actinomycetes > Kitasatosporales > Streptomycetaceae > Streptomyces > Streptomyces sp. NPDC004435. The sequence continues at coordinate 149,603 of NZ_JBIAMB010000019.1, read as the reverse complement.
CCCCACCCCCCACACGACGGCGGACATGGACACCCACACGGACAGCCCCCACATGGGCAGGCACATCCACGACCTGCGTCATCACGGTGACGCCGAGGTCCGGGACGAGAAACTCATCGACCTCGCGGTCAACGTCCGGACGGCGACCCCGCCGGACTGGCTGCGGGAACGGATCGCCCATTCCCTGACGACTCTGGCGCAGTACCCGGACGGACGTTCGGCACGCGCGGCGGTCGCCGAGCGGCACGCGCTGCCCACCGGGCGGGTGCTGCTGACCGCGGGCGCGGCCGAGGCGTTCGTGCTGCTCGCGCGGGCCCTGCCGGTGAAGCGGCCGGTGGTGGTGCATCCGCAGTTCACCGAGCCGGAGGCGGCGCTGCGGGACGCCGGGCACGAGGTGACCCGGGTGCTGCTGCGCGAGGAGGACGGCTTCCGGCTGGATCCGGCGGCGGTGCCGGAGGACGCGGACCTGGTGGTGATCGGCAATCCCACCAACCCGACCTCGGTGCTGCATCCGGCGGAGACGATCGCGTCGCTGGCGCGGCCGGGGCGGTATCTGGTCGTGGACGAGGCGTTCATGGACGCGGTGCCGGGCGAGCGGGAGGCGCTGGCCGGGCGGACGGACGTGCCGGGTCTGGTGGTGCTGCGGAGCCTGACGAAGACCTGGGGCCTCGCGGGGCTGCGGATCGGGTACGTGCTCGCGGAGCCGGAGACGGTCGCGCTCCTGGAGCGGGCGCAGCCGCTGTGGCCGGTGTCGACGCCGGCGCTGGTGGCGGCGGAGGCGTGCGTGTCGCGGGCGGCGCTGGCGGAGGCGGAGCACGCGGCGCACCGGATCGGGACGGAGCGGGCCCATCTGCTGGCCGGGCTCGCGGAGTTCGACGAGGTGCGGACGGTGCCGACGGCCGAGGGGCCGTTCGTGCTGATCCGGATCGAGGGCGCCGACGCGATACGGGAGCGGCTGCGGCTGCTGGGGTTCGCGGCGCGGCGCGGGGACACGTTCCCGGGTCTCGACCGGCACTGGCTGCGGCTCGCGGTCCGGGACCGGGCGACGACGAATCGTTTCCTCCAGGCGCTGGACCAGGCGCTGCTGCTGGGCGGCTGAGGCTTTCGCGTATCGCGGGCGGCTGAGCCCTGCGCGTATCGCGGGTGGCTGAAGCTTTCGCGTATCGCCTTCGCTCGCCTCTGGAAGGCGGACGGACGGGCAGGGCGGGCGGTGTGTGGTCACACCGCCCGCCCTGCCGGGTTCCCCCTGTCTCCCCCTCGGGCCGTCAGCCGCGGGCGCGGGCGCGGGACCGGGTCAGGGCCACGGCGACACCGCCGGCGAGCAGGAGCGCGAGGGCGCCGCCCGCGATGTACGGGGTGGCGGAGCTGCCGCCGGTCTCGGCGAGGTTCTGGGTCGGGGTCGAGCCGCCGTTGTTCGTGGTGATGCCGCCGTCGTCGGCGGGCTCGGTGGGCCGCGGCGAGGGCCGCTCGGACGGCTTCTCGGTGGGCCGCTCGGTCGGCTGCTCGGTCGGCTCCTGGGTGGGCTCCTCGGTCGGCCGCTCCGTGGGCTTCTCGGTGGGCTTCTCGGTCGGGGCCGGGCCGTCGGGCGTCTCGCAGGTGGCCTCGGCGAGGGTGACGGTGCCCTTGACCTTGGCGACGCCGAGGTTGAGCGGGTTGACCTCGACGTCGAGCTCCAGCGCGGTGGCGGCCGCGGTGCGGGTGGTGGTGCTGGTGCGGGAGAGGTCCAGGGTGATCCGGCCGACGGCGGGCACGTCGAGCTGGGTGCGGCCGCCCGCGGTGAGCGTGACCTTCTTGCCGAGGGCCTGGACGTGGCCGAGGACGTTGGACTCGGCGACCGGCTTCTTCCCGGCCTCGCAGACCGCCTTGGAGGTGACCTTCTCGACCTCGACGAGGGCGAGCGCGGGAAGGCCGGGGACGTGGACGCGGGCCTTGACGAGGTTGACGTACCCCTCCGCCTTGCGCTCGTCGACGGTGGCGGTCGAGGTGGCGACGTCGGCGGAGAGGATGTCGATCGGCTTGCCCTCCTCCGCGCCCTGCACCTTCACGCTGAGCGCGGTCTTGTTCTCGCTCTCGGGCGCCTGGACCTCGTTGAGCGTGGCGCGGACCGGGACCTTCACGGTCTCACCGAGGAGGGAGACGTCGAGTCCGGTGCGGAGCACGACGGCGCCGGCCTTGCCCTCGCGGTGCTCGCCGTCCGTCGCCTGAGCGGCCGGGGCCGCGAGGAGGACGGGGCCGACGGCCAGGGCGACGACGGTCGCGGCGGCGGCGGTCCGGCGGACGGGCGCGCGGAAGGTGTTGCTGTTCAAGATGGTGGAACCCCCACAGAAGACATGGCGTCGCCGGCCGCTCACCACGGGGACGGTGGATCTGCGCGGCGGCGGCGACTTGAGACACCGGAATCTTTACGCACGGAGAGTGAACCGACAGTCGCCTGACGTGAGTTCACTCCAAAGGGGGGTTTCCGTGTTCTTTTTCGATTCTTTAGGACACAACCGTTCCCGCTCGTCCCGCGTGTTTCGTACGGGGAGGTGTGTCCGGGGCGCGGAAGGCCCCGCGCGGACAAAAGAAACGATCCGCGCCCCGGTGGGGTCACGGATCGTCAACAGCCTGCCCGGACAGGCGTGCTTCAGCTTTCCCGCCAGTAGCCGAGCGCGTGGACCCGGTCCTTCGGCAGCGCGAGCTCCTTGCGGGCGTACCCGGCCAGCGCGCGGGTGGTCGCCGTGTCGCAGGCGATCCACACGTACGCCCCGGGACCGGCGAGCTCGGGCAGCTCGGCCCTCACCCGCTCGACGAGGGCGGCGCCGGACCGCTGACGGGGCACCCGGCGCAGCTCGTGGCGGTCCGGGTCGGTGCGGAAGGGCAGCTCCTCGTCGGAGGCGTGCTGGGTCTCGAACCAGATGGTGGCCGGGAGGTCCGGGTGCGCGTCGAGCAGCGAGTTGACGGCCGGCAGGGAGGCCGGGTCGCCGACGACGAGCAGCCGCTCGGGCCGCGGCTCGGGGGTCTCGAAGCCGGTGCCCTGGAGGGTGGCCTCGACGGTGTCGCCCGGGGCGCAGCCGCGCGCCCAGTGGCTGGCGGGGCCGTCGTGGAGGGCGAACTCCAGACTGAAGGTGCCGGCCTCGGGGTCGGGGTCGACCAGGGTGTAGCCGCGCTGGTGCGGCTTGCCCGCGTTCTCGAACCAGATCCGGACCCACATCGTCGGGTGGACCCCGGCGGCGGCGAGCAGCCCGCCGTCCGTGAAGTGGACCCTCCGGTAGTCCTCGGTGACCTGCTCGGCCCCCGTGACGGTGAACGTGAAGTCCTTGGCGCCCATCAGCTTCAGGACGGCGCCCTGCCACCCGTGCCCCACCGCGTGCTCCTCCCCCGGACCCATGGGTTACTTTGGGTCGGCGATCAATTTAGGTCAGCCTAACCTAACGGCATCGGGAAGCACAGGACGGAATCGGATCGGGTGAGCATCGAGGTCTACCGGGACGCGTACGGCGTCCCCCATCTGCGTGCCGGGGACCCGGAGGAGCTGGCCTTCGCGCAGGGCCGGGTCACCGCGCGCGACCGCGCCTGGCAGCTGGAGGTCGAGCGCCACCGGGCCCGGGGCACCTCGGCCGCCCTCCTCGGCGCGGCCGAGGCGGGCTGGGACGCCTTCGTCCGGCGGGCCCGGCTCGCGGACACCGCGCGCCGCTGCCTGGAGCGACTGGAGGAGACCGACCCGCGGACCGCGGACTGGGTGAGGGCGTACGCGGACGGGGTGAACGCGGGGCTGGCCGAAGGGGCCCGCCGCGCACCCGAGTTCGCCGCGACCGGGTCGGCCGCCGGACGCTGGGAGGCGTGGACGCCGCTGGCCGTCTGGCTCTCCACGCACATCCTCTTCGCCGGCTTCCCGACCAAGCTGTGGCGCGAGCAGGTGGCGACCGGGCTCGGCGAGGAGTGGACCGAGCTGTTCGCCGCCGACGGGCCGGCCACGGCGGGGTCCAACGGCTGGCTGGTGGCCGGCGAGCGGACCGCGAGCGGGGCGGCCCTGGTGGCCGGCGACCCGCACCGGTTCGTCGAGGCGCCGGGCGTCTACCAGCAGATCCGGCTCGCCTGCCCGGAGTACGACGTGGTCGGGCTCGCCGTGCCCGGCGTCCCCGGGCTCGCCCACTTCGGGCACACCGGGCCGGTCGCCTGGGCGATCACCAACGCGATGGCCGACTACCAGGACCTCTACCGGGAGCGGCTGCGGCGCACCGCCGACGGCGGCGTCGAGGCGTACGGCCCCGACGGCTGGCGCCGGGCCGCCGCGCACACCGAGACGGTCGAGGTCGCCGGCGGCGAGCCGGTCCTGATCGAGCTGGTCGAGACCGACCGCGGCCCGGTGATCACGGGCGAGGTGCCCGAGCGGCCCGGCGCCGAGGGCGAGGGGCTGAGCCTGCGGTACGTGCCCCGGGTCACCGGCCGGCTGGGCTTCGAGGTCCTGCCGCGCCTGCTCGCCGCCCGTACCGTCGCCGAGGTCGACGCGGCCCTCGACGCCTGGGTGGAGCCGGTCAACGTGGTGCTCGCCGCCGACACCGGGGGCGGGCTGCTGCACCGGGTCGCCGGACACGTCCCGGTCCGCGACCGGGCCAACTCCCTGCGTCCCGTGCCGGCCTGGGAGCCGGGGCACGCCTGGGCCGAGGAGCCGGCGCCGCTGCCCCGCGCCGAGGTGACGGGCGGGTACGCGGTGATGGCCAACGCGCGGGGGCTCGCCGCGCCGCTCGGCGTCGAGTTCGCGCCGCCGCACCGGGCCGACCGGATCGCCGAGCTGCTGGGCGCCTCCGGCGCCTGGACCGCCGAGGCCACCCCCGCCGTCCACCGCGACACCGACAACCGCGCGGCGGCCCGGCTGCTCGCCGCCGTGGAGGGCGCGTCCGACGGCCTCTCCCCCGCCGCCGGCGAGCTGCGGGAGCGACTGCTCGGCTGGGACCGGCGGATGGAGGCGGACAGCGCCGACGCCGGGCTCTACGCGGCCGTGCGGGGCGCGGTGGTCCGCCGGCTGGCGGCCCACGAGGTCTTCGCCGGGCTGCGGGAGCCGGCGCCGTACCCCGAGGTGTTCCGGCCCTGGCTGTACCTCGGGCCCCGGGTCGGACTCGCCCTGGAGACGCTGCTGGTGTCCGGTCCCGTGCCGGCCGGCGACGTGGCCCGGATCGTCGGGGAGGCGCTGGAGGAGATCTCCGCCGGCGAGCCGCCGGCCGTCTGGGGCGCCACCCACCGGCTCGCGCCCTGGCAGGCGCTGCCCGATCCCGACGACGACCGCCACCCCGGGCTCGGCGGCGACCACGACTGCGTGCTCTCCACCTCCAGCGCCCCGGGCTACACCGACCGCAGCGCCCGGGCCTCCGCCGCCCGGTACGTGTGGGACCTCGCCGACCGCGAGCGCAGCGGCTGGATCGTGCCGTTCGGCGCGTCCGGGGTGGCCGGGGACCCGCACCACGAAGACCAACTCCCCCTGTGGCTGCGGGGCGAGCTCGCCCCCGTCACCACCGACTGGAACCGCCTCACCAAGGAGCAGGAATGACCGCCCCCCTCCACGTCCAGGCCGTCGAGGGCCTCGGCACCGTCACCGTCAGACCCATCGCCCCGGACGCGGACGCGCCGCTCCTGCACGCGTGGGTCAACGAGGAGCGGGCCCGCTTCTGGGGCATGAACGGCACCACCGTCGAGCAGGTCAGGGACGTCTACGCGCACCTGGACTCGCTCACCACCCACCACGGCTTCATGGTGGAGCTCGACGGGGAGCCGGTCGCGATCCTCCAGACGTACGACCCCGAGGCGGACCGGGTGAGCGAGTGCTACGAGGTGGAGGAGGGCGACATCGGCTGCCACTTCTTCATCGCCCCGAGCGCCGCCCCGTCCCCCGGCTTCACGGCCGGCCTGATCTCGGCGCTGCTCGGCTTCTGCCTCCGCGACCACCGGCGGATCGTGGTCGAGCCGGACGCGGACAACGAGAAGGCCGTCCGCCGCATGGAGCGGGCCGGCTTCGAGCTCGGCCCGGTGGTCGTCCTCCCCGAGGTCGACCTGCCGGAGGTCTTCATCCCGGAGAAGAAGGCGCGGCTGGCCTTCCTCCGCCGGCCCGCCTGACCGGCCGCCGGTCCGCCTGACCGCCGCCGGTACGGGCCGCCGTCCGGGCCCGCCGGTACGGGCCGCCGGGCCGGGCCGCCGGGCCCTCCGGTTCTCCGGTTCTCCTCCGGTGGGGTCCTCAGGCGACGATCCGGCCGTTGACCACGACCCGGCGCGGGGCGGCGAGAACGCGGACGTCCGCGCGCGGGTCCTGGTCGTAGACGACGAGGTCGGCGGGGGCGCCCTCCTCCAGGGCGGGCCGGCCGAGCCAGGCCCTCGCCCGCCAGGTGGTGGCCGAGAGGGCGTCGAGGGCCGGGATGCCGGCCTTCGTCAGCTCCTCGACCTCCTCGGCGACCAGGCCGTGGGCGAGCGTGCCGCCCGCGTCGGTGCCGACGAAGACCGGCACGCCCGCGTCGTACGCGGCGCGGACGGTGTCGTACCGGCGCGCGTGGAGCCGGCGCATATGGGCCGACCAGCGCGGGAACTTGGCCTCGCCGCCGTCCGCGAGGTGCGGGAAGGTCGCGATGTTGACCAGCGTGGGGACGATCGCCACCCCGCGCTCCGCGAAGAGCGGGATGGTCTCCTCCGTCAGGCCCGTCGCGTGCTCGACGCAGTCGATCCCCGCCTCGACCAGGTCGCGGAGCGAGTCCTCGGCGAAGCAGTGGGCGGTGACCCGGGCGCCGAGCCGGTGCGCCTCCGCGATCGCCGCCTCCACCTCGGGGCGCGGCCAGGACGGCGTGAGGTCGCCGACCTCTCGGTCGATCCAGTCGCCGACCAGCTTGACCCAGCCGTCGCCGCGCCGGGCCTCCCGTCCGACGTACTCCACGAGGTCGGCGGGCTCGATCTCATGGGCGTAGTTGCGGATGTAGCGGCGGGTGCGGGCGATGTGCCGGCCGGCCCGGACGATCTTCGGCAGGTCCTCGCGGCCGTCGATCCAGCGGGTGTCGGAGGGCGAGCCCGCGTCGCGGATCAGGAGGGTGCCGGCGTCCCGGTCGGTGAGGGCCTGCTTCTCGGCGGTGGCGCCGTCGACGGGCCCGTGCCGGTCCAGGCCGACGTGGCAGTGGGCGTCGACCAGACCGGGCAGCGCCCACCCCTCGACGGCCAGGGCCTCGCCCGCGGGCCGCTCGAAGGTGATCCTCCCGTCCACGCACCAGAGTTCGTCCCGGACGTCCTCCGGGCCGACGAGCACCCGCCCCTTCACGTGCAAGACCTCGTGATCGCTCATGCCAGCACTGTACGAGGGCGGGCGGGAGCGGTGGGCGTACGCTGGCCGGGCCCGCACCACCGACCTGAGAAGGCACCACCGTGACCGTGACACACCCGCTGCTCGACCTGGCCCCGATGACCGCCGCGCACTTCGCGTCCATCGAGCGGCGGGTCGCCGCGCTGCTCTCCACCGAGCAGGACGTGGTGATCACCCAGGGCGAGGCGCTGCTGCCGCTGGAGGGGTGCATCCGCAGCGGGGCGCGGGCCGGCTCGACCGCGCTGAACGTGGTCACCGGTCCGTACGGGCAGACCTTCGGCAACTGGCTGCGCGACTGCGGGGCGACCGTGGTCGACCTCGCGGTGCCCTTCCACACGGCTGTCACCGCCGAGCAGGTGGAGCGGGCGCTGGCCGAGCACCCGGAGATCGACTTCGTCTCGCTGGTGCACGCGGAGGCCGCCACCGGCAACACCAACCCGGTCGCGGAGATCGGCGAGGTCGTGCGGGCGCACGGCGCGCTGTTCTACCTGGACGCGGTGGCGTCGATCGGCGCCGAGCCGGTGCTGCCGGACGCCTGGGGCGTGGACATGTGCATCATCGGCGCGCAGAAGGCGATGGGCGGCCCCGCGGGCGTCTCCGCGGTGTCGGTGAGCGCGCGGGCCTGGGAGCGGTTCGCCGCCAACCCGGCCGCGCCGCGCCGTTCGTACCTCTCCCTCCTGGACTGGAAGGAGCGCTGGATCGACGGCGGCCGCAAGGCGCTGCTGCACGCCCCGGCGCAGCTGGAGATGCTGGCCCTGGAGGCGTGCGTGGAGCGGATCGAGGCGGAGGGCCTGGACCGGCTGATGGCCCGGCACGCCTCGGCCGCGGCGGCGACCCGGGCGGGCGCGGTGGCGCTGGGCGGGGGTCTGGAGCCGTACGTGTACGAGGCGGCGGACGCGGCCCCGGTGGCGACGACGCTGCGCGCGCCGGCCGGCCTGGACGCCGCCGCCCTGGTGGCGAAGGCGCTGGCGGCGGACCCGTCGCTGCCGCTGATCGCGGGCGGCGGGGCGCTGTCCGGGGAGATGATCCGGGTCAACCACTACGGGGCGGACGCGACGCCGAACGCCGTGCAGTCCTCGCTGGCCGCGCTGGGCGCCGTGCTCGGCGAGGCGGGCCGGACCGTGGACCTGGAGGGTGCGCGCCGGGCGGTCACCGCCGCCTGGGCGGTGTAGCCGGCGTCCGTACGTACGTGCCGAAGGGCGGGGTCCGGTGCCGGACCCCGCCCTTTCGCGTGCCTGCGCGCGCCGGTTACAGCGCGGGGTAGTCCGTGTAGCCGCGGTGGTCGCCGCCGAAGAAGGTGGCGGGCTCGGGGGTGTTGAAGGGACCGCCGGCGCTCAAGCGCGCGGGCAGGTCGGGGTTGGCGAGGAAGAGGGCGCCGTAGGCGACGAGGTCGGCGGTGCCGTCCTCGATCAGGGCCAGGGCGTCGGGGCCGGTGGGGCCCTCGGTGGCCGGGTTGAGGATGAGGGTGCCGGAGTAGCGCTTGCGCAGGGCGAGCGTGAGCTCGCGGACCTCGGGCGCGGGCTCGCTGATGTGGAGGTAGGCGATGCCGAGCGGCTCCACCGCGTCGACGAGCGCCGGGTAGATCTCGTCGGTGTCGGTCTCGGCGATGTCGTTGTAGGTGTTGGCGGGGGAGATCCGCAGGCCGGTGCGGTCGGGGCCGATGGCCTCGGAGACGGCCTTGACGACCTCGAAGGCGAAGCGGATGCGGTTCTCGACCGGGCCGCCCCACGCGTCGGTCCGGTGGTTGGAGCCGGTGGCGAGGAACTGCTGGATCAGGTAGCCGTTGGCGCCGTGGACCTCGACGCCGTCGAAGCCGGCCTCGACGGCGTTGCGGGCGGCCTGGGCGAAGCCCTCGACGGTCTCCTGGATCTCCTCGGCGGTGAGCTCGCGCGGGGCGACGAAGTCGATCAGTCCGGTGCCGGCGAAGAGCTGTCCCGCCGGGGCGACCGGGGAGGGGCCGACGGGGTGCAGGCCCTCGCCGAGGACCTGGGGGTGGCTGATCCGGCCGGCGTGCATGAGCTGGGCGAAGATCCGGCCGCCGCGCGCGTGGACGGCGTCGGTGACCTCGCGCCAGGCGGCGATCTGCTCGGCGGAGTGCAGGCCCGGGGTGTTGGGGTAGCCCTGGCCGACGGCGGTGGGCTGGACGCCCTCGGTGATGATCAGGCCGGCGGAGGCGCGCTGGGCGTAGTACTCCGCGACCAGGGGGGTGGGGAGGCGGCCACCGCCCTCGGCGCGGCTGCGGGTCATGGGGGCCATGGCGATGCGGTTGGCGAGGCGGGCGCCGGCGAGGTCGACGGGGTCGAAGGCAGTGGTCATGGCGGTCTCCCGGACAAATATGTGGTCGGCCAAGTATGTGGCGTGCCGCCACTGTAACCCATTCCTTGGCCAGCCAAGCAATAATCCGGGTCGCGGTAACCTGGGGGCGAGGAACCGCCCCGAGGAGCCCCGATGACCACAGTCGAGCCCGTCTGTACCGAGCAGCTGCCGTCCGCCGCACGCGGCGGCCCGGTCGGCATGACCCTGGCCCGCGTCTCCCGGACGCACCGGATCGCGATGGGGCGGCGCCTGCGCGAGCTCGGCCTCTACCCCGGCCAGGAGCTCATGATGATGCGGCTCTGGGACTGCGGGGCGGTCCGCCAGTCGGAGCTGATCCAGTCGCTCGGCCTGGACCCGTCGACCGTGACGAAGATGCTCCAGCGCCTGGAGCAGTGCGGATACGTGCGCCGCTCCCCCGACCCCGCGGACCGGCGGGCCGTCGTCGTCGAGGCGACGGAGTCGGGGCAGGCGCTGCGGGCCGGGGTCGAGGGCGCCTGGTCCGACCTGGAGGAGAGCTCGCTGGCCGGCCTCTCCCCGGCGGAGCGGGCGGAACTCGCCCGCCTCCTCGGCGTCCTGGCGGAGAACCTGCGCGCGGAGGCGGGCGACGCGGGCGAGTGCCCGCCGCTGAACTGCTGAACCCCTGAGCCGCAGGCCGGGCCGGCGCGGGCCCTGCGGCGGGCGAGCGTCTCGGGCGAGGGTTCCGGGCGAGCGACGGGCCGCTCCCCCGATCCCGCCCGGTCCGGCACGACCCGGCCCGATCCGGCCCGCCCCGGAGGAGACAGGCCCTAGCCGGCGAGGACGTCCAGGGCGCGGTCGACGTCCGCCGCCGTGTTGTACAGGTGGAAGGAGGCCCGCAGGTTGCCGGCGCGGGACGACAGCAGGACGTCGGCGGCGCGGAGCGCGTCCGCGCGGTGACCGAGGCCCGGCACGGCGACGACCGTGGAGTCGTCCATGACCGGCTCGTGCCCGGCGGCGAGCAGCCCCGCGCGGAAGCGGGCGGCGAGCCCCTTGTCGTGGGCCTCGATCCGCTCGATGCCGATCTCCTCCAGGAGCGCGAGCGAGCGGGCCGCGCCGTGGTAGGAGAGGAAGGCGGCCGGCTCGTCGAACCGGCGGGCGGAGCGGGCGAGTTCGCGCACCGGGCCGTAGCTGTTGACCCACAGCTCCTCGCCGGTCACCCAGCCCGCGTGGATCGGCAGCAGGGAGTCCTGGGCCTCCTCCGTGACGGTGAGGAAGGAGGTGCCGCGCGGGCAGAGCAGGTACTTGTAGGCGCCGGCGACCGTGTAGTCCCACTCCCCCGCGGCCAGCGGCAGCCAGCCCGCGGACTGGGTGGCGTCGAGCAGGGTGCGGGCCCCGTGGGCCGCGGCGGCGGCCCGGACGGCGGCGAGGTCGGCGGTGCGCCCGTCCGCGGACTGCACGGCGGAGAGGGCCACGAGGGCGGTCTCCGGGCGGACGGACTCGGCGAGCCGCTCCAGCGGCACGAACCGGGTCTTCAGGTCGCCGCGGACCGTGAAGGGCGTGATGAGGGAGGAGAAGTCGCCCTCGGGGAAGAGGATCTCGGCGCCGGACGGCATCGACTGGGCGATCATGCCGCAGTGCACGGCGACCGCGCTGCCCACCGCCACCCGGCCGGGCGCGACCCCGGCGATCCGGGCGTAGGCGGCCCGGGCCTCGTCGACGAGGTCGAAGCTGCCGGCGCCGTCGGCGCGCCCGTCGGCGGTCTCCTCGGCGAGGAGGGTGACCGCCTCGACGGTACGGCGCGGCAGCAAGCCGCAGGCGGAGGTGTTCAGATAGGTCCGCTTGGGGGCGAACTCGGCGCCGCCGAGCGGCTGATCGAGGGAGTCCATGGCCCCAGCCTGGGCCGCCCTCGACCGCCCGTCAATGCCCGCCGATCATGGACGATCCCCAAGTGCCGCTTATCCGCGCAGGTCAGAGCGGTGCGGGGGTCGGCCCTCGCGCGCTCAGCCGCGCGGCGGGACCTCGCAGCCGTCCGGGCCGCACGCCTCCGCGTCCGGAGCGGCGGCGCCGACCGGCTGGAGGGCGCGGCCCTGCCACGCCTGCTCCAGGGCCTGGGTGAAGACCTCGGCGGGCTGCCCGCCGGAGATGCCGTAGCGGCGGTCGAGGACGAAGAACGGCACGCCGTTGGCGCCGAGTTCGGCGGCCTCGCGCTCGTCGTCGCGGACCGCGTCGGCGTAGGCGGTGTCGTCGGCGAGGACGGCCCGTGCCTCGGTCTCGTCGAGCCCGGCCTCCACGGCGAGGGCGATCAGGGTCTCGCCGTCGAAGACCGACCGCTCCTCGGCGAAGTTGGCCCGGTAGGCGAGGTCGAGGAGCGCGTCCTGGCGGCCGCGCTCCTTGGCGAGGTGCAGCAGCCGGTGGATGTCGAAGGTGTTGCCGTGGTCGCGGCCGTCGGTCAGGTACTCCAGGCCCTCGGCGTGCGCGTTGGACGCGACGTGCGCCTCCATGGCCTTCGCCTCGTCGAGCGTCCGCCCGTACTTCTCGGCCAGCATCTCCAGGACGGGCCCGGTGTCCCCCTTGGCCCGGTGCGGGTCGAGCTCGAAGGACCGGTGCACGACCTCGACGCCGTCGCGGTGGGCGAAGGCGGCGAGGCCCTTCTCGAAACGGGCCTTGCCGATGTAGCACCAGGGGCAGGCGATGTCCGACCAGATCTCTACGCGCATGGGTTCCTTCTCCGGGGGGGGGCGGGCGGTCCGTACCGGTACGAACGCCGTCCGGCCCGGATCGCATTCCGTTTACGCTCGGGACGTGATCCGGAGCACACGGGAGGAACGGCTCAGGACGCGGAGCCGTCGCCCGGACCGGTGCGGCCGGCCCTCCCGGCCAGCCGGCTGAAGGAGGCGCGGTAGCCGCTCGGGGTCAGACCGGTGCGGCGGTGCACGTGCTGGCGCAGCGAGTCGGCGGAACCCAGGCCGCACGCCCGCGCGACGGCGTCCATGCCGAGCGAGGTCGTCTCCAGGAGCTCCCTGGCCCGCTCGACGCGCTGGTGGAGCAGCCACTGGAGCGGGCTCGTGCCGGTCTCCGCACGGAAGCGGCGGGAGAGGGTGCGTACGGACACCCCGGCGTGCCGGGCGAGGTCGGTGAGGGTGAGCGGCGCGTCGAGGTGTTCCATCACCCACGCGCGCGTGTCGGCGAAGGAGACCCCCCGCTCGGGCGGCAGCGGCGTGTCCGTGAACTGGGTCTGGCCGCCGGGGCGCACCGGGGCGACAAGGGCGAGCCGGGCCACGGTGTTGGCGACGGCGGCGCCGTGGTCGGTGCGGATCACGTGGAGGCAGAGGTCGATGCCGGCCGCGTAGCCGGACGAGGTGAGGACCGGGCCGTCCTGGACGTAGAGGACGTCGCCGCGCAGGTCCACGGCAGGGTGGCGGTCGGCGAGCAGCCGGCGGTAGGACCAGTAGGTGGTGGCGGCCCGGCCGTCGAGGAGCCCGGCCTCGGCGAGGGCGAAGGCGCCGGTGCAGATGGAGGCGATCCGGGCGCCCCCGGCCGCGGCACGGCGCAGCGCCCCGATGACGCGGGGATCGGGGTCCGTGTAGGACCCGCTGCCGGCGAGGACGACGGTGTCCGCCCCGTCGACGGCGTCGAGACCGCTCGGGACGATCAGGTCGAGGCCGCCGGTGGTGGCGACCGGACCGGGGTCGGGAGCACAGATGACGGTCTCGTAGCCGGGCGCCCCGTCGATCTCCACCTTGCCGAAGAGCATCTCGGGGATGGCGAGGTTGAACATCGAGACCGGGGGCGCGGCGATGACGGCGACCCGGCGGACCGCCGGTCCGGTCCGCGCGGGGATCGGGCCGGGGAGGGGCGCGAGGGCTCCGGGACCCGGGTGCGCCGGCAAGGGCGCCGGCAAGGGCGAGGACATGGCCAGAACCTCCGGTCATCTGGCATTCGGGCCACTACTGTACGCGACCGCAGGTCACCAGGGTGGGTTCATGGCTTCGACGCAGACCGACCCCGCCGCCGTCCCCCCGCCCGTCCCCCCGCCCGCCTCCCCGCCCGCGGCTCCGCCGTCACCCCGTCCGGCGCTGGTCGCCGCGACGCTCGGCTTCGCCCTCATCACCCTGGACACCTCGGTCGTCAACGTGGCCCTGCCGACGATCGGCGCCGAGTGGGGCACGGGGATGGCCGGACTCCAGTGGGTGGTGGACGCGTACACGCTCTCCTTCGCGGCGCTGCTGCTCTCCACCGGCGCTCTCGCCGACCGGGTCGGGGCGAGCCGGGCGTTCGGCGCGGGGGCCGTCGTCTTCACGCTGGCCTCGGCCGGCTGCGGGCTCGCCCCCGGTCTTCCGTGGCTGCTCGCGGCCCGCGCGGTGCAGGGGGTCGCGGCGGCGGTGATGCTGCCGGCCTCTCTCGCGCTGGTGCGTGAGGCGTACGGGGATCCCGGGCGGCGGGCGCGGGCGGTGGCGCTGTGGGCGGCGGGCGGCACGGTCGCGGTGGCCCTGGGGCCGGTGGCGGGCGGGGCGTTGACGGCGGCGTGGAGCTGGCGGGGCGTCTTCTTCGTCAACCTTCCGCTCGGGCTGCTCGCGCTGGTCCTGCTCGCCCGGGTGCCGGGCTCGGCGCGGCGGCCCGCGCCGATGGACGTGCCGGGCCAGGTGACGGCGGCCGTGGCGCTCGGCGCGCTGACCTTCGCGGCCATCGAGGGCGGCCCGGAGGGCGGTGCCGCGCTCGCGGTCGCCGTGGCGGCCTTCGCCGCCTTCCTGCGGATCGAGGCGCGACGGAGCGGTCCGGTGGTGCCGCTGGACCTGTTCCGGAACAGGACCGTCGCGGTGGCGGTGGCGGCGGGTGCGGCGAACAGCGTGGCGTTCTACGGCACGATCTTCGTCTTCGGCCTCTTCTTCCAGCAGCGGCTCGGGCTCTCGGCACTGATGGCGGGGCTGATGTTCCTGCCGATGACCGGGCTGCTCGCGGTGGTCAACGTCCTCTCCGCGAAGGTGGCGGCGCGGTACGGGGCGCGGCTGCCCGCCCTGGTCGGCCAGGCGGTCGCGGTGTCGGGTCTGCTGGCGCTGCTCGCCGTGGACGAGCACACCTCGCTGACGGCGCAGGCGCTGTTGCTGGTTCCGATGTCGCTGGGGGTCGGGTTCTCGCTGCCGCCGCTGATCGCCGCCCTGATGGAGGCGGTGCCGGCGGAGCGGGCGGGGACGGCGGCGGGGGTGCTCAACGCCGCCCGGCAGACGGCGGGGGCGCTCGCCGTCGCCGTCTTCGGCTCGCTGGCGGCGAGGGGATTCGACCTGGCGCTTCCGGTGAGTCTGCTGATCGGCGCGGGGCTGCTCACCCTGACGACCCTGGCGTCGCTCCGGCTGCCGCGGGCGGGTCGGTGAGGCCTTTCCGGTACCGGCCGGGGGCGGTGCCGTACTGGCGCTTGAAGGCCTTGGCGAAGGCGAACTCGGAGGTGTAGCCGGCCCGCTGGGCGACCACCCGCAGCGGCAGGTCGCCGGAGCGCAGCAGCCGGCCGGCCGTGATCATCCGCCACCAGGTGAGGTACGCGAGCGGGGCCCGGCCCACCAGGGCGGTGAAGCGGCGGGCGAACGCGGCCCGGGAGAGCCCGCCCAGCGCCCCGAGCTCCTCGACCGTCCAGCTCCGCGCCGGGTCGGCGTGGAGGGCGCGCAGGGCGCGGGTGACGGCCGGATCGCCGAGCGCGGCGGACCAGCCGGTGGAGCGGTCGGCCCGCTCGGCGAGCCACCAGGTGCGGAGGAGGTGGATCAGCAGGGTGTCGAGGAGCGCGGGGACGAGTGCGTCGGACCCCGGCAGGGGCTCGGCGAGCTCGGCCCCCAGCAGGTCGATGGCGGCGCGCAGCCGCGGGTGGGCACCGACCCGGGCGGGGAGATGGACGTAGGGCGGCAGCTCGGTGAGGAGCGGGTGGGCGCGGTTCCGGTCGAGCTGGTAGGAGCCGCACAGGAGCAGGGTGTCCGCCGGGCCGACCGGTCCCCGGTCGGAGTCGTTCGGCCAGGAGCCGTCGGGGGCGGGGACGGCGTCGGTGAGCGGGGTGCCGGGCCGGTCGGCGAGGCCGTGGCCGATGCCGTGCGGGAGCAGGACGACGTCGCCGGGGCCGAGCCGGACGGGGTCGGCGCCGGCGGGCGGCAGGAGCCAGGCGGCGCCCTGGAGGAGGACGTGGAATCCGGCACCCTCGCTCGGCGGGAAGCGCGAACCCCAGGGGGCGGAGCGGACCGTGCGGGAGGAGTGGGGGCGACCGGTGCGCATGACGGCGACGGCGTCGCTCAGTACGTCCATGCGCGGCACCGTACCGCTCCACGCAGGGGCGAGACGATCGGACATGGGCGGGAGCGAAAGGGACATGGATCGTCTCCAGGTCGGCTCCTACGGTCGAGGCATGGGAGATCACATGACGACGAGGGCGGTCCTGTTCCACGAGCTCGGCGGCCCCGAGGTGCTGTCCGTCGAGGAGGTGCCGCTGCCGGCGCCGGGCCCCGGCGAGGTGCTGGTCCGGGTCGAGGCGATCGGCCTCAACCGCGCCGAGGCGCTGTTCCGGGCGGGTACCTACTACTACCCGGCGCGGCTGCCGGATTCGCGGCTCGGCTACGAGGCGGCCGGCACGGTCGAGGCGGTCGGCGTGGGGGTGACGGCCTTCGCGCCCGGGGATCCGGTGCTGGCGGCGGCCAACTTCGAGTTCGGCGCGTTCGGTGTGTACGCGGAGCGGGTGGTGCTGCCGGAGGAGTATCTGGTGGCCCGGCCGGCCGGGGTGGACGCGGTGACGGGCGCGGCGGTCTGGCTGACGTACTTCACCGCGTACGGCGGGATGGTGGTGACCGGCGGGCTGCGGCCCGGCGACCACGTGGTGATCACCGGCGCGTCGAGCGGGGTGGGCACGGCCGCGGTGCAGACGGCGCTGCGGGTCGGGGCGGTGCCGATCGCCGCGACCCGGAGCGAGGCGAAGCGGAAGGCGGTGCGGGCGCTGGGGGCGGCGCACGTGGTGGCGACGGAGACGGAGGACCTGGCCGCGGAGGTGCGCCGGATCACCGGCGGGGCGGGGGCGGATCTGGTCTTCGACGCGATCGGCGGGCCGGGGTTCGCCCGGCTCGGGGACGCACTGCGCCCCGGCGGGACGGCGGTGCTCTACGGCTGGCTCGACCCGCGGCCGGTGGAGCTGTCCCGGAACTGGCCGCAGACCGTCCACGGGTACGCGAACGGGGACCTGGCCCGCACCGAGGAAGGACGTCGGCTGGCGGCCGGATTCATCGGTTCGGGGCTGCGGGACGGCTCGCTGGCCCCGGTGGTGGCCGAGGTCTTCGACGGCCTGGAGCGGATCGCGGACGCGCACCGGCTGATGGAGTCGAACACCCACACCGGGAAGATCGTGGTGCGGGTGCGGCACTAGGGGGTGTCCGGACCTCGCTTCCGACGGCTCCCCGGGGGGCCGGAAGGCCGGGCCCCGGTGGGGCCCGGCCTTCGGGTCAGCGGCGGGGCGGGCCGGGCGGGTTGTCGTCGCGCAGCTCCGGCGGGAGGAGGTGCTGGGGGGTCGACTGGTAGGTGACGGGGCGGAGCCAGCGCTCGATCGCGGTGGCGCCGACCGAGGTGGAGGTGGAGGTGGTGGCCGGGTAGGGGCCGCCGTGGTGCTGGGCCGGGGCGACGGCGACGCCGGTGGGCCAGCCGCCGACGAGGATCCGCCCGGCGAGCGGGGTGAGGGCGGCGAGCAGGCCGGGCGCGGCCAGGTCCTCCTCGGCGCAGTGCAGGGTGGCGGTGAGGTTGCCGGGCAGCCGGCCGAGGACGTCGGTGACCTGGGCCTCGCCGGAGTAGCGGGCGACGACGGTGACGGGGCCGAAGCACTCCTCCAGGAGGAGGGCGTGGCCTCCGTCGGCGAGCCGGGCCGCGTCGACGGTGAGGACGCCGGCGGTGACGGTGTGCTCGTCGGCCGCGCCGGGGGCGACGGGGGCCTCGACGCCGTCGAGGGCGGCCCGCTCGGTGACGCCCTCGACGAAGGCGGCCCGCATCCGGTGGTCGAGCAGGACGGCCGGGCCGGCCTGGCCGACGCCCTCGGTGAGCGCGGCGAGGAAGCGGTCGCCGTCGGCGCCGGCCGGGACGAGGACGAAGCCGGGCTTGGTGCAGAACTGGCCCGCGCCCAGGGTCATGGAACCGGCCAGGCCGGTGCCGAGCTCCTCGGCGCGCTCGGCGGCGGCGCCGGGGGTGACCACGACGGGGTTGAGGGAGCCGAGCTCGCCGTGGAAGGGGATCGGCGCGGGGCGGGCGGCGGCGGCGTCGAAGAGCGCCCGGCCGCCGCGCACGGAGCCGGTGAAGCCGGCCGCCGCGACCAGCGGGTGGCGGACCAGCTCGACGCCCGCGTCGAAGCCGTGCAGGAGCATCACGACGTCCTCGGGGAGGCCGGTCTTGGCGGCGGCCCGGCGCAGCAGCCCCGCGGCCAGTTCGGAGGTGGCCGGGTGGTCGGGGTGGGCCTTGACGACGACGGGGCAGCCGGCCGCGAGGGCGCTGGCGGTGTCGCCGCCGGGGACGGAGAAGGCGAGCGGGAAGTTGCTGGCGGCGTAGACGGCCACGACGCCGAGCGGGATCTTCCAGCGCCGCAGGTCGGGGCGGGGCGGCACGGCCGACGGGTCGGGCAGGTCGACGCGTACGTCGAGGAAGGCGCCCTCGTCGACGACGTCGGCGAAGGCCCGCAGCTGGGCGGTGGTGCGGGCGAGTTCGCCGGTGAGCCGGGGGACGCCGAGCGCGGTCTCGGCGTCGGCCGTGGTCACGACCTCGTCGGCGGCGGCGTCGAGGAGGTCGGCGGCGGTCCGCAGGAAGGCCGCCCGGGCGGGGCGGTCGGCCAGCGCGTCACGCGCGGCGTGCGCGGCGCGGACCGCGTGGTCGACGACGTCCGCTGTGGCCTCCGTCGCGACCTGCTCGCGCCGCTTCCCCGTACGGGGGTCCACACTCCACACTGCTGCTGCCGACACCGCTCCACCCCTTGTCCGCTCCGACCGTTCACCATGGCCGCCCACCAGGGCTGTTCACTATGATGAACGCTGTTCTTGTGCGTGAACGCTTCCGGGGTGGACTCTATTGACGCCACGGGCGTTCCCACAAGGGCGTCCGGACGTCAGGGAGAAGGGCGGGGTCATGGCGGGTGCCGACGTGAGCGGTGCGCAGGTGAAGTCCGCGGTGCGGACCGTGGAGCTGCTGGAGTTCTTCGCCGGCCGGCCCGGGATGCACACGCTGGCCGCGGTCCAGGAGGCCGTCGGCTACCCCAAGTCGAGCCTCTACATGCTGCTGCGCACCCTGGTCGAGCTGGGCTGGGTGGAGACCGACGCCACCGGCACGCGGTACGGCATCGGGGTGCGGGCCCTGCTGGTGGGGACCTCGTACATCGACGGCGACGAGGTCGTGGCCGCGTCCCGGGTGACCCTGGACCGGCTCTCGGACGACACCACCGAGACCGTCCACCTCGCCCGTCTCGACGGCACCAGCGTGGTCTATCTGGCCACCCGCCAGTCCCAGCACCACCTGCGGCCCTTCACCCGGGTCGGGCGCCGGCTCCCCGCCCACTCGACCGCGCTGGGCAAGGCACTGCTCGCCACCCATGACGACGAGCGGGTGCGCGAGCTGCTCCCGGGGACGCTGCCGGCGGTGACCGAGCACACGATCACCGACCGGGAGCGGCTGATCGAGGAGCTGGCGGCCGTGCGCGAGCAGGGGTTCGCGGTGGACCGGGAGGAGAACACCCTGGGGCTGCGCTGCTTCGCGGTGGCGATCCCCTACCGGGAGCCCGCCCGGGACGCGCTCAGCTGCTCGGTGCCGGCCGCTCGGCTGACCCCGGGCCACGAGCAGCTGATCAAGGACGCCCTGTTCGACGCGCGCGACCGGCTGACGCTGGCCACCCGGCGGTTGTGAGCCCGGCGGTGCGCGGGGCCCGGGGGACGCGCACCGGCGGCGGTGCGCCCCGCCGACCGCGACGGATGCGTGCCGCATGAACGTTTCCTGAGAATCGGTCCGCCCCCGGAACGCCCCGCGCCGCCCCGTTCGTCCCTCCTGGTGCCATGAACAAGACGATCAGGCGCACCTCGGTCTTCGCGCTGCTCCTCGTGCTCGCCCTCCTGGGCCGGGCCACCTGGGTGCAGGCGTACGAGGGCAAGGCGCTCGCGAACGACAGCAAGAACCGGCGGAAGACCATCGCGCAGTACGCGCAGCCGCTCGGGAACATCGTCGTGGCCGGCTCGCCGGTCACGGGCTCGAAGCACACCGAGAGCGGTGATCTCGCGTACGAGCGCACCTACACCGACGGCGAGCTGTACGCGGCGGTCACCGGCTTCAGCTCGCAGGCGTACGGCGCCACCCAGCTGGAGGGCATCTACTCCGGGATCCTGGACGGCACCGACGACCGGCTGAAGAACCCGGTGGACGCGGTCACCCGCAAGCAGCAGGAGCCGGGCACGGTCGTCACCACGATCGATCCGGAGGTGCAGAAGGCCGGCTACCGGGCGCTCGGGAACAAGAAGGGCGCGGCGGTCGCGATCGACCCGGCCAGCGGCCGGATCCTCGCCATGGTCTCCACGCCCTCCTACGACCCCTCGGACATCGCCGGCACCACGGACGGCGAGGCGTGGAAGCGGCTGTCCGAGGACCCGGACAAGCCGCTGGTCAACCGGGCGCTGCGGCAGCCGCTGCCGCCCGGCTCCACCTTCAAGCTGGTGGTCGCCGCCGCCGCCCTGGAGGACGGCCTGTACTCCTCCGTGGACGTGGCGACCACCAGCCCCGACCCGTACACGCTGCCGCACACCCGGACCGTCCTGAAGAACGAGAACGCCTCCGCGCCCTGCGAGAACGCCACGATCCGCACCGCGCTCCAGTACTCCTGCAACAACGTCTTCGCCAAGATGGCGGCGGACCTGGGGCAGAAGAAGGTGAAGGCGATGGCGGAGAAGTTCGGCTTCGGCGAGGACGAGCTGGACGTGCCGGTCAGGGCCTACGCCAGCGTCTACCCGTCCGGGATGGACCCGGCGCAGACCGCGCTCACCGGCATCGGGCAGTTCGACGTCACCGCCACCCCGCTCCAGATGGCGATGGTCTCGGCCGTGATCGCCAACGACGGGCAGCTGGCCGCCCCGCACATGGTCTCCGAGGTGGTCGACTCCGACGGCGACCCGCTGCGGACCTACGCCGACGGCGACGCCTCCCGGGTCGTCTCCTCCGGCACCGCCGAGCAGCTGCGCAGCGCGATGGTGACGGTGGTGGAGAAGGGCACCGGGACCAACGCGGCGGTCCCCGGCGCCGAGGTCGGCGGCAAGACGGGCACGGCGCAGCACGGCGAGAACAACAGCAAGACGCCGTACGCCTGGTTCACCTCCTACGCGAAGGACCCGTCGACCGGGAAGCAGGTGGCGGTGGCCGTGATGATCGAGGACTCGGGCGCGGCCCGCTCCGAGGTCAGCGGCAACGGCCTGGCGGCGCCGGTGGCGCAGAAGATGATGGCGGCGGCGCTGAAGTGACGTCCGCGGGGGCCGGATTGGCCCCCGCGGCCCCTCACGCGATATGCAGGGGCACGCTCGTGCGCCCGAACGGAGGGCGCACCTTCGAACTGTCGATCTCGCCTGCTCCGCGGAGGACCGTCGTGCGTCGCCTGCCCCGTTCGCTGTCCGGCTGGACCATCGCGGTCTTCGGTCTGCTCGCCGCCGCCCTGGGGGTGGTGGGCCTGGTCGCCCCGGAGGCCCTGCTCACGGTGATGGGCTTCGAGCCGGTGCCCGACGGCGGGCGGGCGGACGGCGACCACACCCTGGTCTTCCTCACCGCCTCCTCGATGGCGGCGCTCAACATGGGCGTCTACTACGTGCTGGCCGCGCTCTCCGACTGGAAGGCGTTCTTCCGCTGGACGGTCCCCTTCCGGCTCCTCACCTGCGCGGTCTTCACCCTCGCGGTCGCCGGCGGACGGGCCCCGGCCGGCTTCCTCGGAGTGGGCCTGTGGGAGGGGCTCGGTGCCGTGGTCACGGGGGCGGCGCTGTGGTACGAGCGCAGGCGGACCACCCGCCCGGAATAGGGCAGGTGCCCGATCCCTCCGGGCCACCTCAGACGTCACGCTTCGGCCATGCGCTGGTATCTGACAGGTGTGGTCGTGTCCGGGTTCGGGACGACGGCGATGTGGCTGGTCTCCGGGATCTGGGTCAAGTCGCTGACGGGTTCGGACGGGCTCGCGGCCCTCACCGCCTTCGCCCTCTGGGCCCCCGCCCTGCTCGGGCCGCTGCTCGGCACCCTCGCGGACCGGGTGCGCCGCCGTCCGCTGCTGGTCGCCCTCGACCTCGGGATGGCCGCCCTGCTGCCGCTGCTGCTCTGGGTGACCTCGGCCGACCGGGTGTGGCTGCTCTTCGCCGTCCTCGTGCTGTACGGGGCGCACGGCGCCGTCCACGACGCGGCCGAGCACGCGCTCCTCGCGACCGGCTACTCCAAGGAGCGGCTGGGCTCCGTCAACGGCTGGCGGATGACGGCCAACGAGTCGATGAAACTGATCGCCCCGCTCGCCGCGGCGGGGCTCTTCGCCCGGTACGGCGGTGGACCCGTCGTCCTCCTGGACGCGGCGACCTTCGTGCTGGCCGCGGGCGCCTTCGCCGCCATGCGGGTCAGGGAGGAGCGTCCGGCGCCGGCCGCGCGGGAGCGGGGCGCGTGGCGGCGGGAGACCGCCGAGGGCGTCCGGCTGCTCGCCGCCTCGCCGGTGCTGCGGCCGCTGGTCGCCACCGGGGCGTTCACCATGCTGCTCGCCGGGGTGAACGGGGCCGCGGTGTACGCGATGGTGGAGGGGCTCGGCCGGCCGCCCGCGTACGCCGGGGTGCTCTACGCCGTGCAGGGCGCCGGTTCGGTCCTGGCCGGGCTGACCACGGGGCCGCTGCTGCGCCGGGTGCCGGAGCGGCTGCTCGCCGCCGCCGGGCTCGCGCTCTTCGCGGCGGCGGCCGGGCTGCGGGCGCTGCCGCTGGAGGCGACGGCCCTGGCGGCGAGCGCGGTGGTCGGCCTCGGCCTGCCGTGGGTCCTCGTGGCGGCGATGACGGCGGTCCAGCGGGAGGCCCCGGCGGAGGCGGTCGGCCGGATCGCGGCGACCGCGAACACGGTGCTCTTCGTCCCGAACGCGGTGGCCCTGGCGCTGGGCGCGGCCCTGGTCACGGCCGTGGACGTCCGGCTGCTGCTCCCGGCGCTCGCGGTCGCGGGGCTGGCCGGGGCCGCCGTCGCGGCGACGGGCCCCCGGGCACGCGCGCGTGCGGGGGCCGCGGCGCTCTAGGGGCGTCTCTCTCCCCCCCCCGGCCCGGCCTGGGGGCAGGGCCGTGGCGCCGTAGGGGCCTCCCGCCGTAGGGCCAGCCCGGGGCAGGACGCCCCCCTGGGCCGTCTCCTTCGGATCGGTCCGCGAGCCCGGCAAGATCCGCGAGGGACGCCCCGGGGCCCGCCCCCGGCGTCCTCGTGGTGCGTGGGGGCGGAGGGCCGGGGAGCATGGAAGGGCGGCGGGCTCAGGGCCTGTGCGGGAGGAGGGCATGTGACGGCCGGATCCTTCCCGGAGACGGGCACGGGGACGGAGGAGGGTCGCGGCGGTGTGCCCGGCGGCCCCGAGGGCGGGACGGCCTTCGGCACCGGAGGGCTGCTCGACGTGCTCGGGGTGGCGGCCGTGGTGGTCGACGCGACCGGGCGGATCGTGCTGTGGAGCCCGCAGGCGGAGGCGCTCTTCGGCTACCGGGCCGACGAGGCCCTCGGGCAGTACGTGGCGCGGCTGATCGTCGGCGAGGAGCACCGGGCCGAGGCGATGCGCCTCTTCGGCGAGGTGCTGAGCCGGGGCACCACCTGGGCGGGCACCTTCCCCGTACGGCACAAGGACGGAACGACCCGCCGGCTGGAATTCCGCAACATGCGGCTCACCGACGCCGTGGGCGACCTGTACGCGCTCGGCATCGTCGCCGACCGGTCCGCCGTCGCCCGGGTGGAGACCGAGCTGGCCCTCTCCGACCGGCTGGTCGACCAGTCCCCCCTCGGCCTGGCCGTCCTCGACACCGGGCTGCGGTACGTCCTGGTCAACCCCGCGCTCGAACGGTTCAACGGGCTGCCGGCCGCCCTCCACCTGGGCAGGCGGCCCTCGGAGGTGCTGCCGGGCGTGGACGCGGCCGCCCTGGAGGCGGCGGCCCGGCGGGTCCTGGAGACCGGCAAGCCGCTCCTCGACGTGCAGGCGATGGGCGAGACCCCGGCCGACCCGGACGGCGGCGAGCACGCCTGGTCGGTGTCGTTCTACCGTCTGGAGGCGGCCGGAGGGCGGGTGCTCGGGGTGGCGGCCTGGGTGGTCGACGTCACCGAGCGGCACCGGGCGGACGCGGCGGCCGACCGGTCCCGGCGGCGGCTCGCCCTGGTCGCGGACGCCTCGGCCCGGGTCGGCACCACCCTGGAGGTGGAGCGGACCGCGGAGGAACTGGCCTCGGTGGTGGTGCCCGCCCTGGCCGACATCGCCGCCGTCGACGTCCTCGACTCGATGCTGACGCTGCGCCGGCCGGACGCCCCGGAACAGGGCCCGGCGCTCTTCCGGGCGCTGGCCGTGCGGGCCGGGCACGAGACGGAGGCGCTGGCGGCCGCCGACCCGCCCGGTTCGGTCGCGCTCTACGGCGCCGAGCGGCTGGTGACCCGGTGCGTGCAGACCGGGCGGCCGGTCCTGGTGCCCCGGGTCGGGGCGGAGGACCTGCCCCGGATCGCGCGCGGGCCGGAGGCGGCCGGGCAGCTGGCGCGGGCCGGGGTGCACTCGTACCTGGCGGTGCCGCTGATCGCGCGCGGCGAGGTGCTGGGCGCGCTCGACCTGAAGCGCGACCGGCACAACCCCCTGCCGTTCGACGCGGACGACGTGCTGCTCGCGGTGGAGCTGGCCGCCCGGGCGGCGGTCGGCATCGACAACGCCCGCTGGTACCAGAACGTGCGGAACGCGGCCGTGACCCTCCAGCGCAGCCTGCTGCCCGGCGACCCGCCCGACCGTCCGGGCCTGGAGGCGGCCGCCCGCTACCAGCCGGCCCAGGCGTCCAGCGAGGTGGGCGGCGACTGGTACGACGTGATCGCGCTGCCCGACGAGAAGACGGCCCTGGTGGTCGGGGACGTGATGGGCAGCGGCATCGAGGCGGCGGCGACCATGGGCCGGCTGCGGACCGCCACCCGCGCATTCGCGGACCTCGACCTCTCCCCCACGCAGGTGCTGCGGCACCTGGACCGGATCGCGGTGGGCCTGGAGCACTCCATCGCCACCTGCCTGTTCGCCGTGCACGACCCCCGGCGGGGCCGCTGCCGGATCGCGAACGCCGGCCACCTGCCGCCGGTCCGCCTCCCCGCGGACGGCCCGGCCGAACTGGTCGGCCTCTCCACCGGTGTGCCGCTCGGCGTCGGCGGCGGCACCTTCCGCACGGCCCGGGTGCCCTTCCTGCCGGGCGACCGGCTCGTGCTCTTCACCGACGGGCTGATCGAGACCCGCGACACCGCCATCGACGACCGGCTCGACCTGCTCGTGACCCTCGTCGAGGCCACCCGGGGACTGTCCCTGGAGGAGAGCTGCGACCGGCTGCTGCGCGAACTGCGCCGCCCCGGCGCCGCGGACGACGTGGCGCTGCTCATCGCCAGGAGCACCCGATGACGGCCCGCGGGCACCGGCCGCCGCCGGGGCGCGGCTCCGGGCTGCGCAGTCTGGCCGGCCAGGTCCTCGCCCTGGAGGCGCTGATCGCGCTCCTGGTGATCGTGGCGGCGGTGCTGGTCACCTTCCAGCAGGCCCGGCAGGACGTGCTGGCGGACGCCCGGGTGCGGTCGCTCGCGGTGGCGGAGGCCTTCGCCAAGGCGCCCGGCGTGGACGAGGCGCTCGCCTCGGACGACCCGACGGCGGCGCTCCAGGAGGCGGCCGAGCAGACACGGGTGGCGACCGGGGTGGACTTCGTCGCGGTGCTGGGTCTCGACGGGGTGCGGTACACGGACTCCGAGACGGGGCTGATCGGCCAGAAGGCGACCGGCGACCTGTCCCGGGCGGTGGTGGACGGCGAGTCGTACACGGAGACCTTCCGGGGCGCGCCGAACGACGCGGTGCGGGCCGTGGTGCCGGTGGTGGACGACGACGGCCGGATCGTCGGCATGGTGACGAGCGGCATCGAGGTGCAGTCGATCAGCGACGTGGTGCAGGGCCGGCTGGTGGTGCTGCTGGCGGCGGGCGGCGGGGCGCTGCTGCTCGCGGTGGGCGGGGCGACGCTGGTGTCGCGGCGGCTGCGGCGGCAGACGCACGGCCTGGGCCCGGCCGAGATGACCCGGATGAAGGAGCACCACGAGGCGGTGCTGCACGCGGTCCGCGAGGGGGTGCTGATCGTCGACGCGGACAAGCGGCTGCTGCTCGCCAACGACGAGGCGCGGCGGCTGCTCGGCCTCGCGGCGGACGCCGACGGGCGGCCGGTCGCGGAGCTCGGGCTCGATCCCCGTACGGTCGAGCTCCTGGAGTCCGGGCGGACCGCGACCGACGAGGTCCACCGGGCGGGCGACCTGCTGCTCGCGGTGAGCGTGCGCCCCACCGTCCGGGACGGCGGCCCCGGCGAGGGCAGCGTGATGACGATGCGGGACACCACCGAGCTGGCCGCGCTGAGCGGGCGGGCGGCGGTGGCGCGGGGCCGGCTCCAGCTGCTGTACGAGGCGGGGGTGCGGATCGGGACGACCCTGGAGGTGGTCCGGACGGCGGAGGAGCTGGCGGAGGTGGCGGTGCCGCGGTTCGCGGACTTCGCGACCGTGGAGCTGCTCGAACCGGTGCTGCGGGGCGAGGAGCCGCCGCAGGACTCGACGCTGTCGGAGATGCGCAGGGCGGCGCTGAGCGGGGTGCGGGCGGACCAGCCGCTCCAGCCGGTCGGCGAGGTGATCCGCTTCCACGTGCCGAGCACGCCGATGGCGACGGCGCTGTCCGAGGGGCACGCGGTGGTGCAGGCGGAGCTGGCGGCGGCGGACGGCTGGCGGGCGCAGGACCCGGAGGGGGCGGCCGGGGCGCTGGCGTACGGGATGCACTCGCTGCTCACGGTGCCGCTGCTGGCCCGGGACGTGGTGCTGGGGATGGCGAACTTCTGGCGGGCGGACACGGAGGAGCCGTTCGGCGAGGAGGATCTGGAGTTCGCGGAGGAGCTGGCGGCGCGGGCCGCGGTGGCGATCGACAACGCCCGCCGGTTCACCCGGGAGCACGCGATGGCGGTGACGCTCCAGCGGAGCCTGCTGCCCCGGGTGCTGCCCGAGCAGAACGCGGTGGAGGTGGCGTACCGCTATCTGCCCGCGAAGGCGGGGGTCGGCGGCGACTGGTTCGACGTGATCCCGCTGCCGGGGGCGCGGGTGGCGCTGGTGGTGGGCGACGTGGTGGGGCACGGCCTGCACGCGGCGGCGACGATGGGACGGCTGCGGACCGCGGTGCACAACTTCTCGACGCTGGACGTGCCTCCGGACGAGATCCTGGGGCATCTGGACGAGCTGACCGGGCGGATCGACGAGGAGGGGGAGCCGACGCCCGAGGCGGACGACGGCGGCAGGGGGCGGGAGGAGACCATCACCGGCGCGACCTGCCTGTACGCGATCTACGACCCGGCGTCCGGGGTGTGC
Source organism: Streptomyces sp. NPDC004435 (assembly GCF_042873895.1). Lineage (NCBI taxonomy): Bacteria > Bacillati > Actinomycetota > Actinomycetes > Kitasatosporales > Streptomycetaceae > Streptomyces > Streptomyces sp. NPDC004435. The sequence continues at coordinate 122,425 of NZ_JBIAMB010000019.1, read as the reverse complement.
TCGATGGCGAGCGCAGGGCATCCGGGGCCCGCGGTGGTGCACGCGGACGGGCGGGTGGAGTTCCCGCCGCTGGCGCCGGGCCTTCCGCTCGGGCTGGGGCTCGGGGACCTGCCGTTCGAGTCGACGGAGCTGCTGCTGCCGGAGGACAGCAAGCTGGTGCTGTTCACGGACGGCCTTCTGGAGGACCACGGGCGGGACGTGGGGACGGGGCTGAGGCTGCTGCGGACGACGCTGGAGCGCGCGGACCGCAGCCCGGAGCAGATCTGCGCGGACGTGCTGGCGAACCTGCTGTCGCCGACGCCCCGGGACGACATCGCGCTGCTCGTGGCGCGGACCCGGCGGCTGCCCGCGGACCGGATCGCCGAGTGGGAGGTGGCGCGGGACCCGGCGGCGGTGTCGCCGGTGCGGAACGCGGCGGCGGCCAAGCTCGGCGAGTGGGGGCTGGACGAGGCGGCCTACGCGGTGGAGCTGATCCTGAGCGAGCTGGTCACCAACGCGGTGCGGTACGGGGCGGATCCGGTGCGGGTGCGGCTGCTGTACGACCGGACGCTGGTGTGCGAGGTGTCGGACGGCAGCTCCACGTCGCCGCACCTGCGGCACGCGGCGGAGACGGACGAGGGCGGGCGGGGGCTGTATCTGGTGGCGCGGTTCGCGGAGCGCTGGGGCACCCGGTACGGGCGGCGGGGGAAGACGATCTGGGCGGAGCTGCGGGTGGGACCCGGCGGCGGGGAGGGCGGCCCGGGGATCGCGGGTCCCGGTCCGGCTCCGACGGCGGCGCTCGACCTGGACGCGCTGGAGAAGCTGGCCTGGTGAGGGGGTGCGGGGGCCGCCGCCGCTCCGGACCACCACGCCCACATGGTATACCAAAAGGGTTCCGTCCGAGCCCCGAAGGAGCCCCCGTGAGCCCCACGCCCCGCACCGCGACCCTCTTCCACGACGTACGGCCCCTGGGCGGCCCCGCGGGCGACCTGGTCGCCGTCGACGGGGTGCTCGTCGCGGAGCTCCCCGAGGGCGTGCCCGTCGAGCGGGTCGACGGCGGCGGGCGGCTCGCCCTGCCGACCCTGGTCGACGCCCACATCCACCCGGACAAGACCTCCTGGGGCGAGCCCTGGTACCGCCGGCGCCCCGCCCGGGGCATCGCCGACTTCGTGGCCGGGGACGTGGAGCTGGCCCGGGCGCTGCCCACCCCGGTGGGCGAGCGGGCGCTGCGCCTGATGGCGCACGCGGCGGCGATGGGCACCCGCGCCATGCGGGCCCACGCGGACGTCGCCCCGGCCTACGGCCTGGCCGGGATCGAGGGCATCGCGGAGGCCGCCGCGAAGCTGGCCGGGATCGTCGACGTCGAGCTGGTCGCCTTCCCGCAGCACGGCGTCGTCCGCACCCCGGGCGCGGCGGAGCTGCTCGCGGAGGCGGCGGCGAGCGGCCTGGTCAGCCATGTCGGCGGCATCGACCCGACCGGTTTCGACGCCACCGGCGGCCGGGACGGCGACCAGCTGGGCCTGGTCTTCGGGCTGGCCGAGAAGCACGGTCTCGGTCTCGACATCCACCTGCACGACCGGGGCGAGCCGGGCCTGGCGGTGCTCCGGGACATCGCCGCCCGCACCCGTGCGGCCGGGCTGCACGGCAGGGTGGCGGTGGCGCACGCCTTCGCGGTGGCGGGTCTCGCGGACCGGGAGCTTGACGAGACGGCGGACCTGCTCGCGGGATCCGGGGTCGCGCTGACCACGGTCGCGCTGGGCGAGACGACGATCCTGCCCTTCCGCCGGCTCGCCGAGCGCGGGGTGACGGTCGGCCTCGGCTCGGACGGCGTCCGCGACAGCTGGAGCCCGTACGGCGACGCCGACATGCTGCACCGCGCCTGGCTGGCCGGCTGGGCCCTGGACGCCCGCCTCGACGAGGAGCTGGAGTCCTGCTTCGCCCTCGCCGCCCACGGCGGCGCGGCCCTGATGGGCCTGCCGCCCGCCGACCTGCGGCCCGGCTCCCCGGCCGACTTCATGCTGGTCGGGGGCGAGTGCGTGCCACAGGTCGTGGTGGACCTGCCGCGCCGCGACCTGGTGGTCCGGGCGGGCCGGGTGGTGGCCCGGGACGGGCACCTGGTCTGAGCGGTTCCGGGAGGACGGGCGAGAGCTGTACGGAGGGGGTTCCGGGCGGTTCTAGGCCGGCTCGGCCAGGGCGGCGCGGACCGCCGCGAGGTCGGCGCCGGAGGCCAGGCCCGCGTGGTAGAGCCGGAGTTCGGTCGCGCCGTCGGCGAGGGCGCGGCGGGCGTCCTCGGCGAGGCGGCCGGGGGCGCCGCCCATGCCGGTGACGACCGACAGGTTGGCGGCGACGGTGGAGCCGGGCGGCCGGTGGGCGGCGAAGGCGGCGAGCCGGCCGGGGCGGGCCACCACGCCGTCGGCGAGGCCGAGGACGTGCCCGGGGTCGGTGCCGGCGTCGGCGCCGCAGCGGTACGGGTCCGGATCGGCGTGCAGCAGGATGCGGAAGCCCGGCGGGGCGGCGGCCCGGACGGCGGCGACGGCGGCCTCCTGGAAGGAGCGGGCGGTCCCGGCGCGCCAGGCGAGGACGGGCGCGGCCAGGTCGCCGAGCTCCCCCGCGGGTCCGGTGCCGGCCCAGACGGGGGCGAGGGCCGCGCGGACGGCGGCGGCCAGCGCGTCCGGGTCGGCGCCCCCGTCCGCGTACCCCCGGCGGCAGTGCGGGCAGAAGCAGAGCGACAGCAGCAGCTGGGCCCGGTCGTCGAGCGGGACGCCGCCGGTCTTGTCGTGGGCGTGCAGGTGGGCGTAGCCGTACCAGCCGCAGGACTCCAGCTCGGTGCCGGCCGCGCCGGGGCGGACGGCGGCCTCGGCGGCGAGCTCCACGAGCAGCGCGCGGACCTCGGGGTGCGCGATGCAGGGCGCCCACGGGTAGCGGTCGCCGTGGGCGTTGACCACGGAGGTGTCCGGATGCTCGGCGCCGAGCCGGGAGTTGTGGGCGAGGACGACCCAGCTGTGCACGGCGAGGCCGGTGCCGTCGAGGGCTTCGGCCGCGCGCGCCCAGGAGTCGCCGGGGGCCCAGTCGCCCGCCGGGTACGGGGCGAGGCGGCGGCCCGCCCAGCGTTCCGGATCCGGCGGGTACAGCACGGCGGCGTGCTCGGCGGTGACCACCCGGCGCTCCGGGTGGCGGGGGCTGAGCGCCCGGGTGGAGTGGTAGGCGGCGGCGAGGGTGACCTGCTGGACGCCGAGCCCGGCGAGGAGCTCGGGGGCGGCGGGGTCGCCGTCGACGTCCCAGGGATAGAGGAAGACTCCCGTACGGGGGCGGGCGGGGGTGGTCACGGGCGCTCCCGGAAGTACGCGTCACACGGCTCCACGGCCGTTCACATCCATGAACGACACCCGAACGCTAACCGCGCCCGCACCCCCGGTCAAGGAGAAGGAACCCGGTGAGAACGCATCTTGACGCCCCCTCGCCCCCTCCCTAGCGTGTCCACGTCCATGAATGCAGCCCTCCGGCCGAGGAGTTCCGCCGATGCCCGCACCCCGCACCCTCCTGCTCACCGGTGCCGCCGGCGGTGTCGGCACCCTCATGCGGGGACTGCTCCCCGGGTACGGCTACGAGCTCCGCCTCCTCGACGTCGCCCCCGTGGCGGACGCGCCGGACGCGATCGTCGCGGACCTGGCCGACCGGGAGGCGGTGCGGGAGGCCGTGCGGGGCGTGGACGCGATCGTGCACCTCGCGGGCATCTCCGTCGAGGCCGACTTCGACGCGATCGTCGCGGCGAACGTCACCGGCCTCCACCGGTTGTACGAGGCGGCCCGCGAGGAGGGCGTCCGCCGGGTGGTCTTCGCCTCCAGCAACCACGCCGTCGGCTTCACCCCCAGCCCCGGCGCCGGGGACCCCCTGGTGCCGGTCGCCACCCCGCACCGGCCCGACTCCTACTACGGCCTCTCCAAGTGCTTCGGCGAGGACCTGGCCCAGCTCTACTGGGACCGGCACGGCATCGAGACCGTCTCGGTCCGCATCGGCTCCTGCTTCCCCGAGCCGACCTCGGTCCGGATGCTCTCCCTCTGGCTGAGCCCCGCCGACTGCGCCCGGCTGCTGCACGCCGCCCTCACCGCGCCGGACGTGGGCCACACCGTGGTGTACGGCTCCTCCGCCAACACCCGCGAGTGGTGGGACCTTTCGAGCGCGCGCGCCCTCGGGTACGAGCCGCGCGACGACGCGGAGCACTACGCCCCGAAACTCCCGCCCCTCCCGCCCACCCCCGAGGACACCCTCCTGGGCGGCCCCTTCACCCGCGGCTCCGTCGTCCGCGCGCGTCCCGGCCGGGCGACGTCCCCGGGCGGCGCGCCCGACTGCACAACGGCCGCGGGTCAGGGCCTGATCTCGCGATAGGCGGCCAGCGCGCCGCGCTCCGCCTTCGCCAGCAGGCCCTCCCGGGTCTGCGCGTCCATCCCGCGCGCCTCCGCCCAGAGGCGGGTCATGTCGACGCCCTGCGTGCGCAGCCGCTCGTGGCGCGTCTCCTCCGGAGCAGCGGCGAGACCGTCCAGCCAGGTCGCCGCGAGGTCCCGTCCTCCGGCGGCGCGGCCCTTCAGGAGCCCGTCGACGACGGCGGTCCGCCAGGCCCGGGACGCGTCCGCGTCGAGGTCGCCGGTGGCCGCGTCGGCGATGCCGTCGAGAACGCCGAGGGCGCGGGCGCTCTCGGTGGGGGGCACGCTGAGCCCGTACCCCTCGGCGTCGGCGGGGACGGCGGCAAGGCGCTGTCCGGTGGTCCGGGTCTCTGCCAGACGGAGTGTCGCGTAGGCGTCGGGGTCCTGGGCGATGGCGCGCAGGACGCCGCGGAGCGTGTCGGTCAGGACAGTCAGGTGGTAGGTGCCGTCGGACTTCCACGGAGGCTCGCTCGGGGCCGCTTTGGTCACGAAGTCCTCGACGGTGATGCCGCCGAGCATGGCGTGCAGGTCGGCGGCGTAGTCGGACAGTGCCACGGCCAAGGGGCGGCGCAGCGCCGGGTCGACGGTGACGTCGCCGGTCCCCTGGCCCCCCAGCGTGGTGAGCACGTCCTTGAGGGCTTGTGCCTGGGCGAGGGTGTGATGGCCACGGTCGTCACCGGCTGAGGCCTTGACGATGGCCTCACCGAGTGCCTGGCAGCTCATACCGGGCCGGACGGCCTCGCCGACGGACTTCTGGACACGGGGGTTCTCCGTCAGGTCGCCGCACGGAGGGGCCGACTCGCGGCCGAGCAGCAGCCATGCCCCGATACCGCCGAGCAGTGCCAGGCATATGCCGAGCACGATCACTGCCGTGGCCGCTCGGGGGCGACGGGCTGAGTCCTTGGGCATGGTCGACTTCCTCCGTGGGCGGCCGGGTCAGTTGGTGGTGTCGGTCAGATACTTCTGCGTCGTGTTGGTCCCCCGGTCATGGCCGTCGAGGATCTCGCTCTTGAGCCCTGCCCTTTCGTCGGCGTCGATGTCCTTGCGGCCGTCGGCCCACGAGTCGACCATGAGGTTCATCTGGTTGTTGGCGTTGAGGTAGTGGTCGGCGATGCCCGCGTTGGCCGTGGTGTCCGCTTCGGCCTTGAGGTTGTTGCCCATGACCCAGGCCCAGGTGTCGACGCCGCGCTGGATGGAGTCGCCGAAGGCGATGGAGACACCGCCGGCGGTGGTGAAGTACAGCGGGGTCACGGCCCCGCCGACGACGTGGTACGCCATCTTCGACTTCCAGTCCGCCGCACTGTAGGCGGACATGCGCTCGTCGTTGATGACGTCCTCCCGGATGGCGCTGTAGGCGCCGAGGGTGGCCCCCGCGTTGCTGAGGGGATTGCTCTGGGTGAAGCCGTCGGCGCCCTTCGGGATCTTCTCCATCTCCAGGCTGATGTAGCGGGACTCCGCCTTGTGGAGCGTCGCGTACGCCTCCGGGTCGTCGGACAGGCCACGCATGAACTGCGCCAGGTCCTTCTGGCTCGCCGCCATGTGGACCTTGTCGCCGTCGCGGAAGAAGCCCTCGCCCGTGGCGGCGGTGACGTACTGGCTGCTGCCCATTCCGCCGAGGATCTGATGGGTGTCCTCGGTGTACGAGGCGAGGGCACGGGAGAGAGGCTCCCGCATGTTCTCGTGCACCTTCTGATCGGGGCCGAGGCCGCCGATCACATCGTGCATGATGCGGGCCTGGCCCTCGGTGTGCGGGGTCACGGGCCAGGGGTCCTGGTTCGGTCCCAGAGGCGGGTGCCCGGTGGTCGACGACTCCAGGATGAGGCCCAGACCCGTACGGACGTCCCGCTCCTCGCTCTCGCGGTCGGCCTGGGTCTCGATGTTGCCGCGCCACTCCGGGGTGTCGACGAGGTTCCAGTCGCGATCCTTCAGCAGGTACCGCAGGTTGTCGTTCTTGCCCTCCGGCCCGGGATCGAGATAGGAGGTCGCGGCATCGGGATCCTTGGCCATGAGACCGAGCACTCCGTCGAGCGGGTCGTTGGCGAACCACCCGCCGTCCTTGCCGCTGAAATCACCCTGCAGGTCCCAGACGCCGGGGTCACCGCCGCGCTTCTTGTCCTCAGCCGTGCGGATGTCGTCGGCCAGGTCGTGCAGGAAGGAATCGGAGTAGCCGTCGCCCTGCTGCATGAGCGTGACCAGGCTCTGATAGCCGCGGACCTGCTGGCCGTGACCCCGGCTGATCACGTTCGGACGCTCGCCGGCCTCCTTGAGGTCGAACTTCTCGGTACCGGCCTGCTTCAACTGCTCACGGAAGTCCTTGTAGAACGCCGACTTCGGGTCCTGCATGGCGTTCGACAGGGAGTTCGCCAGCCCCTTCTCCAGACCGAGGTAGGTCTCCCGCTGCTTCTTGTCGTCGTGGTGGGCGAGATCGTTCAGCCTGTTCGTGAACCTCAGCGTGCCCTGGGCGCCCATCCCGTTCAGGAACGTCTGGGTGAACTCGGGCCGGGAGAAGTTGTCACGGAAGGACCGCTGCAACTCGGCCAGGTCCGCGGCCGAGACCTTCTCCCCGCCGTTGATCCGGGTGGCGATGTCCTCCGCCCGATCCGCCTCGTACAGTTCGACGTCGCTCTTCGCGCCCGCGTTGAAGCCGTCGAAGGTGCCGTCGAGCGGATTGCTGTCCACCACGACCGCCTCCAGAGCGATCCGGACGCCGTCGTCGGCGTCGGCCACCGCCTTGACGGCCGCGGTGATCGCCGCGTTCCACTCGCCCACCGACGAGCGGACCGAGTCCTGGTAGCTGGGGTCGTGGAGGTAGGCGCTGCGTTCGCTGTCACTGAGCCGGGCGGTGTCGAAGGATACGTGGCCCTGTTCGGACACCGCCATCCCCGCCTTGACCGCGTCGTCCCGGACGCCGCGCACCTTGCCGCGCAGGTCGACGAACTGGGCGTGCGCGTCGCGCAGCAGCGCGGCGACGGCCTTCGCCTCCTTCTGCGCGGCCCGGTACTCGCCCAGCGTCACCGAGAACCGCCCGTTCGCGGCGTCGGCGCTCAGCCCCTGCCAGGACGGGCCGAGGGAGACCCCGTGGACGTCCCGGTCGTACTGGTCCTCCAGCTTCTTGAACTCACCCGCCATGTCGTCCCACTTCGCGGCGGCGGCGGTGAGCTTGGACAGGTCCGTGGTCATCACTTCGTGGTACGTGGGCATGGCTCCCCCCGAGGCGGATCAGAGCGCGTCGAGCGCGGACGAGCGGCGGGTCTGCAGGCCGACGCCGAGGTCGGTGCCACGGAGCAGGAGCGAGGTGCCGCGCAGCGCGCTCTTCTCCGAGGCCAGCCGTCCCATCAGCCCCTTGACCTGCCGCTCCCACGCGGCGTGGGCCTTCTTCAGGGCCGGCGAGGTGTCCCAGCCGCCGCCGTCCTTGCCGGCGAACTCCCGTACCGCGGTGCCCGTGCTCTCCTCCGCGGTGGTCCCGGCCTTCCGCGTGCCGGGTTCGAGGTGCCGCTCGATGGCGTCGGCGGACGCCTTCTTCCGCGCGGGCGTCGACGCCAGGTCAGGCGCTCCGCCGCTTCGTTCCCGCTCGTCCCCGGCCATGTGCCCCGCCCCCGTCGATCCGCTCGCGTCCCTGTGACGATCACCCGAGGTGATCATGAAAAGTCTTCGCGACGGCGGCGGGCGCGTCCATGGGTGACGACACCCATCTCGGGGAACGCCGCGGGCCCGGCCGGTGATACGGGGGAGCCGGCCGGGCCCGGTTCGACGGCGCGCGCTGGCAGCGCCGGACCCGCCTCACGCTATGCGGCCACCAAGATCACCGCGATCCGCGTAACGCGGCCTCTGTCCGGAATGCGCGGTCGGCAACCGCCTCAGGGCGCGGCCCGCAGCGTCCGGGACGGCGACTCGCCGAACTTCTCGCGGTAGCAGGCGGCGAAGCGGCCCTGGTGCGCGAAGCCCCAGCGCCAGGCGACCTCGCTCACGCTCACCTCGTCCGGCTCCGCCGCCCGCAGCTCCTCCCTGACCCGTTCGAGCCGGACCTCCCGGACGTACGCCATCGGCGACATCCCGACGTACTCGCGGAAGGACTCCTGGAGCCGGCGCACGCTCACGCGCGCGTGGACGGCGAGTTCGGAGGTGGTGAAGGGGTGCTCGGGGCGCTCCCGCACCGCGTCCATGGCCCGCTTCACCGGTGCCGGGCGGCGCGGCCCCGCGGGGTGGGCGAGCTCGTCCCGCCAGGGGTGGTCGGCGGCCAGCAGCAGGCCGTTGAGCAACGCCTCCTGGAGCGGGCGCGCGACGAGTTCGTGGTGGGCGAGTCCCTCCCCGGCGAGCGCCTCGGCGGCGACCCGGCGGGCGAACCGCACCCAGCCGAGGCCGGGGCCCCGCGAGATGTCGAGGCCGGGCCGGAAGGCGAGGCCGCCCTGCGGCGGCCGGCCCAGCAGGCTCTCCAGCCGGTCGCGCAGCTCGGCGGCGCCGACCTTGACCGAGAGGATCCGCCCGTCGCCGCTCCAGCGGTCGAGGAAGGTGTCCCCGGCGGGGTCGAGGAGCAGCGCCTCGCGCGCGGAGGCCTGCACGGCCGGTCCGCGTCCCTGGCGCATCTCCATGGTGCCGCTGAGGGGGGCGTTGACGTGGTAGGCGCCGAGCTCGCCGAAGCTCATCCGGACGTCCGCCCCGCAGCTGAGGTCGCCGATGACGAGCGGCCCGAAGTCGACGATGTCGAAGCGGGCCTCGAAGGACCGGTGCTCGTCGACGACGTCCATCCGGCTCGCGTAGTAGCGCGCGTCGAGTTCCTGACGCGCCTCGTCGACGTCCCCGGTCTTGAAAGAGCTCCCGCCCACAGCACCCACGATGCGAAAGATAATTCATATGACCGACCCGCCCGGGACGGGCAGGATGCCCCCATGCCACGACCTCAGGGATTCAGCTACGAAGAGCGCAAGGACGGCTCGGTCGTCCTCACCCACCACGGCAGGCCCGCCGGGGTCCTGCGCGGGGCGAGGGCGGCGAAGTTCCTCGCCGAGGCGGAGTCCGGCGACCTCCAGCTGCTGATGGCCCGCTGGACCGGGGCGTACCGTTTCGGCAACGAGCGCCAGGCGCGGAACCACCCCCGTAACCAGGGTGGCGCAACCCGTCGTGGGTAAGGGAACGGCAAAGCGGCCCGGATCGTTGAGCCTGGCATGACCGCAATGACCCCCGGCTCGAACCTCCCGCTCACCGGCCCCCGTGTGGCGGTGGACGTCGCCGCCCCCGTGCGGCTCGACGTCTCGGGCCTGCTGCTCGGCGCCAACGGCAAGGTGCGCTCGGACGACGACTTCATCTTCTACAACCAGCCCGCGGGCCCCGGCGTCACCTACCGCTCCGGCGGCGGTGCCGCGCCGGACGCGATCCTGGTGGACACCGGCGGCCTGCCCGCCGGCATCGAGAGGATCGTGGTCACGGCCAGCCCCGACGCCGCAGGACAGACCTTCCAGGGCATCGAGCCCACCGCGACCGTCCGCGACGCCGACAGCGGCGCGGTCATCGCCACCTTCACCCCGCCGCAGCTGGCCACCGAGACGGCCCTGGTGGTCGTCGAGATCTACCAGCGCAACGGCGCCTGGAAGGTCCGCGCCGTCGGCCAGGGGTACGCGAACGGCCTGGCCGGCATCGCGACCGACTTCGGCGTCTCGGTGGAGGAGGAGCCCGCCGCCGCCCCCGCCGCCCCGGTCACCCCGGCCCCCGTCGCCCCGCCCGCGCAGTCCGGGCACACCCTGCCGTCCTTCACTCCCCCGCCGATGCCGCCGGCTCCCCCGGCGGACCCCCGGCTCGCCGCCGCGGCCCCGGCCGCCCCTGCCGCCCCCGCCGCCCCGGCTCCCACCGGAAAGATCAACCTCGACAAGGGCCGGGTCAACCTCCAGAAGAACCAGACGGTGTCGCTGGTCAAGGGCGGCCGGCCGCTGCTCTCCCAGGTGAAGATGGGCCTCGGCTGGGAGCCCGCCTACCGGGGCAAGGACATCGACCTGGACGCCTCGGTCATCGCGTACGGCCCCCAGCGCAACCACCTGGACAGCTGCTACTTCGGCAAGCTGACCATCCTGGGCGGTGCCGTCCGGCACTCCGGGGACAACCTGACGGGCGAGGGCGCGGGCGACGACGAGGTCATCACCGTCGACCTGGGCCGGCTGCCGGCCGACGCCACCGGCCTGGTCTTCACGGTGAACTCCTTCTCCGGACAGAAGTTCACCGAGGTCGCCAAGGCGTACTGCCGGCTGATGGACGCGGCGACCGGCGAGGAGCTGGTCCGCTTCGACCTGACCTCCGCCGAGCCGCAGACCGGCGTGATGATGGCCAAGCTCATCAAGCAGTTCTCCGGCGAGTGGGAGATGACCGCGATGGGCGAGTTCGTGAAGTCCCGGACGGTCCGGGGCATGGTGAAGCCGGCCGCCCAGGCACTCTGAGCGGCCGGCCGCGGCCGGCCGCGGCCGGCCCGCCGGGCGAAGGGCCGGCCCGCTAGGAGAACAGCGCGCTGTAGGCGTTGAGAGCGGGCTGGCCGCCGAGGTGGGCGTAGAGCACGGTCGCGTCGCGGCCGATCTCGCCGCGGTCCACCAGATCGATGAGGCCGGCCATCGACTTCCCCTCGTAGACGGGGTCGGTGACCATCCCCTCGGTGCGGGCGGCGAGCCGCATCGCGTCGAGGGTGGCCTCGTCCGGGACGCCGTAGACGCCGGCGTGGTAGCGGTCGTCCAGCTCCACGTCGGCGGCGGTGAGTTCGCGCTCGACGTCGATGAGGGCGGCGGTGCTCCGCGCGATCCGGGTGATCTGCTCGTGGGTCTCCGCGGGCTTCGCGGAGGCGTCGATCCCGATGATCCGGCGCGGCCGGCCGCCCTCCTCGGCGAGGGCGGCGAAACCGGCGACCATGCCGGCCTGGGTGGAGCCGGTCACCGAGCAGACCACCACCGTGTCGAAGAAGACCCCGAGCTCCCGCTCCTGCTCGGCCACCTCGTAGGCCCAGTTCGCGAAGCCGAGCCCGCCGAGCGGGTGGTCGGAGGCGCCGGCCGGGATGGCGTACGGCTTCCCGCCGCCCTCCTCGACCTCGCGCAGCGCCTGCTCCCAGCTCTCCTTGAAGCCGATCCCGAATCCGGCCCGCACCAGCCGCACGTCGGCCCCGGCGAGCCGGCTGATCAGGATGTTGCCGACCTTGTCGTAGACGGCGTCGGGCCACTCGACCCAGGACTCCTGCACCAGCACGCAGCGGAGCCCGGCGCGGGCGGCGACCGCGGCGACCTGGCGGGTGTGGTTGGACTGCACGCCGCCGATGGAGACGAGGGTGTCGCAGCCCTGTGCGAGGGCGTCCGCGACCAGGTACTCCAGCTTGCGGGTCTTGTTCCCGCCGTAGGCGACCCCTGAGTTGCAGTCCTCCCGCTTGGCCCAGAGCGTCGCGCCGCCGAGGTGGTGGCCGAGCCGTTCGAGGGGGTGGACCGGGGAGGGTCCGAAGAGGAGCGGATAGCGGTCGAAGTCGGTGATCGGCACGGGCGGCTCTCCCTGGGGTGGCGGACGGGGTCGAGGGGCCTTACGGCTCCGGCGGCGCGGGGATGCCCGTGACCTCGGCGACCTCGGTGGCGTCGTCGGCCAGCTGCTCCAGCGCGGCCCAGATCTCGCTGGTGATCCTGACCGCCTCGTCCGCGTCCCCGGCGGCGCAGGCGTCGATGAGGCGGGCGTGGAGCTCGGCGGAGGCGCAGCTGCCGGCGTCGCCGAAGAGCCGGCGCTCGATCCGGCGGATCAGCGGGGTGTAGCGGTCGATGGTGGCGGCGGCCGCGTGGTTGCCGCTGGCGCCGACGAGGACCTGGTGCAGTTCGTCGTCGGCGTCGAGGGCGGCCTCGACGTCGGAGGCGCGGACGGCGGCGGCGAAGCGCTCGTTGGCCTCGCGCATGGCGCGGATGGCCTCGGGTCCGAGCAGGGGCACGGCGGTGCGGGCGGCGAGTTCGTGCATCACCCGGACGACGGAGGCGGCGTCCCGGACGATCCGGCTGACCGGCCGGGTGACCCGGGTGTAGCTCTGCGGCTTGGTCTCGACGAGGCCCTCGACGGTGAGCCGGGCGAGGGCGTCGCGGACGGGGGCGCGGGAGAGCCCGAGCCGGTCGGCGAGGTCGGCGTCCTTGAGGAGGGCGCCGGGGGCGAGTTCGCCGCGCACGATCGCCTCGCGCAGCGACTCGTAGGCCCGGTCGCGCAACAGGGTCCGGCCCACCGGCATCAGAACGTCTTCCATGGACTGACAGGTTAGATGTCAGTCCACGGGGCGGACAGAGGATCTTGGAACCTGGCGGGAACCCGTCGCGAACCCGACGGGATTCCTCACAGTTCCCGTGAGGCCGGGGCCGCCGGCCGGGGTCAGCGGCGGGGCTGGCGGCGCCAGGGGCCGGTGATGGCGACCATGATGCCCGGGTTCTGGATGCTGGCGTAGAGGGTGTCGCCGTCGGGTGAGAAGACGACGCCGGTGAACTCGCTGTCGTTGAGGTCGTTGCGCGCGATCGGGTAGGTGCGGCCCGAGTCGGTGGCTCCGAAGAGGTGCGACACGCCCTCGCCGTCCTCGGCGAGGACGAGCCCGCCGTAGGGGGAGACGGTGATGTTGTCCGGGCCGTCGTAGGCCCCGTCCTGGTCCGGCGCGGTGTTGACGCCGAGCAGCACCTTGAGGGTGAGGGTCCGGCGCTTGGGGTCGTAGAACCAGACCTGGCCGTCGTGGGCGGCGCCGGGGCTCTCGTCCCGGGCGTAGGAGGAGACGACGTAGGCGCCGCCGTCGCCCCACCACATGCCCTCCAGCTTCCGGGCGCGGGTGACCCCGCCCTCGGCGAACTGCTTGCGCACGGGCGTGGTGCGGGCGTCGCGGTCGGGGACGTCCGCCCAGTCGACGCCGTAGACGGTGCCGATGCGGGTGGCGCGGGAGAGGTCGTCGACGAACCGGCCGCCGGAGTCGATGCAGCGGGCGGCCTGGAGGACGCCGGCGTCGTCGGCGAGCGGGCGGTACCGGCCGCGGCCGTGCTCGAAGCCGCGCGGGGGGACCCAGCGGAAGAGGAGGCCGTTGGGGTTGGAGGCGTCCTCGGTGAGGTAGGCGTGGCCCCGGCGGGGGTCGACGACGACGGCCTCGTGGTCGTAACGGCCGAAGAACTTGAGGGGCTTGGGGTCGAGGTTGGCCCGGTGGTCGCGGGGGTCCACCTCGAAGACGTACCCGTGGTCCTTGGTCATGCCGTTCTTGCCGGCGAGGTCGGAGTTCTCCTCGCAGGTCAGCCAGGTGCCCCAGGAGGTCCGGCCGCCGGCGCAGTTGGTGGAGGTGCCGGAGACGCCGACCCACTCGGCGGTGGTGCCGTCGCGCCGCACCTCGACGACGGTGCAGCCGCCGGCCGCGGCCGGGTCGTAGACGAGGCCCTCGGTGAGCGGGACGGGGTGGGCCCACTGGGAGCGGGCGCCCTTGAGCTCGTGGTTGTACACGATGTACGTGGTGCCGCGGGGGCCCGCGAAGGTGGCGGCGCCGTCGTGGTTGGAGGGGGTGAACTCGCCGCTCTCCAGGCGGGTGACGCCGGTGCGGGTGACGACGCGGTAGGCGAAGCCCTCGGGGAGGGCGAGGATGCCGTCGGGGTCGGCGGCCAGCGGGCCGTAGCCGAGGCGGTCGTGGCAGTGCCCGTGACCGCGGTCGTCGTCGTGGTCGTCGTCGCGGCCGGGGCCGCCGTGGGCGCGCTCGTCGCTCGCGAGGGCCTCGGGGGCGGTGGCGAGGACCCCGACGGCGCCGGTGAGGGCCAGACCGGCGACGGTGGACTTCTGGGTGAACTCTCTGCGGTTGAGCGCCATGGTGTGCGGACTCTCCCCAAGCTGAGGGCCGGATGTCGCGGACACCATCGCGCGCCCGCGGGAACGGCGGCTGAACGACGCGGGAACGGCCGCGGAGCGCCTTCCCCCGCTCCGGGGGAAGGCGCCGGGCGGCCGTCGCGGGAGGGGTCAGGCGGAGCCGGCGCGGGAGCGGGCCTTGAAGGCGGCCTTGCGGGCCTCCTTGGCGGCCGCCTTGTCGGGGTGGAGCCGGCCCATGGCGTCGAGGACGTCGGCGGTGGCGGGGTGCTCGACCCTCCAGGCGGTCTCCAGGAAGCCGGTGTGGCGGCTCGTCAGGCCCTCGACGAGTTCCTGGAGCTCGGCGAGGTCGCCGCCGGTGTCGAGCTGGGCGGCGATGGTGTCCACGGCGAGCCAGAAGATCATGGACTCCGGCGGCGGGGGCACGTCGGAGGCGCCGCGCTCGACGAGCCAGACGCGGGCGAGGCCGCCGAGCTCGGGGTCGTCGAGGACGGCGCGGACCACCGGCTCGGCGTCGGCGCCGACGAGGGCGAGGGCCTGCTGGCAGTGGAGGCGGCGGAGCGGGGACTCGGGGTCGGAGCCGCGGGCGGCGGCGAGGAGTTCGGCGGCGGCGGGCACCGGCTCGCGGCCGGCGAGCCACGCCTCGGTCTCGGCGCGGGCGGCGGACTCGGGGTAGCCGGTGAGGCCGGCGAGGAGGGCGTCGGCGTCCTTCTCCGCGAGGTCGCCGACGGCGGGGGCGTCGACGCCGGCCTCCAGCATGCGGGTGCGGACGCCGTAGAGGCCGAGCGGGGTGAGCCGGACCATGCCGTAGCGGGAGACGTCCTCGTCGTCGGCGGGCGGGGCGGGCTCCTCGCCCTCCTCGGCCATCAGGGCCTCGTCGACGGGCTGGTACTCGACGAGGCCGATCGGCTCCAGGAGCCGGAACTGCTCGTCGAGCCGCATCATCGCGTCGGAGACCTGCTCCAGGACGTCGTCGGTGGGCTCGCCCATGTCGTCGGGGACGACCATGGAGGCGGCGAGCGCGGGCAGCGGTACGGGGCCCTCGCCGGGGCCGCCCTCGCTGACGGTCAGCAGGTAGAGGTTGCCGAGGACGCCCTCCAGGAAGTCGGCCTCCGCCTCGGGGTCCCAGTCGAGGGTGTCGAGGTCGAGGCCGCCGTCCTCGTCGAGCAGCGGCTCCAGGTCGTCGAGGACGGGGGCCACGGCGTCGGCGAAGACGGCGTCGAAGGCGTCGAGCCAGATGCCGAGCACGTCCCGGGGTGCGCCGCCGGTGACGACGGCGAGGTTCTCGCCGGGGGCGGCGGTGCCGGGGGTGTCGTCGTCGGCGCCGTCCTCGACGTCGACCAGGCCGGTGTCGACGGCGAGCCGCCAGGCGTCGCCCGCCCAGTACTCGGCGTCCTCGTCGTCGCCGAGGCCGAGGACCGCGGCGGCGTCCGGCAGCTGCTCGTCGGCGAGTTCGCCGCCCGCGCCGACCCGGGTGTCGGGTCCGGCCCAGCGGGCGAGGCGGACGGCGTGGGAGAGGAGGGGGGCGGCCAGGGCTTCCCGAGCCAGCTCCGCGTCCGAGGGCAGCCGAACGGGGGGAAGGGTGGGGTGCTCCGCAGCCATGTGGGGGATCTCCTCGACGCGTGCGTGGATCGGTGGGGACGGGGTGCGGTCCGGAGTCGGACCGGTGGGGGCCGGCGGGCCGGCGTCCTCAGCGTAGACGCATCCGGGAGACCGTCCGCGGGTTCATGGAGCCGTCAGCCTTCGTACACCCGTCGACCCTTGACAAGTGGGGCGCTCTCACAAGAGATTGACGCGCGTAGATCTCTCTGCCGTTCCTCCAAGCAACCTCGGAGCCTCCTGATGTCTTCCTCCATACCGAGAACCGCCGCCGTCTCCGCGGTGGTCGCGGCCGCGCTCGCGGCCGGATTGCTCGCCGGCTCGCAGAGCGCCGCGGCCGAGGACACCGCCCCGGTCCGCATCCACGACGTCCAGGGCACCACCCGGGTCTCGCCGCTGGCCGGCCGGCAGGTCACCGGTGTGACGGGCGTCGTCACCGGCGTCCGCGGCTACGGCTCCTCGCGCGGCTTCTGGATGCAGGACCCGCGGGGTGACGGCGACCCGGCCACCAGCGAGGGCCTGTTCGTCTTCACGAGCTCCGCCCCCACGGTGGCGGTCGGTGACGCGGTGAGCGTCGACGGCACGGTCACCGAGTACGTCCCCGGCGGCGTGAACTCCGGCAACCAGTCGCTGACCCAGCTCTCCCGCCCGAAGGTCACCGTGGTCTCGCAGGGCAACGCGCTGCCCGCCCCGGTCACCATCGCGCCCTGGTCGGTGCCGGACGCGTACGCCCCCGAGGGCGACCCGGCGAACGGCGGCTCGATCAACGCCCTGCCGCTGGAGCCCGACGCGTACGCCCTGGACTACTACGAGTCGCTGGAGGGCACCAACGTCCGCGTCTCCTCCTCGCGGGTGGTCGGCGCCACCGACCCGTACTCCGAGCTGTGGGTCACGGTGAAGCCGTGGGAGAACCGCAACTGGCGCGGCGGCACGGTCTACGGCTCGTACGAGTCCCAGAACACCGGCCGGCTCCAGATCCAGTCGCTGATCCCGCTCGCCCAGCAGCCGTTCCCGAAGGCGAACGTGGGTGACTGGCTGGTCGGTTCGACCGAGGGCCCGCTCGACTTCAACCAGTTCGGCGGCTACACCCTGACCGCCCGCACCCTCGGCAAGGTCGTGGACCTCGGCCTGAAGCGCGAGGTCACGCAGAAGCAGCACAAGAACGAGCTGGCCGTGGCCACGTACAACGTGGAGAACCTCGACCCGACCGACCCGCAGGAGAAGTTCGACGCGCTCGCGAAGGCGGTCGTCGAGAACCTCGCCGCGCCGGACGTCCTGGCCCTGGAGGAGATCCAGGACGACAACGGCGCCAAGAACGACGGCACGGTCTCGGCCGAGCAGACGCTGAAGAAGTTCACGGACGCGATCGTGGCGGCCGGCGGCCCGGCGTACGCGTGGCGCTCGATCGACCCGGAGAACAACAAGGACGGCGGCGAGCCCGGCGGCAACATCCGTCAGGTCTTCCTCTACAACCCCGAGCGGGTCTCCTTCGTGGACCGCGCGGGCGGCGACGCGACCACCGCGACCGGTGTCACGGGCTCGAAGGGCCGCGCCGCCCTCACCCTCTCCCCCGGCCGGATCGACCCGGCGAACGCGGCCTGGGAGGCCAGCCGCAAGCCGCTCGCGGGCGAGTTCAGCTTCCGCGGCCGCACGGTCTTCGTCATCGCCAACCACTTCGGCTCGAAGGGCGGCGACGAGTCCCTCGTCTCCCACCACCAGCCGCCGAACCGTTCCTCCGAGGCCAAGCGCCTCCTCCAGGCGCAGGCTGTCAACGCCTTCGTGAAGGAGATCACGGCGGTCGACAAGCACGCGGACGTGCTCGTCGTCGGCGACATCAACGACTTCGAGTTCTCGGCGACCACCGAGGCGCTCACCGACGGCGACGTGCTCTACCCGGCCGTGGAGTCGCTGCCCCGCTCCGAGCGCTACTCGTACGTCTACCAGGGCAACAGCCAGGTTCTCGACCAGATCCTGACCAGCCCCGGGGTGCGCCGCTTCGAGTACGACAGCGTGCACATCAACGCCGAGTTCGCGGACCAGAACAGCGACCACGACCCGCAGGTGCTGCGCTTCCGCCCGTAGTCCGGCAGGCCCCGCTACGCGCCCGCGCTCAGGCTGAGCGCGGGCGCGTACCTGCGCACCCGGCCGCCGGCGAGCGCCGGGTGGTGGTGCACCCGCGCCCACGCCTCGCTCAGCGGGGCCTCGTCCGCCAGCCACTCCTCGTGGGCCCGCTCGCTCTCCCACTCGGCGTAGTTGAGGACCCGGCCGCCGTCGGTGGAGAGGTGGAACCGGCCGCTGATCCCGCCGGGCACGGGCCGCCTCACCGCGTCCTCCTCCAGGGCCTCGAACACCCGGTCCACCCACTCCTCCCGGCGCCCCGCGTCGGACGGGTCGAAGTCGGCCTCGACGATGACGACGACCCCGGGCAGCCTCTCCGCGTCCGGCCCGCTCCGGACGGTGGAGCGGTGGATCGGCCCGTAGCGGCGGAGCTCGACCCGCTCGATGTCCGGCACGGCGGCCTCGATCTCGGCGTTCCGGTCGTCGCGGTAGGTGCGGACGTAGTCGTCGTACGCCTGCTGCCCGGTCCACTGCGAGTAGTGCAACAGCGTCTCCCCGTCGGTCCCGGCGAGGACGCTGTACGAGAGCAGCCCGAGGTCCGGCCACGCGCGGCTCTCCCACGCCTTCCGGATGGCCTCGACGGCCGCGCGCTGGCGCTCGGGGGTGCCGACCCTCCAGGTGCTGACGAGGACGGCGCCGACCCCGGGACGGTCGAGGTCGGGGCGGGCATCGGGGTGTGCGACGGCGTTCATGGGGTGTCTCCTCCTGCTCGGTGCGGACGGTTCGACCCTCCACCCTCAACCTTGGTCGAGGTCAAGGGGGTCCGCCGTGGAAGACTGCGCGCCATGATCCTTCGCCCCGCCACCCGCGCCGAACTGCCCGCCGTCCTCGCCCTGCTCGCCGACGAGGACCGGGTGGTGGACCCCGCCTCGGTCCCCGTCACCGAGGCGTACGAGCGGGCCTTCGCGGCCGTCGACGCCGACCCGCGCAACGAGATGCTGGTCCTGGTCGACGACGGCCTGGTCCTCGGCTGCCTCCAGGCCACCTACGTCCCGGGCCTCGGCAGGGGCGGCGCCGAGCGGGCCCTGATCGAGGCGGTCCGGATCCGGGCCGACCGGCGGGGCGGCGGCCTGGGCCGCCTGCTGATGGACCTGGCGGCGGACCGCGCCCGGGCGCGCGGCTGCACCCTCGTTCAGCTGACCAGCGGAAAGGCCCGCGCCGACGCCCACCGCTTCTACGCCTCGCTGGGGTACGCCCGCAGCCACGAGGGGTTCAAGCTCGCCCTCTGACCGGGGTCCGTTCACTCGAACTGAACGTTCCGCCCAAGAAGATCTAAGTGGACCTGAACGATGGCGTCCGCCCAGACTTCCCCCATGAGCACTCCAGGAACGCACCGCCCGTTCGGCCGCAGCCTCTGCGCGATGGTCACCCCCTTCACCGACTCCGGCGCCCTCGACCTCGACGCGGCCGGGAAGCTGGCCGCCCGGCTGGTCGGGGAGGGGTGCGACGGACTGGTCCTCAACGGCACCACCGGGGAGTCCCCGACCACCTCGGACGCCGAGAAGACGGCGCTGGTCCGGGCGGTCCGGGAGGCGGTCGGCCCGGCGCCCGCCCTGGTCGCCGGCGTGGGCACGGCGGACACCCGGCACACCGTGGAGCTGGCCCGCCGGGCGGAGGCGGCCGGGGCCGACGGGCTGCTCGTCGTCACCCCGTACTACAGCCGCCCGCCGCAGGACGCGGTCGCCGCCCACTTCCTGAAGGTCGCGGACGGCACCGGACTCCCCGTGATGGTCTACGACATCCCCGGCCGCACCGGCACCCGCGTCGAGCCCGACACCATGCGCCGGCTCGCCGCGCACCCGCGGATCACGGCCGTCAAGGACTGCTCGTACGACCTGCTCGCCGCGGCCCGGCTGATCGCCGAGACCCCGCTCGCCTACTACTCCGGCAGCGAGGAGCTGAACCTGCCGCTGTACGCGGTCGGCGGCGCCGGCTTCGTGAGCACGGTCGCCAACGTGGCGCCGCGTCAGACGGCCGCCGTCCTCGACGCGTACGACGCGGGCGACACCGCCCTGGCGGCCCGGCTGCACGCCCGCACGCTCCCGCTCGTCGAGCGGATGATGGCGGCCGGCCTGCCGGGCACCGTCACCGTGAAGGCGCTGCTCGGCGGCCCGGTGAGGGAACCGCTGCGGCCCGCCGGCCGGGAGACGGCCGACGAGCTGCGCGCGCTCCTGGAGGAGCTGGTATCAGCCTGAGTCGACGGTGGAGGTGCGGCCGAGGATCGCCGCGTGCTCCAGCACGTCCTCCAGCGGGTCGTCGATCTGACCGGTGTGCAGGCTGAGGCTGGGACCGTTGGTCACGGTCGGCCCGTTGTGCGTGTGCGTCTCGTCGGCCCGGGCGGCCCCCGCCGGCAGCAGCACAGCCGCCGCGGTGAGCACCCCCGCGACCATCGGCTTCGTCCTCATGTCCACTCCTCGCCTCGTCTCTCGGCGGAGCACCACGCTCCGTAGTGACAACGCTCCGTGACCGGAAGGGTTGTCGTCCGGTCGCGGGCGTTCCGGAGGACGGGCCCCGAGGCACGCCCTCGCGGGCGCTCCACGGGGAGCGGCCGACCGTCCTCCCGGCCGGCCGGGCCTGGCCGGGAGGACGGCCGGGCCGTCAGTTGTGGCTGTGCAGGATGTCGTTGAGGCCGCCCCAGACCGCGTTGTTCGGGCGGGCCTCGACGGCGCCGGTGACCGAGTTGCGGCGGAAGAGGATGTTCGAGGCGCCGGAGAGGTCACGGGCCTTGACGACCTGGCCGTCGGGCATGGTGACCCGGGTGCCGGCGGTGACGTACAGACCGGCCTCGACGACGCACTCGTCGCCCAGCGCGATGCCGACGCCCGCCTCGGCGCCGACGAGGCAGCGCTCGCCGATGGAGATGACGACGTTGCCGCCGCCGGAGAGGGTGCCCATGGTGGAGGCGCCGCCGCCGATGTCGGAGCCGTCGCCGACGACGACGCCGGCGGAGATGCGGCCCTCGACCATGGAGGTGCCGAGGGTGCCGGCGTTGAAGTTGACGAAGCCCTCGTGCATGACGGTGGTGCCGGCGGCGAGGTGGGCGCCGAGGCGGACCCGGTCGGCGTCGGCGATGCGGACGCCGGCGGGCGCGACGTAGTCGGTCATGCGGGGGAACTTGTCGATCGAGGTCACCTGGAGGTGCAGGCCCTCGGCGCGGGCGTTGAGCCGCACCTTCTCGATGTCGTCGACGGCCACGGGGCCGAGCGAGGTCCAGGCGACGTTGGCGAGCAGGCCGAAGACGCCGTCCAGGCTCTGGCCGTGCGGCTTCACCAGGCGGTGGCTCAGCAGGTGGAGGCGGAGGTAGGCGTCGTGGGCGTCGAGCGGCTTCTCGTCGAGCGAGGCGATGGCGGTGCGGACGGCGACCACCTCGACGCCGCGGCGGGCGTCCACGCCGAGGGCCTTGGCGGCGCCCTCGCCGAGGGCGTTCACCGCCTCGTCCGGGGAGAGCCGCGTGGTGCCGGCCGGGCCGGGCTCGTCGGTGAGCTCGGGGGCGGGGAACCAGGTGTCGAGGACGGTGCCGTCACCGGCGATGGTGGCGAGGCCGGCGGCGACGGCGCCGGTGGTGCGAGGAGCAGTGGTGGTCATGACGGAAAACCTAACGTCCGGGGCACCGCGCGGGCCAACCGGTCTCAGGGGCCGGTCGGGCGGACCGGAGCTTCCGACGAGTCCCGGACCGGCTCGTCCGTGCCTTCGTTCAGGATCCGCGCGATCATCTCGCGCGTGTACGCCTCGTCGTACGGCGTGTCGGTGAGCAGCGCCTGGAGGCCGATGCCGTCGATGAGGGCGACGAGGGCGCGGGCGGTCGCCCGTCCGGTGTGCGGGGCGAGGACGGTGACGACCTCCTCGGCCCATTCGGCGGCGACGGGGCGCAGGGCGGGGCGGCGCAGGGCGGCGAGGTAGATCTCGTACTCCAGCTCCACCTGGCCCCGGTCGGCCCCGAGCCACCCGCCGAGCAGCCGGGCGATCCCGGCGGGGAGCTCCTCCCCCGCGCGCAGGGTCGCGCCGCGCAGTTCGGCGGCCCAGCTCGTGTTGAGCTTCCGCAGGGCGGCGACGAGGAGTTCGTCGAGGGAGCCGAAGTGGTACGTGGTGGAGCCGAGCGGCACGTCGGCCTCGGCGGCGACGGCGCGGTGGCTCAGCCCCGCGATCCCGTCCCGCCGGACCACCCGCAGGGCGGCGTCCACGATCCTCTCCCGGCGCTCGGGGTCGTAGCGGCGGGCCCGGGCCATCAGTGCGCCCCGCCCAGGTTGAGCACGGCGACCCCGGCGACGATGAGGACGATCCCGGCGATCTTGGCGAGGCTCAGGGTCTCGCCGAGGAAGAGGATCCCGATGCCGGCGACGGCGGCCGTGCCCACGCCGGACCAGATCGCGTAGGCGGTGCCGACCTGGAGGGTCTTGAGGGCCTGGGCGAGCAGCGCGAAGGCGATGACGTACCCGGTACCCGTGAGGAGCGAGGGCCAGAGCCTGGTGAAGCCCTCGCTGTACTTCATGGAGGTGGTGGCGATGATCTCGGCCGCGATGGCCCCGGCGAGCAGTCCGTAACCCATGTGTACGAGGGTACACATCATTGTGTACAGGTGTACACAACGATCGCGGGCGGCCTGGTCCGGCAGCCGGGGCGAGCGGACGCGAAGAGGCCCCCGGCGCGATGCCGGGGGCCTCTCCTCGTACCGTCGTCGATCAGACGTTGAAGCCGAGCGCGCGCAGCTGCTCGCGACCGTCGTCGGTGATCTTGTCCGGGCCCCACGGGGGCATCCAGACCCAGTTGATCCGCAGCTCGTTGACGATGCCGTCGGTGGCCGCGCGGGCCTGGTCCTCGATGACGTCGGTCAGCGGACAGGCCGCCGAGGTCAGCGTCATGTCGAGCGTCGCGATGTTCGCGTCGTCGATGTGGATCCCGTAGATCAGGCCCAGGTTGACGACGTCGATGCCCAGCTCGGGGTCGACGACGTCGTACAGCGCCTCGCGGACTTCTTCCTCGGAGGCCGGCTTCATCGTGGCCTCGATGTTCTCGGTCATGCCGACTTCCTCACAGACTTCTGGTCGTCTCCGCCCAGGGCCTGGGCGGTCGCGTCCTTCCACGCCATCCAGCTGAGCAGCGCGCACTTCACCCGGGCCGGGTACTTGGAGACGCCGGCGAACGCGACCGCGTCCTCCAGGATCTCCTCCATGGCGTCGTCCGGCTCGATCTGGCCCTTGGACTGCATCAGCTCCAGGAAGGTGCCCTGGATCTTCTGCGCCTCGGCCAGCTCCTTGCCGACCAGCAGCTCGTTGAGGACGGAGGCCGAGGCCTGGCTGATGGAGCAGCCCTGACCCTCGTACGACACGTCCTCGATCCGCTCGCCGTCGTACTTCACGCGGAGCGTGATCTCGTCGCCGCACGTCGGGTTGACGTGGTGCACCTCGGCGTCGCCGTCCCGCAAGCCCCGCCCGTGCGGGTGCTTGTAGTGGTCCAGGATGACGTCCTGGTACATCGAATCCAGCTTCACAGCTCAGCCGCCCTATCCGAAGAAGTTACGGACGTGCTCCAGCCCCTCGACCAGGGCGTCGACCTCGGCCGGAGTGGAGTACAGGTAGAACGACGCCCGCGTGGTCGCAGGAATTCCGTACCGCAGGCAGACCGGCCGCGCGCAGTGGTGGCCGACTCGGACCGCGATGCCCTGCTCGTCGAGGACCTGGCCCACGTCGTGCGGGTGGATGTCGCCGAGCGTGAAGGAGATCGCCGCGCCGCGGTCCTCGGCCGTGGTGGGGCCGATGATCCGCAGGTCCGGGACCTCCTGGAGGCGGCGGACGGCGTACTCGGTGATCGCGTGCTCGTGACGCGCGATGTTCTCCATGCCGATCGCCGACAGGTAGTCCACGGCCGCGCCGAGGCCGACGGCCTGGGCGATCGGGGGCGTACCCGCCTCGAACTTGTGCGGGGCCGGCGCGTAGGTGGAGGAGTGCATCGAGACGGTCTCGATCATCTCGCCGCCGCCGAGGAAGGGCGGCAGGTCCTCCAGGAGCTCCTGCCGTCCCCACAGCACGCCGATGCCGGTCGGGCCGCACATCTTGTGGCCGGTGAAGGCCACGAAGTCGGCCTGGAGCGCCTGCACGTCGAGGACCTGGTGCGGGGCCGCCTGGGAGGCGTCGATGCAGACGAGCGCACCGACCTCCTGGGCGCGCCGGACGATGGTCTCGACCGGGTTCTGGGTGCCGAGCAGGTTGGAGACCAGCGTGAAGGAGACGATCTTCGTCTTCTCCGTGATGACCTCTTCGATGTTCGACAGGTCGAGACGGCCGTCGTCGGTGAGGCCGAACCACTTCAGCTTCGCGCCGGTGCGCTGCGAGAGCAGCTGCCACGGGACGATGTTGGAGTGGTGCTCCATCTCCGTGATGGCGATCTCGGTCTCGTGGTCCACGCGGTAGGGCTCGTCGGCCCAGCCCAGCATGTTGGCCACGAGGTTGAGCGACTCGGAGGCGTTCTTGGTGAAGATCACCTCGTTGCGGCTCGGCGCGTTGATGAAGGCGGCGACCTTGTCGCGGGCGCCCTCGTACAGCGCGGTGGCCTCCTCGGCGACCGTGTAGACGCCGCGGTGGACGTTGGCGTTGTGACGCTCGTAGTAGGCGTTGAGCGCGTCGAGGACCTGCCGCGGCTTCTGCGAGGTGGCCGCGGAGTCCAGGTACACGATCTTCTTGCCGTCGTGGACCGTGCGATCCAGGAGCGGGAAGTCCTTGCGGATCGCCTCGGTGTCGAGGAGGCCGGTCAGCCCCTGATGGGCGGAAGTCACGCGGATGCGCCACCCTTCACGTACTTGTCGTAGCCCTCGTTCTCCAGCTGGTCGGCGAGCTCGGCACCGCCGGACTCGACAATGCGGCCGTTCGCGAACACGTGCACGAAGTCGGGCTTGATGTAGCGCAGGATGCGCGTGTAGTGGGTGATGAGGAGGGTGCCGACCTCGCCCGTCTCGCGGACGCGGTTGACGCCCTCGGAGACGATGCGCAGGGCGTCGACGTCGAGGCCGGAGTCGGTCTCGTCGAGGATCGCGATCTTCGGCTTGAGCAGTTCGAGCTGAAGGATCTCGTGGCGCTTCTTCTCGCCGCCGGAGAAGCCCTCGTTCACGTTGCGCTCGGCGAAGGCCGGGTCCATGGAGAGCTTCTCCATGGCCTCGCGGACCTCCTTGACCCAGGTGCGCAGCTTGGGGGCCTCGCCGCGGATGGCGGTGGCGGAGGTGCGCAGGAAGTTGGAGACCGAGACGCCGGGGACCTCGACCGGGTACTGCATGGCGAGGAAGACGCCGGCGCGGGCGCGCTCGTCGACGGACATCTCCAGGACGTCCTCACCGTCGAGGGTGACGGTGCCGCCGGTGATCGTGTACTTGGGGTGGCCCGCCAGGGAGTACGCCAGGGTCGACTTGCCGGAGCCGTTGGGGCCCATGACCGCGTGGGTCTCACCCTGCTTGATGGTCAGGTCGACGCCCTTGAGGATCTCGCGGGGGCCGTTCTCCGCCTCGACGGAGACGTGCAGGTCGTGGATTTCGAGCGTTGCCATGGGTGACTCAGGACTCCTGGGTGACGGAGACGAGCACATCGTCCCCTTCGATCTTTACGGGGTACACGGGGACGGGGCGCGTCGCGGGAAGGCCGGACGGCTTGCCGGTACGGAGGTCGAAGCTGGAACCGTGCAGCCAGCACTCGATGGCGCAGTCCTCGACCTCGCCCTCCGAGAGGGAGACGTTCGCGTGCGAGCAGATGTCGTTGATCGCGAACACCTCGCCCTCGGTGTGGACGACCGACACCGGCGTGCCGTCGACCTCGACCCGCTTCGGGGTGTCGGCCTCCAGCTCGCTCAGTGCGCAGACTCGGACGAAGGCCATCAGACGGAGGCCTCCAGCTCGGCCTCGACCTTGGCGATCAGGCGCTCCTCGACGTCCGGCAGGCCGATCTGCTGGACCAGCTCGGCGAAGAAGCCGCGGACGACGAGGCGGCGGGCCTCGGTCTCCGGGATGCCGCGGGCCATCAGGTAGAAGAGCTGCTCGTCGTCGAAGCGGCCGGTGGCGGAGGCGTGGCCGGCGCCGGCGATCTCGCCGGTCTCGATCTCCAGGTTCGGCACGGAGTCGACCCGGGCGCCGTCGGTGAGGACGAGGTTCCGGTTGAGCTCGTAGGTGTCGGTGCCCTCGGCGGCGGCCTGGATGAGGACGTCGCCGATCCAGACCGCGTGCGCGTCCTGGCCCTGGAGCGCGCCCTTGTAGGCGACGTTCGAGGTGCAGTGCGGGGTGTTGTGGTCGACCAGGAGGCGGTGCTCCTGGTGCTGGCCGGCGTCGGTGAAGTACAGGCCGAAGAGCTCGGCCGTACCGCCGGGGGCGGCGTAGCTGACGCGCGGGTGGAGACGGACGACGTCACCGCCGAAGGTGACGACGACCGACTTGAAGGAGGCGTCCCGGCCGAGCAGCGCGTTGTGCTGCGCGACGTGGACGGCGTCCTTCTCCCAGTCCTGCACGGAGACGACGGTGAGCTTGGCGCCGTCGCCGAGCACGAAGTCGACGTTGGCGGCGAGCACCGCGTCACCGGTGTGGTCGATGACGACGACGGCCTCGGCGAAGGCTCCGAGCTCGATCACCTGGTGGCCGAAGGCGGTGCCGCCCTGGCCGTGCACGGCGATCCGGATCGGCTCGGCGAGGACGGCCTCCTTGGCGACGGTGACGACCGACGCCTTCTCGAAGGAGGAGTACGCCTGGGCGGCGACGCGGTCGACGGGCTTGCCGGCCTTGCCGAGGCGCTCGTCGTCGCGGCCGACGGTCTCCACGGTGACGCCCTCGGGGGCCTCGATCTCGACCCGGACGCCCTCGCCGGTGGCGACGGCGGTGCCGTCGTGCAGACCGCGGAGGCGGGCCAGCGGGGTGAAGCGCCACTCCTCCTCGCGGCCGTGCGGGATCGGGAAGTCCGCGACGTCGAAGGACGGCGGGGCGCTCATGCGGGTGGCGACGGTGGACTCGGCGGCCACCGCGATCGAGCCGGCGGTGGTGGAGCCCGCCGGGATGTTCTGAGCCTCAGCCATGGCTGTCGTGTTGCTCTCTTCCTGCGTAAAGAATCAGTCGCTGCGGTACGGGCGGGGCGGTGGCGGTACTAGCCGACCGCGCCCTCCATCTGCAGCTCGATCAGCCGGTTCAGCTCCAGCGCGTACTCCATGGGCAGCTCCTTGGCGATCGGCTCGACGAAGCCGCGCACGATCATCGCCATGGCCTCCTGCTCGGTGAGACCGCGCTGCATCAGGTAGAAGAGCTGGTCCTCGGAGACCTTGGAGACGGTGGCCTCGTGGCCCATGGTCACGTCGTCCTCGCGCACGTCCACGTAGGGGTACGTGTCGGAGCGGGAGATCGTGTCGACGAGCAGCGCGTCGCAGAGGACGTTGGACTTGGCGCCGGGGGCGCCCTCGCCGATCTCGATGAGGCCGCGGTAGGAGGTGCGGCCGCCGCCGCGCGCCACCGACTTGGAGACGATGGACGACGAGGTGTTCGGGGCCATGTGGACCATCTTGGCGCCGGCGTCCTGGTGCTGGCCCTCGCCCGCGAAGGCGATGGAGAGGGTCTCGCCCTTGGCGTGCTCGCCCATCAGGTAGACGGCCGGGTACTTCATGGTGACCTTGGAGCCGATGTTGCCGTCGACCCACTCCATGGTGGCGCCCTCGTAGGCGACGGCGCGCTTGGTCACCAGGTTGTAGACGTTGTTCGACCAGTTCTGGATGGTCGTGTAGCGGCAGCGGCCGCCCTTCTTCACGATGATCTCGACGACCGCGGAGTGCAGCGAGTCGGAGGAGTAGATCGGGGCGGTGCAGCCCTCGACGTAGTGGACGTAGGCGTCCTCGTCGACGATGATCAGCGTCCGCTCGAACTGGCCCATGTTCTCCGTGTTGATCCGGAAGTAGGCCTGGAGCGGGATCTCGACGTGCACGCCCTTCGGCACGTAGATGAACGATCCGCCGGACCAGACGGCCGTGTTCAGCGAGGCGAACTTGTTGTCGCCCACCGGGATGACGGTGCCGAAGTACTCCTTGAAGAGCTCCTCGTGCTCCTTCAGCGCGGTGTCGGTGTCGACGAAGATGACGCCCTGCTCCTCCAGGTCCTCGCGGATCTGGTGGTAGACGACCTCGGACTCGTACTGGGCCGCGACACCGGCGACGAGGCGCTGCTTCTCCGCCTCCGGGATGCCGAGCTTGTCGTACGTGTTCTTGATGTCCTCCGGCAGTTCCTCCCAGGAAGCGGCCTGCTTCTCGGTGGACCGCACGAAGTACTTGATGTTGTCGAAGTCGATGCCGCCGAGGTCGGAGCCCCAGGTCGGCATGGGCTTCTTGTCGAAGAGGCGCAGACCCTTGAGACGCAGCTTCAGCATCCACTCGGGCTCGTTCTTCTTCGAGGAGATGTCGCGGACGACTTCCTCGCCCAGACCGCGCTTGGCAGTGGCGCCGGCCGCGTCCGAGTCGGCCCAGCCGTACTCGTACCGACCCAGGCCCTCGAGCTCGGGGTGGCTGATCTCGGTGGTCATGCGGGGTTCCTCCCGGCCGTGCTTGCGGATGCTGATTCGTCGGTCTGTGGGGCGCTGTGCGGGATGAACGTGGTGCAGACGCCGTCACCGTGGGCGATGGTGGCCAGGCGCTGGACGTGCGTTCCCAAGAGGCGGGAGAAGATCTCCGTTTCCGCCTCGCACAGCTGGGGGTACTGCTCGGCGACGTGGGCCACCGGGCAGTGGTGCTGGCAGAGCTGCTCGCCGACCGGCGCGTTACGCGCAGTGGCAGCGTACCCGTCCGCCGTCAGGGCCTTGGCAAGCGCCTCGGCCCGCCGCTCCGGCTCGACCGACTC
Source organism: Streptomyces sp. NPDC004435 (assembly GCF_042873895.1). Taxonomy (NCBI): domain Bacteria; kingdom Bacillati; phylum Actinomycetota; class Actinomycetes; order Kitasatosporales; family Streptomycetaceae; genus Streptomyces; species Streptomyces sp. NPDC004435. The sequence continues at coordinate 93,676 of NZ_JBIAMB010000019.1, read as the reverse complement.
GACGGCCTCGCGGTAAGACTCCGCCTGGGCCTCGAAGCGGTCACGGGCGAAGGCGGCCACGGCGGCCTCCCCGCCGGCGTTCTGCTCGATCCAGCGGAGCGCCTCGACGGCGAGGGAGTCGTAGGACTGGTCGAAGGCGTCCCGGCCGCAGTCGGTGAGCGCGAAGACCTTGGCGGGACGGCCGCGGGTGCGGGCGCCGTAGACGCGCTTCTCGCGGGCCTCGACGACCTGCTCCGCGACGAGCGCGTCGAGGTGCCGGCGGACGGCGGCCTGGGTGAGGCCCAGCCGCTCCGCGAGGTCGGCGACGGTGGACGGCCCGTGATCCAGGATGGACCGCGCGACCCGGTTGCGTGTGGACCGCTCTCGGGTCGCGAGTTCCTCCACCGGAGCCGCGCCAAGGTTTTTCACAACGCCATTGTTGCGTAATTAATCAGGCAGTGACAAGCGCCACCGGGAGCGGCGGCGATGGCGTGCGTCACTCAGGTAAGGCTTACCTGACCTGCGGAAACGATCATTCGTGGGATGAATCGAGCCCCCGGGCCGACCCGCCCACCAGCACCTCTCCTAGACTTCCCGGCATGCGAAACGAGCCCGACGGCACCGCCGACACCGCCGTCCGCGTCCGCGGCCTGGTCAAGCGGTACGGCACCAAGACCGCCGTCGACGGTCTCGACCTCGACGTGCGCACCGGCACCGTCACCGCGGTCCTCGGCCCCAACGGAGCCGGCAAGACCACCACCGTCGAGACCTGCGAGGGCTACCGGAGGCCGGACGCCGGCACCGTCCGCGTCCTCGGCCTCGACCCGGTCGCCGACGCCGCCGCCCTGCGCCCCCGCGTCGGCGTGATGCTCCAGTCCGGCGGCGTCTACTCCGGCGCCCGCGCCGACGAGATGCTCCGCCACATGGCGAAGCTGCACGCCCACCCGCTCGACGTCGACGCCCTGATCGAGCGGCTCGGCCTCGGCTCCTGCGGCCGGACGAGCTACCGGAGGCTCTCCGGCGGCCAGCAGCAGCGGCTCGCCCTCGCCATGGCCGTCGTCGGCCGCCCCGAACTCGTCTTCCTCGACGAGCCCACCGCGGGACTCGACCCGCAGGCCCGCCGGGCCACCTGGGACCTCGTCCGCGAACTGCGCGCCGACGGCGTCACGACCGTGCTCACCACGCACTTCATGCAGGAGGCCGAGGAGCTGGCCGACGACGTCGCGATCGTCGACGCCGGGCGGCTCGCCGCCCAGGGCAGCCCCGAACAGCTCTGCCGCGGCGGCGCCGAGAACACCCTCCGCTTCAGCGGCCGCCCCGGCCTCGACCTCGGCTCCCTGCTCAAGGCGCTCCCGGACGGCACCGAGGCCGCCGAGCCGCTCCCCGGCTCGTACCGGATCACCGGCGCCGTCGACCCCCAGCTGCTCGCCACGGTCACCACCTGGTGCGCCCAGCACGGCGTCATGCCCGACCGCATCTCGGTCGAGCGCCACACCCTCGAAGACGTGTTCCTGGAACTGACCGGCAAGGAGCTGAGGTCATGACGGCGGGCAGGACCGGGATCTGCCGGGGGTCCGGGGGGCGTCCCCCGGGAAAGCACAGCATGGAACCGACGGGCAAGGAGCTCCGGTCGTGAGCGCAGGCATCTACTCCCCGAAGCCGGGGGCCGCCCCCGTCGGACGGATGATCGCGGCCCAGACCGCCCTGGAGACCCGGATGCTGCTCCGCAACGGCGAGCAGCTCCTCCTCACGGTGATCATCCCCTCCCTCCTCCTCGTGCTCTTCTCGACGGTGGACGTCGTCGACACGGGCGCCGGCGAGGCCGTCGACTTCCTCGCCCCGGGCGTGCTCGCGCTCGCCGTGATGTCCACCGCCTTCACCGGCCAGGCCATCGCCACCGGCTTCGAGCGCCGCTACGGCGTCCTCAAGCGGCTCGGCGCCTCCCCGCTGCCCCGCTGGGCCCTGATGACCGCCAAGACGCTCTCCGTGCTGGTCACCGAGGTCCTCCAGATCGCCCTGCTGACCGCCATCGCGCTCGGCCTGGGCTGGTCGCCGCAGGGCGGTCCGCTCTCCGTGCTGCTCCTGCTGGTCCTCGGCACGGCCGCCTTCTCCGGGCTCGGGCTGCTCATGGCCGGCACGCTCAAGGCCGAGGCCACCCTCGCCGCCGCCAACCTGGTCTTCCTGCTGCTCCTGGTCGGCGGCGGGGTGATCGTCCCGCTGGAGAAGTTCGGCGCGGCCGGCGACGTCCTGGCGCTGCTGCCCATCTCCGCCCTCTCCGACGGCCTCAGGGACGTCCTCCAGGGCGGCGCGGGCATGCCGTGGGCCGACGCCGGGATCCTCGCCGTCTGGGCGGTCCTGGGGCTCGGCGCGGCGGCGCGGTTCTTCCGCTGGGAGTAGCGGGTTCCCCTCAGAGGGTGACGTTTCCCGACAAGGCACCCCTCGTGAAAGCGTGCACAAGCCCCCGCCTACGATAGGGCCCGTGCAGACCCCCCTCGCCTTCATCGCCCAGCGCTGGACGCCGTCCCCCCGGATCCTCCGGCGCGCCGCGCTCTCCGCCGTCGTGATGAGCGTGCTCATCATCGTCACGGGCGGCGCGGTCCGGCTGACCGGTTCCGGCCTCGGCTGCGACACGTGGCCCAAGTGCACCGACGACAGCCTCATCGTGACGCCCGAGCAGGGCTACCGCGGCCTGATCGAGTTCGGCAACCGGATGCTGACGTACGTCCTGTCGGCCGCCGTCGGCTGGGCGATCATCGCCGCCCGGTCGACCAAGCCGTGGCGGCGGAACCTCACCCGCTGGGGCTGGGCACAGTTCTGGATCGTGATGAGCAACGCCGTCCTCGGCGGCATCACCGTCTGGATGGGCCTCAACCCCTGGACCGTGGCCGGCCACTTCCTCGCCGCGAACGCGCTGCTGACGGTCGCCCTGATCACCTGGCACCGGGCCGGCGAGGGCGACACGCCCGCGCGCCCGCGCGTGCCCGGGCCGGTGCGGAAGCTGTCCTGGGCGATCACGATCGCCTCGGGTCTGCTCATCGCGCTCGGCACCACGGTGACCGGCGCGGGCAAGCACGCGGGCGACAGCAGCGACGTGCCCCGCATGCCGTGGGACTGGACGGCCGCGGCCCACCTGCACGCCATCGCCGCCTGGGTCGTCTGCGCCCTCGCCGTCGCGATGTGGCTGGTCCTGCGCGTGGTCGACGCCCCGGACGACACCCGCGCCCGCGCCCGCGAGCTGCTGATCGTGCTGCTGCTCCAGGGCGGCATCGGCTACGTGCAGTACTTCACCGGCGTCCCGGAACTCCTGGTGGCCGTCCACATGCTCGGCTCCTCGCTGATGTGGATCGCCGTCCTGCGCCTGGCCCTGAGCCTGCGCGAGCGTCCGCTGCCGACGGCGGACATCCCGGCCCAGGCCGAGCCGGTGCCGGCGACGGCCTGACGTACCCCCCGACGCGGGTCCACCGGCTCACCCGAGCCGGTAGACCCGCGTCGCGTTGTCCGCGGCCAGCATCGAGGCGACCCGCTGCGCGTCCGTACCGGACCAGGCCCCGTCCATGACCCAGGCGCCCAGCACCCGGCCGAGGGCGGTCCGGAAGGCGCTGGCGGCGACCACGTGCAGCTCGGGCAGACCGCGCGCGCCGCTGGAGTAGAGCAGCTTGCCGAACGGTGCCAGCTCCAGGACCTCGGCGAGGACGTCCGCCGCACGGGCCCCGGTGTGGGCCAGGGCGGCACCGAGGTCGGCGTAGACGTGCGGGAAGGCCGCCGCCATCCGCGCGGCCGTACGGTGGTGCGGCGCGCCGTGCAGCAGGACGAGGTCCGCGCCGAGCCCCGCGGTGGCCGTGGCGAAGCCGGCCAGGCCGCCCGGGTCCCGGTCCCCGGTGTGCAGCTGGAGCGGCCGGCCCGCGCCGACCGCGATCCACAGCAGGTGGCGCAGCAGCGACGGCGAGTCGAGGGGGCCGCCGGCGGGCCGGTCGGCGAGCCAGCGCCCGGCCGCCCTGCGGACCTCGGCGCGCCCCGGAGGGGCCGCGCCGGCCGCGAGACCGCAGCGCGCGGCGGAGGCGGAGGAGAAGGCCACCGAGTGCACGGCGGCGCCCTGGACGGCCTCGGTGAGGTTGGCGAGGAAGGCGTCGACGGTCCCCGAGGTGTCGGCGACCTGCTCGGCGAGGGGTTCGAGGCGGACGATCTCGTGGGCCCTGGCCCCTCCGGCGTCGGCGAGCTCGGCGGGCCCGGTGAGGTCCCCGGAGAGGCCGGTGTCGACGAGGTACGTGGCGATGCCGGCGCCCCGCAGCAGCCGGCGGCCGGTCTCGGCGACGCCGAGCTCGCGGCGGCGGGCGAGATAGCGGGCGGGCGGGCAGTGCGGGTCGAGGCCGAGGAGCGGCGGGCACCAGCGGCGTACGGCGAAGCCCGTCTGGGTGTCGAAGAAGGTGGTGCCGGAGGCGGGCAGGACGGCTGCCGGGCCGAGGTGGGCCTCGAAGGTGCCGAGGCCCAGCTCCGTCCGGAGCACCCCGTGGCAGTACTGGTCCACCAGGCGCGGCGTGTCGATCATCTCGGGGGGCTCCCTGCGTGGGCGTGTCTCCACACGTCCTAACGGGTGAGCCCGGCACGAGGTTGTTGCCTCCCGCCGATGACGACGTCCGACGACGGCGCCCGGTGACGGCGTCCGGTCACGGCCACCGGTCGGTCACGGCCACCGGTCGGTCACGGCCGACGCTCGGTCACGGCCACCGGTCGCTCGCGGCGTCCGGTCACCCGCGGGCGACCGGTGCCGTCGCGGGATCAGGCGTTGGAGGGGCCGCCGAGCTGGATGCCGGCCATCCGGGTCCACTCGTACGGGCCGGTGACGACCTTGGCGGCGAACTCGCCGTCGAACTCGTCGTGCAGGGTGAGCCCGGCCTTCTCGGCGGCCTGCTGGGCGATCGCGTAGGTGGGGGCCACCAGGTCGCCCCAGCCGCCGTCCTCGCCGACGAGGACGATCCGGGTGCCGGCCTGGCCGATGTGGGCGAGCTGGCCCTCGGCGCCGCCGTGCTCCTTGCCGAAGGCGCGGATCTCCTTGGCCAGCTTGGCCGCCTTGCGCTCGGCGCGCGGGGAGACGGCCGTGGTGTCTTCCGTGGTGTCTGCCATGGAAAGGATGCTACCGAGCGGTAGATCGACTGACGACGGCCGGGCCGCGTGGGACAGCCCACACGACCCGGCCGTCGTAGCCGGAAGGGTTCAGCGGAGGAAGGGGTCCACCGCGACCGCCACGAAGAGCAGCGACACGTAGGTGATGGACCAGTGGAAGAGGCGCATCTCCTTGAGCTTCGCGCCGGTGACCTCCGCCTTGGCGCGGTTCAGGAGGCCGTGCGCCTCCCAGAGCCACCAGCCGCCGGTGGCCAGGGCGACGGCCGTGTAGAACCAGCCGGTGTAGCCCAGCGGGGTGAGCAGCAGCGAGACCGCGACCATGACCCAGCTGTAGAGGACGATCTGCTTGGCGACGACCTTGTTGGAGGCGACCACGGGGAGCATCGGGACCCCCACGCGCGCGTAGTCGTCCTTCACCTTCATCGACAGCGGCCAGTAGTGCGGCGGCGTCCAGAAGAAGATGACCATGAAGAGGATGACGGCGGCCCAGGACATCGAGTTCGTGACCGAGGACCAGCCGATGAGGACGGGCATGCAGCCGGCGATGCCGCCCCAGACGATGTTCTGCGCGGTGCGCCGCTTCAGGAGCATCGTGTAGACCACGACGTAGAAGAGGAGCGCGCCGAGGGAGAGCCAGGCGGAGAGCCAGTTGACGAGCAGGCCGAACCAGAGGGTGGAGACGACGGCGAGGGTGAGGCCGAAGACCAGGCCCTCCCGCGGCGAGACCACGCCGGTGACCAGCGGGCGCTGCGCGGTGCGGTCCATCAGCGCGTCGATGTCGCGGTCGATGTACATGTTGAGCGCGTTGGCGCCGCCCGCCGAGAGGTAGCCGCCGAAGCAGGTGGCGAGCACCAGCCACAGGTCGGGCACGCCCTGTTCGGCGAGGAACATCACCGGAACGGTGGTGATGAGCAGCAGCTCGATGATCCGAGGCTTGGTCAGCGCCACGAACGCCTTGACGAGGGCCCCGAACGGCCGATGGCCCCCCGGGCCGGTAGCCAAGACGACCCCTGCGGGTCGGGACTCGACGGCCGTCACGCACACCCCTGACAGAGAAATTCCCAGCAAGTTCCCCGGATAAAGGCGGGGTGAAACTTGCGCGTACCACGCCACTCTAGACGTTGCCCAGACAGCGATCTTCGCGGGGGTGGGGTCGTGTTGGCGGGCCTCACTCGTAGGCGTGCGTCCCTCCCCGTACCAAGGGGCGGACACCCTTCGGCGCGCCGTTCGGGAGGCGAAGCGCCATGGGCACCGGCACTCTTGCTCCGTCCGCTCATTTGAGGGGCATGAACACGAAAAGAGGGGGCTTTTTCGGGGGTAGGCTCGACAGCGCCGGTACACCCTCAGTCACCGGCTACAGACATGTGGAGAGGAGCCCTGACCCAGGGTGAGCACTAAGCCGACCACCACAGACCTCCAGTGGACCGAATTGGACCAGCGGGCCGTCGACACCGCCCGCATCCTGGCCGCGGACGCCGTACAGAAGGTCGGCAACGGCCATCCCGGTACGGCGATGAGCCTCGCGCCGGCCGCGTACACCCTCTTCCAGAAGGTGATGCGCCACGACCCGTCCGACCCCGAGTGGGTCGGACGCGACCGGTTCGTGCTCTCCGCGGGCCACTCCTCCCTGACCCTCTACACCCAGCTGTACCTGGGTGGCTTCGGTCTGGAGCTGGACGACCTCAAGGCGTTCCGCACCTGGGGCTCGAAGACCCCGGGCCACCCCGAGTACGGCCACACGGCCGGCGTCGAGACCACCACCGGCCCGCTGGGCCAGGGTGTGGCGAACGCGGTGGGCATGGCGATGGCCGCCCGCTACGAGCGCGGCCTCTTCGACCCGGAGGCGGCCCCCGGCACCTCCCCCTTCGACCACCGCGTCTACGCGATCGCCGGCGACGGCTGCCTCCAGGAGGGCATCTCCGCCGAGGCGTCCTCGCTCGCGGGCCACCAGAAGCTCGGCAACCTGATCCTGCTGTGGGACGACAACCACATCTCGATCGAGGGCGACACCGAGACGGCCGTGTCCGAGGACACGCTGAAGCGGTACGAGGCGTACGGCTGGCACGTGCAGCGCGTGGAGCCGCAGGCCAACGGCGACCTCGACCCGGCGGGCCTGTACGCGGCGATCCGCGCGGCCGAGGCCGAGACGGAGCGCCCGTCCTTCATCGCGATGCGCTCGATCATCGCCTGGCCGGCGCCGAACGCGCAGAACACCGAGGCGGCGCACGGCTCGGCGCTCGGCGCCGAGGAGGTCGCGGCCACCAAGCGCGTGCTGGGCTTCGACCCGGAGCAGAGCTTCGAGGTCACCGACGAGGTCATCGGCCACACCCGTGAGCTCGGCGACCGCGGCCGCGAGGCCCGCGCCGCCTGGGAGAAGCAGCTCTCCGAGTGGCGTACGGCCAACCCGGAGCGGGCCGCCGAGTTCGACCGGATCCAGGCGAACGAGCTGCCGGCCGGCTGGGAGGGGAAGCTCCCGGTCTTCGAGGCGGGCAAGAGCGTCGCCACCCGTGCCGCCTCGGGCAAGGTGCTCCAGGCGCTGGGCGAGGTCGTCCCGGAGCTGTGGGGCGGCTCGGCCGACCTCGCGGGCTCGAACAACACGACGATCGACAAGTCGTCCTCCTTCCTCCCCGAGGGCAACCCGCTGCCCGAGGCGAACCCGTACGGCCGCACGATCCACTTCGGCATCCGCGAGCACGCCATGGCAGCGGAGATGAACGGCATCGCGCTGCACGGCAACACCCGCATCTACGGCGGCACCTTCCTGGTCTTCTCGGACTACATGCGCAATGCGGTGCGCCTGTCGGCCCTGATGCACCTGCCGGTGACCTACGTGTGGACGCACGACTCGATCGGCCTCGGCGAGGACGGCCCGACCCACCAGCCGGTGGAGCACCTGGCCGCGCTGCGCGCGATCCCGGGCCTGAACGTGGTGCGTCCGGCCGACGCCAACGAGACGGCGATCGCCTGGCGCGAGATCATGAAGCGGCACACCCGTGAGTACCTGAAGGGCGCGCCGCACGGTCTGGCGCTGACCCGTCAGGGCGTGCCGACCTACGCGCCGAACGAGGACGCGGCCAAGGGCGGCTACGTGCTGTTCGACGCCGAGGGCGGCGAGGCGCAGGTCGTGATCATCGCGACCGGCTCCGAGGTGCACCTGGCCGTCGAGGCCCGGGACCGGCTCCAGGCCGAGGGCGTCCCGACCCGTGTGGTCTCGATGCCGTCCGTGGAGTGGTTCGAGGAGCAGGACCAGGCGTACAAGGACTCCGTCCTGCCGCCGTCGGTGAAGGCGCGTGTCGCGGTGGAGGCCGGTGTCGGCCTGACCTGGCACAAGTACGTCGGCGACGCCGGCCGGATCGTCTCGCTGGAGCACTTCGGTGCCTCGGCCGACGCCAAGGTCCTCTTCCGTGAGTTCGGTTTCACGCCGGAGGCCGTGGCCGCCGCCGCCCGGGAATCGATCGCCGCCGCCGCGCGCTGACGCGGATACGTACGACTTTTTGGAGATGCAACTCTCATGACAGACGCTCTCAAGCGCCTCTCCGACGAAGGCGTCGCGATCTGGCTGGACGACCTGTCCCGCCGGCGGATCACCTCCGGCAACCTGGCCGAGCTGATCGACCAGTCGCACGTGGTCGGTGTGACCACCAACCCGTCGATCTTCCAGAAGGCGATCACCTCGGGTGACGGTTACGAGCAGCAGCTCGCCGACCTGGCCGCCCGCAAGGTGACCGTGGACGAGGCCATCCGCATGATCACGACGGCGGACGTCCGCGACGCCGCCGACATCCTGCGCCCGGTCTTCGACTCGACGGACGGCCAGGACGGCCGGGTCTCCATCGAGGTCGACCCGCGGCTCGCCCACGAGACGGTCGCGACGATCGCCGAGGCGAAGCAGCTGGCGTGGCTGGTGGACCGGCCGAACACGCTCATCAAGATCCCGGCGACCAAGGCCGGCCTGCCGGCGATCACCGAGGTCATCGGCCTCGGCATCAGCGTGAACGTGACGCTGATCTTCTCGCTGGAGCGCTACCGCGCGGTGATGGACGCCTACCTGGCGGGCCTGGAGAAGGCCCGCGAGCGCGGCCTCGACCTGGCGAAGATCCACTCGGTGGCGTCCTTCTTCGTGTCCCGCGTGGACACCGAGATCGACAAGCGCCTGGACGGCATCGGCACCGACGAGGCCAAGGCGCTCAAGGGCAAGTCCGCCCTGGCCAACGCGCGCCTCGCCTACGAGGCGTACGAGGAGGTCTTCTCGGACTCCTCGGAGCGCTGGGCGGCCCTGGACAAGGCGCAGGCCAACAAGCAGCGTCCGCTGTGGGCCTCGACCGGCGTCAAGGACCCGGCGTACAAGGACACCCTCTACGTGGTGGACCTGGTCGCCCCGGGCACCGTCAACACCATGCCGGAGGCGACCCTGGAGGCCACCGCCGACCACGGCGAGGTCGCGGGCGACACCATCCGCGGCACGTACGACTCCTCCCGCGAGGTCCTGGCGGCCGTCGCCAAGCTGGGCATCAGCTACGACGACGTGGTCCAGCTCCTGGAGGACGAGGGCGTCGAGAAGTTCGAGGCGTCCTGGAACGACCTGCTCAGCTCGACCGAGGCGGAGCTCGCGCGCCGCGTCCCTTCGGAGGCCTGACCACCTTGAGCACCGTCGACGGAGCCAACCCGCTCCGTGACGCCGCAGACCGACGGCTCCCGCGCATCGCGGGGCCGTCGGGCCTGGTCATCTTCGGCGTCACGGGCGATTTGTCCCGTAAGAAGCTGATGCCCGCCGTCTACGACCTGGCCAACCGCGGCCTGCTGCCGCCGGGCTTCTCGCTCGTCGGCTTCGCCCGCCGGGAGTGGCAGGACGAGGACTTCGCGCAGGAGGTCCACGACGCCGTCAAGCAGCACGCCCGCACCCCCTTCCGCGAGGAGGTCTGGCAGCAGCTCATCCAGGGCATGCGGTTCGTCCAGGGCGACTTCGACAGCGACGAGGCCTTCGAGCAGCTGAAGGACACCATCCAGGAGCTGGACAAGGCGCAGGGCACCGGGGGCAACTTCGCCTTCTACCTGTCCGTGCCGCCGAAGTTCTTCCCGCTGGTCGTCCAGCAGCTGAAGAAGCACGGCCTGGCCGACCAGAAGAACGGCTCCTGGCGCCGCGCCGTCATCGAGAAGCCCTTCGGCCACGACCTGACCTCCGCCAAGGAGCTCAACGAGGTCGTCCACGAGGTCTTCCCGCCCGAGGCGGTCTTCCGCATCGACCACTACCTCGGCAAGGAGACCGTCCAGAACATCCTGGCGCTCCGCTTCGCCAACACCCTCTTCGAGCCGATCTGGAACCGGTCGTACGTCGACCACGTGCAGATCACCATGGCCGAGGACATCGGCATCGGCGGCCGCGCCGGCTACTACGACGGCATCGGCGCCGCCCGTGACGTCATCCAGAACCACCTGCTCCAGCTGCTCGCGCTGACCGCGATGGAGGAGCCCGCCTCCTTCGACGCCGACGCGCTCGCCGCGGAGAAGACCAAGGTGCTGGGCGCCGTCCGGCTCCCCAAGGACCTGGCGAAGACCACCGTCCGCGGCCAGTACGGCGCGGGCTGGCAGGGCGGCGCGAAGGCCGTCGGCTACCTCCAGGAAGAGGGCATCGACCCCCAGTCGAAGACCGACACCTACGCGGCGGTCAAGCTGGAGATCGACAACCGCCGCTGGGCGGGCGTCCCCTTCTACCTGCGCACCGGCAAGCGGCTCGGCCGCCGGGTCACCGAGATCGCGGTGGTCTTCCAGCGCGCCCCGCACTCCCCCTTCGACCACACGTCGACGGAGGAGCTGGGCCGCAACGCCATCGTCATCCGGGTCCAGCCGGACGAGGGCGTCACCGTCCGCTTCGGCTCCAAGGTGCCCGGCACCCAGATGGAGATCCGGGACGTGTCGATGGACTTCGCCTACGGCGAGTCCTTCACCGAGTCCAGCCCCGAGGCGTACGAGCGGCTCATCCTGGACGTCCTCCTCGGCGACTCCAACCTCTTCCCGCGCGTGGAGGAGGTCGAGCTGTCCTGGAAGATCCTCGACCCGATCGAGCAGTACTGGGACGCGCACGGCAAGCCCGCCCAGTACGAGTCCGGGACCTGGGGCCCGGTCGAGGCGGACGAGATGCTCGCACGAGACGGCAGGAGCTGGCGCCGGCCATGAAGACCGACCTGACGGACACCACGTCCTCCAAGATCAACAAGGCGCTGGTGCTCGGGCGGCGGGCAATCGGCACCCCGGCGGTCGGCATGGTGCTCACCCTCGTGATCGTCACCGACGAGGAGAACGCCTACGACGCCCTGAAGGCGGCCAACGAGGCGTCCCGCGAGCACCCCTCGCGGACCCTCGTGGTCGTCAAGCGGGTCTCGCGCTCGCCGCGGGACCGGGCCAACACCCGGCTCGACGCCGAGGTCCGCCTCGGCGCCGACGCCGGCTCCGGGGAGACGGTCGTCCTCCGGCTGTACGGCGAGGTCGTCGACCACGCCCAGTCGGTGGTGCTGCCGCTGCTCCTCCCGGACGCCCCCGTCGTCGTCTGGTGGCCGGTGAACGCGCCGACCGACCCGGCGAACGACCCGCTGGGCGCCCTCGCCCAGCGCCGGGTGACCGACACGTACGCCGCCGAGCAGCCCATCGAGGAGCTGACCGCGCGCGCGGACACCTACACCCCCGGCGACACGGACCTCTCGTGGACCCGGATCACCCCGTGGCGCTCGATGCTGGCCGCCGCGCTCGACCAGGTCCACTGCAAGGTGACCTCGGCCGTCGTGGAGGGCGAGGAGTTCAACCCGAGCGTCGAACTCCTCGCGATGTGGCTGGCCGAGCGGCTGAAGGTGCCGGTGCGGCGTTCGACCTCGGGCGGCCCCGGCCTCACCTCGGTGCGGCTGGAGACCAGCGCGGGACCGATCGTCCTCGACCGGCCCGACGGCTCGCTCGCGACCCTCTCCATAGAGGGCCAGCCCGACCGCGCGGTGGCGCTCAAGCGGCGCGAGACGGCCGAGCTGATCGCCGAGGAGCTGCGCCGGCTGGACCCGGACGACACCTATGCGGCGTCGCTCAAGTTCGGTCTGGAGCGGCTCGACGACGAGGCGGGCGTGACCGCCCCCGCGCCGGAGGAGCCCGCCGCGGACGCCACCGCCGCGCCGGAGTCCGCCGCGGAGTCCGCGGGATCCGCCGCCGAGCCGGCGAAGAAGGCCCCGGCCAAGAAGGCCCCGGCGAAGAAGGCGGCGGCCAAGTGAGCGCCCCGCAGCTGGTGGTCCACCGCGACAAGGAGCTGATGGCCGAGGCCGCGGCGGCCCGGCTGATCACCCGGATCGTGGACGCCCAGTCCTCCCGGGGCTCCGCCTCGATCGTGCTGACCGGCGGCCGCAACGGCAACGGGCTGCTCGCCGCGCTCGGCACCGCCCCCGCCCGGGACGCGATCGACTGGTCGCGGCTCGACCTGTGGTGGGGCGACGAGCGGTTCCTGCCCGAGGGCGACCCCGAGCGGAACGTCACCCAGGCCCGCGAGGCGCTGCTGGACCGGGTCCCGCTGGACCCGGCCCGGGTGCACGCCATGCCGGCCTCGGACGGTCCTCACGGGAACGACGCCGACGCCGCCGCCGCGGGGTACGCGGCCGAGCTGGCCGCCGCGGCCGGCCCGACCGAGCGGGGCGGGGTGCCCGCCTTCGACGTGCTGATGCTGGGCGTCGGCCCGGACACCCACGTGGCCTCGCTCTTCCCGGAGCTGCCCGCGGTCCGGGAGACCGAGCGGACGGTCGTCGGCGTGCACGGCGCGCCCAAGCCGCCGCCCACCCGGATCTCCCTGACCCTCCCGGCGATCCGGGCGGCGAAGGAGGTCTGGCTGCTCGCGGCCGGTGAGGACAAGGCGAAGGCCGCGGCCGTCGCGCTCTCCGGCGCCGGCGAGGTGCAGGCCCCGGCGGCCGGTGCCTACGGGCGCTCGCGCACGCTGTGGCTGATGGACGCGGCGGCGGCCTCGGAGCTGCCGAGGAGCCTGTATCCGCCGGCCTCGGCCTGACGGACGCTCACGCGGACTCCGCGGAGGCCCGGTTCACCCCTCGGTGGACCGGGCCTCCGCCGTTCGCTCCGTCTCGGCCCGCCCGGCCGGCTCCAGGAAGGGCGTGAGGAGCCCCGGTACGGCCTCGGCGGCGAAGGCCAGGCCCTCGCTCCCGTCCGCGTCGAGGACGTCGTAGGCGCGCTCGCCCGCCGCCGTGGTGGCGGTCAGCGTGAGGAGGCCGGCGCGCCGCTGGAAGTAGGACTGCTTGACCGTCCAGCCGATGATCCCGGACCGCTGGAGGGCGACCGTGGCCCGCCGTCCCGTGCCCGAGCGGGTCACCAGGTACCCGCCGCCGAGGGCGTGGCCGAGCGAGCGGTACGCGTCCAGGGCGAGGGCGACCGCGAGCGGCGTGAGCACCACGGTCCAGCCGGCCGCGACGTACAGCAGGACCGGGGTGAGGAGCGCGCCGAGCAGGGCCAGGACGGCGGCGGGGAGCAGCACGGCGGAGAGGGCCCACCTCAGTCTGCGGCCGCGGGCGGCGCGCGGGTGGGGGGTGAGGGGGACGGAGAACGGGTCGGCCGGGTCGCGCAGGACCTCGGCGGCGATCCGGGCGGCGACGGTCCGGGGCGCCGCCGGGAGGAGCGTCTTGAGGTCGGTGTGCTTCTCGTCGTCCTCGGCGAGGCCGCCGGCGACCGCGTCGACGCGTGCGGCGCCGGCGAGGCGGACGCCGAGGGGTTCGACCAGCTCGACCCCGCGCACCCGCTCCTCCTCCAGGGTGACCGAGCGGGTGCTGAGCAGCCCGCGGCGGACCCGGAGGGTGCCGCCGGGTTCGCGTTCGAGCCGGTGGTTCCACCACATCTCGACCCAGAGCCCCAGCGAACCGAGCGCGCCGGCCAGGGCGGCGAGGAGGGCGAGGGAGACGATCATCCACGGCAGGGAGACGTCCTGGAAGCGGTCCCCTATCCAGTCGATGACCTCGGACTGGACGCCGAACCACTCGCTGACCTGCATGACCGCTCCGGCGGCGGCGCCGCCGAGCAGACCGGTGACGAAGGAGACGGGGGCGTAGCGGATCCAGCGGGGGTCGAGGACGGCGAGGGTGCCGTCGTGGTCGGGGGCCGGCTCGGGGGCGGCGGCGCGGGTGAGGAGTTCCCGGCGGAGCCGTTCGCCCTCGGCCCGGGTGACGAATTCGAGTTCCAGGGTGGACTCGCCGCCGCCGGTGGACTCCCCGGTGCCGATGCGGACCTTGACCAGGCCGAGGACCCGCTGGAGGGGGTTGGCGGTGAGGTCCACGCTGCGGATCCGCTCGCGGGCCAGGGAGCGCCGTTTGAGGAGCAGCAGGCCGGAGTGGAGCTCGATCTGGTCGCCGCCGATCCGGTAGCGGGTGTGGCGCAGTCGGACGTGTTCGGCGACGGTGCCGCCGCCGATCAGCAGGGCGGCGCCGGCGAGGACCCAGGCGAGCGCCTGCCAGAGGGGCCGGGAGCCGGCGAGGCCCGCGGTGACGGGGACTCCGGCGCCGGCCGCGACGCCGCAGAGGACGGCGGCGGTGACGAGGGAGGTACGCCGGTCGAGGCGCCGCCACTCCCCCTCGTCGCCGGGGGTCACGTGGCGTCCCCGGGGGTCGCCTGGGTGATCCGGGTCAGCCGTTCGGCGAGCTCCGCGGCGAGTTCGTGGTCGAGTCCCTCGACGCGGAGGGCGCCCTTGGAGGAGGCGGTGGTGACGGTGACGGTGGCGAGCCCGAAGAGCTGCTCCAGCGGGCCGCGTACGGTGTCGACGGTCTGGATCCGCGACATGGGGGCGATCCGCCACTCCTGCCACAGGGCGCCGGTACGGGTGTACACCGCCTCGTCGGTGACCTCCCAGCGGTGCACCCGGTACCACCAGGCGGGGAAGAACGCGGTACAGGCCAGTCCGATCGCGGCCAGCACGGCGGCCGGCAGCAGCAGCCAGAACCGGGCCGGTTCGATCAGGAGGCCGAGGACGCCGAGCACCACGACCGGGACGGCGGTGCCGATGAGGCACTGGGCGCGCCACCAGCCGACGGCCCTGCGGTCCACGGCGTTCCTGGGCGGACGCAGCCGTATCACGTTCTCCCCCGCCATCGGTCAGCTCCGGTCGCGCAGGGCGCGGTAGGCGGAGACGAGGGCCGCGGTGGAGCTGTCGAGCCCCTCGGCGGTCGCCTCGCCGGTCAGGACGGGTTCGATCCGCTTGGCGAGGACCTTGCCGAGCTCGACGCCCCACTGGTCGAAGGAGTCGATGTTCCAGACGGCGCCCTGGACGAAGACCTTGTGCTCGTAGAGCGCCACCAGCTGGCCGAGGACCGAGGGGGTGAGGGCGTCGGCGAGGATCGTGGTGGTGGGGTGGTCGCCCCGGAAGGTCTTGTGCGGGACCAGTTCCTCCGGCACGCCCTCGGCGCGCACCTCCTCGGGCGTCTTGCCGAAGGCGAGGGCCTGGGTCTGGGCGAAGAAGTTGGCCATCAGCAGGTCGTGCTGGGCGACGAGGCCGGGGAGCAGATCGCCGACCGGCTTCGCGAAGCCGATGAAGTCGGCGGGGATCAGCTTGGTGCCCTGGTGGATCAACTGGTAGTAGGCGTGCTGGCCGTTGGTGCCGGGGGTGCCCCAGACGACCGGGCCGGTCTGCCAGTCGACCGGCTCGCCCTGGCGGTCCACGGACTTGCCGTTGGACTCCATGTCGAGCTGCTGGAGGTAGGCGGTGAACTTGGACAGGTAGTGGGAGTACGGCAGGACGGCGTGCGACTGGGCGTCGAAGAAGCCGCCGTACCAGACGCCGAGGAGGCCGAGCAGGAGCGGCGCGTTCTCCTCTGCGGGGGCGGTGCGGAAGTGCTCGTCGACGAGGTGGAAGCCGTCGAGCATCTCGCGGAAGTGGTCCGGCCCGATGGCGATCATCAGGGAGAGGCCGATGGCGGAGTCGTACGAGTAGCGGCCGCCGACCCAGTCCCAGAACTCGAACATGTTGGCCGTGTCGATGCCGAAGTCCTGGACCTTCTCGGCGTTGGTCGACAGGGCCACGAAGTGCTTGGCGACGGCCTCCTGGCCGGCCCCGAGACCGCCGAGGAGCCAGTCGCGCGCGGAGGTCGCGTTGGTGACCGTCTCGATGGTGGTGAAGGTCTTCGAGGCGACGACGAAGAGGGTCTCGGCCGGGTCGAGGTCGCGGACGGCCTCGTGGAGGTCGGCGCCGTCGACGTTGGAGACGAAACGGAGCGTCAGGTCCCGTCGGGTGTAGGCGCGCAGGACCTCGTAGGCCATGGCGGGGCCGAGGTCGGAGCCGCCGATGCCGATGTTGACGATGTTCTTGACCGGCTTGCCGGTGTGGCCGGTCCAGGCGCCGGAGCGGACCTTGTCGGCGAAGCCGGCCATCTTGTCGAGGACGGCGTGGACCTTGGGGACGACGTTCTCGCCGTCGACCTCGATCACGGCCCCGCGGGGGGCGCGCAGCGCGGTGTGGAGGACGGCCCGGTCCTCGGTGGTGTTGATCTTCTCGCCGCGGAACATGGCGTCGCGCAGGCCGGCGACGTCGGTGGCGGCGGCCAGCTCGCGCAGCAGCTCCAGGGTCTCGTCGGTGACGAGGTGCTTGGAGTAGTCCAGGTGGAGATCGCCGACCCGCAGGGTGTAGCCGGTGCCGCGCTCCGGGTCGGCCGCGAACAGCTCGCGCAGGCGGGTGCCGTCCAGCTGCTCCCGGTGCTTGCCGAGGGCCGCCCACTCGGGCAGCCGGTTGAGCCTGATGCGTCCTTCAGTGGTCATTTCGGACATCGCCCACTTCTTCTCGTACGTGTCTGCCCCGCTGCTCCTCCAACCTAGTTGATCGAACGGGGCGATCCGTGCCACCGGCACCGGACACGACGAAGGGCCCCGTCCGCGAACCGAGTTCACGGGCGGAGCCCTTTCCACCGATGTTCAGTTGTCGTTCAGATCTCGCCCCGGAGCTTGGCGAGCGCCTCGGCGAGGATGGCCTCGCCGTCGGCGTCGCTGCGCCGCTCGCGGACGTAGGCGAGGTGGGTCTTGTACGGCTCGGTGCGCGGGGGGTCCGGCGGGTTGTCCCGGTCCTGGCCCGCCGGGAAACCGCAGCGGGGGCAGTCCCAGGTGTCCGGGACCTGCGCGTCGCTCGCGAAACTCGGCTGGGTCTCGTGCCCGTTCGAGCACCAGAAGGAGATGCGGAGGCGCGGCGCCGACTCGCCCCGCTCGGCCTCACCCATCGGCCCCGCTCCGACCCGGCTTCCCCGGATCGCGTTGCCACTTGCCACGGTCGTAACTCCCTGCGTGATGGTGCTCGCTGATGCCCCAGTCTACGGAAGGCCCAACGCGCGTCCAGTGTGCGGAGTTACCCGTCCAGCTTCATGAGCAGACCAAGCACCACAATGCAGGCGAACCAGAGCAGTCCGACCACGACCGTGATCCGGTCGAGGTTGCGCTCGGCGACCGAGGAGCCGCCGACGGAGGACTGCATGCCGCCACCGAACATGTCGGAGAGGCCGCCGCCCTTCCCCTTGTGCATCAGCACCAGCAGCATCAGCAGGCCGCTGAAGACGATCAGGGCGATCGAGAACCCCATAACCACGGCTGGACCAACTTCCTCGGAGCTTGAAAAGGGACGGGGGCCGGGCGCACCGGCCCGACCCCCGCAAGGGTACGACGGATCGCCTCCGCCGCTCTACATCGTCACTGGTCGCGGAAGCGGACGATCTTGACGAACTCGTCCGCGTCCAGCGAGGCACCGCCGACCAGGGCGCCGTCGATGTCGGGCTGCGCCATGATCTCGGCGACGTTGGAGCCCTTGACGGAGCCGCCGTACTGGATGCGGATCTTGTCGGCGACGTCCTGCGAGTACAGCTCGGCGAGCTTGCCGCGGATCGCCCCGCAGACCTCCTGGGCGTCGGCGGCGCCGCAGACCTTGCCGGTGCCGATGGCCCAGACCGGCTCGTACGCGATGACGATCGTCTCGGCCTGCTCGGCCGGGACGTCCTTCAGGCCGCCCTCGACCTGGGCGAGGGTGTGCGGGACGGCGTTGCCAGCCTCGCGCACGTCCAGCTCTTCGCCGACGCAGAGGATCGGGGTGATGCCGTGGGCGAAGGCAGCCTTCACCTTGGCGTTGCACAGCTCGTCCGACTCGGCGTGGTACTGGCGGCGCTCGGAGTGGCCGACGGCGACGAAGCCGGTGTTCAGCTTGGCGAGCATGGCGCCGGAGATCTCCCCGGTGTACGCGCCGGACTCGTGGGCCGACAGGTCCTGGGCGCCGTACTTGATCTTGAGCTTGTCGCCGTCGATCAGGGTCTGCACCGAGCGCAGGTCGGTGAAGGGGACGAGGACGGCGACCTCGACGGCGTCGTAGTCCTTGTCGGTGAGCGTGAAGGCGAGCTTCTGGACGTGGGCGATGGCCTCCAGGTGGTTGAGGTTCATCTTCCAGTTGCCCGCCATCAGCGGGGTGCGGGTGGTCATAAGGGGGTCAGTCCTCCAGTGCGACGAGGCCGGGGAGCTGCTTGCCCTCGAGGTATTCGAGGGAGGCGCCGCCACCGGTCGAGATGTGTCCGAACGCGTTCTCGTCGAAGCCCAGGATGCGGACCGCGGCGGCGGAGTCGCCACCGCCGACGACGGAGAAGGCCGGGGAGTCGACGAGCGCCTGGGCGACGGCCTTGGTGCCCTCGGCGTAGTCGGGGTGCTCGAAGACGCCCATCGGACCGTTCCAGAAGACGGTGGCCGCGTCGGCGAGCTTCGAGGCGTACAGCTTGCGGGTCTCCGGACCGATGTCCAGGCCCTCCTGGTCGGCCGGGATGGCGTCCGCGGCGACCGTGGTGGGGTGGGCCGGGGCCTTGGTCTTGAGGTCCGGGAACTCGGTGGCGACCAGGACGTCGACGGGGAGGACGAACTCCACGCCGCGGTCCTGGGCGCGCTTCAGGTACTCCTGGACGGCCGGGATCTGGTCCTCCTGGAGGAGGGAGATGCCGACCTCGTGGCCCTGGGCCTTGAGGAAGGTGTAGGCCATGCCGCCGCCGACGAGGATGCGGTCGGCCTTCTCCAGGAGGTGGTCGATCACGCCGAGCTTGTCAGAGACCTTGGCGCCGCCGAGGACGACCACGTACGGCCGCTGGACGTCCTCGGTCAGCTTCTTCAGGACCCCGACCTCGGTGGCGATCAGGTAGCCGGCCGCGTGCGGCAGCTTGCCCGGGAGGTCGTACACCGAGGCGTGCTTGCGGTGCACGGCGCCGAAGCCGTCGCCGACGTAGAGGTCGGCGAGGGCGGCCAGCTGCTCCGCGAAGGCGGCGCGCTCGGCGTCGTCCTTCGAGGTCTCGCCGGCGTTGAAGCGCAGGTTCTCGATGACGGCCACCCCGCCGTCGGCCAGGCCCGCGACGGTGGCCCGCGCGGACTCGCCGACGGTGTCGGTGGCGAAGGCCACCTCGGCGCCGAGCAGTTCCCCGAGCCGGGCGGCGGCGGGGGCGAGGGAGAACGCCGGGTCCGGGGCACCCTTGGGGCGGCCCAGGTGGGAGGCGACCACGACCCGGGCGCCGGCGTCGGCGAGCGCCTTGACCGTGGGGACGACGGCGCGGATGCGTCCGTCGTCGGTGATGGTGGTGCCGTCGAGCGGCACGTTGAGATCGGCGCGGACGAACACCCGCTTGCCCTCGACGCCCTCGCCGAGAAGCTCGTCGATCGTCTTCATCTGTTCACTGACTCCTTGGTACGCGGTGGAGCACACGACACAGGGCCCGCGCAGCGCATCGTCGCGCTGCCCGAGCCCTGCCACATCGAAAGCCTGCCCTGCTGAACCCTAGTACGTCAGAGCTGGTCGCCGACGAAGGTGGTGAGGTCCACGAGACGGTTGGAGTAGCCCCACTCGTTGTCGTACCAGCCGAGGATCTTGACGTTGTTGCCGTCCTGGACCATGGTCAGCGAGGAGTCGAAGGTGCACGACGCCGGGTCGCTGACGATGTCCGAGGACACGATCGGGTCCTCGGTGTAGAAGAGGATGCCCTTGAGCGGGCCGTCCTCGGCCGCCTTCTTGAAGGCGGCGTTGACCTCGTCCTTCGTGACCTCGCGGTCCAGGGTGACGACCAGGTCGGTGGCGGAGCCGGTGGGGACCGGGACGCGCATGGCGATGCCGTCCAGCTTGCCCTTGAGCTGCGGGAGGACCAGGGCGGTGGCCTTGGCGGCACCGGTCGTGGTCGGGATGATGTTCTCCGCGGCGGCGCGGGCGCGGCGCAGGTCCTTGTGCGGGAAGTCCAGGATCCGCTGGTCGTTGGTGTACGCGTGCACCGTCGTCATGAGGCCGCGGACGATGCCGAAGTTCTCGTCGAGGACCTTGGCCATCGGGGCGACGCAGTTGGTGGTGCAGGACGCGTTGGAGATGACGTCGTGCTTCGCCGGGTCGTACTTCTCCTGGTTGACGCCCATCACGATGGTGATGTCCTCGTCCTTGGCCGGAGCCGAGATGAGGACCTTCTTGGCGCCGCCGGCGAGGTGCTTGGCGGCGTCCTCGCGCTTGGTGAAGATGCCGGTGGACTCGATGACGATGTCGACGCCGAGGTCACCCCACGGGATGTCGGCGGGGTCGCGCTCGGACAGCACCTTGATGGTGTGGCCGTCGACGGTGATGGTGTCGGCGGTGTGGGACACCTCGGCCTTGAGGCGGCCCAGGATGGTGTCGTACTTCAGCAGGTGGGCCGTGGTCGCGGTGTCGCCCAGGTCGTTGACGGCCACGACCTCGATGTCGGCACCCTGCTCAAGGAGCGCGCGGAAGTAGTTGCGACCGATACGGCCGAAGCCGTTGATGCCTACGCGGATCGTCACGAACCGATCTCCTCGTTAGGAATGCCGGGTGATATGTCACACCGGCTAGCTCTTGATTTTTCGGGATGTCCCTGACCGCTTCCGACCCTACCTCCACGCGCGCCCCCGAGTGACATCGAGCGCAGCCGTCCGCGCCCGAAAAGTCCCCGGAAAACGGCCGACGGCCCGTACCTTTCAACAGGTACGGGCCGTCTTGGGACCTTCGGCCCCACTACTCTCCGTCAGCGGCGGAGTGCGGTGAGGGCTCGGGTGAGCAGCCGCTGCCGTTCGGCGGCGGAGCCGACGTGCTCCAGGCCGAAGCCGAGGAGGACGGTGTCGCGGGTGGTGACGGCGGCGACGGAGTGGAACAGGGCCGGCGAGCGGGTCCAGTCGGCGGTGTTGCCGGGGCTGCCGGCCGGGGCGCCGGGGACGGTCCAGGCGCCGAAGGAGCTCTCGAAGCCCTCTCGCTCGGTGCCGGCCGCGGTGACGAGCCGGACGTCGTCGACGAAGGCGCCGGTCTCACCGGTGCCGGGGTCGGAGACGTACGAGAGGGAGAGCTCGACCCGCTTGCCCGCGTAGGCGGAGAGGTCGACGGACGCCTGCCGCCAGCCGTTGGAGGGGCCGGTGAAGGCGTTCCAGGCGCCGGTGGTGCCGGTGGGCGCGCAGCCGTCCTCGCCGAGGGTGAGGTAGCGGCCGAGGGCGGGGTGGAGCTTCAGGTAGTAGCCCTCGCCGCAGTCGGCGGGCGGTTCGGCCGAGGTGCCGCCGTTGCGGTCGGGGAGGGTGGTCCAGTCGTCCTGGCCTGCGGTACGGGCCTCGACGACGAGGTTGTCGTAGCCGGGCTCGGTGTCGTGGCTGACCTGGAAGTCGAGCCGGGGGCCGTCGGCGGCGGTCGTGCCGGTGAGGTCGACGGTCCGGGTGAGCCGGGCCCAGGTGTCGTCGGCGTGCTTGACGGCGGCGAAGGTGCTGCCCTCGGCCGGTTCGAAGGGGGTGCGCATGCCCGGGTAGTCGCCGGCCGGGGCGCTGGAGGCGAACTGCGGGAACTTCTTCGGGTCGAGGGTGTCGGAGGTGACGGTGTAGGCGCCCGCGTGGTCGAGCGGGTTGCCCTCCGCGGCGCCGAGCCCGGTCGGCGGTCCCGCGAGGCGGCCGGCTCCGGCGAAGGAGGACGGGCCGTTCAGCCCGGCGCGGTGGTAGGCGCCGAGGTAGTACTGGGCGAAGTCGTTGGTCTCGGCCCGGCCGACCCGGGTGAGTCCGCCGGTCTTCTCGCCGGCGTTGACCAGCTTGCCGCCCTCGTTGAGGTAGGAGCGGACGGCGAGCTGGACGGCCCCGGTGGGGCGCTCGGCGCCGGTGTACCAGACGACGGTGCGGAAGTGGGAGAGGGCGCCGAGGGCGTGCGGGGCACCCTGGGTGGCGACGTCCCAGACGGCCGCCCCGCGGCCGGTCGCGGCGAGTGCCTTCACGTACGTGTCGGCGTGCCGTGCGGCGCTCGTACCGCCCTCCTCGGCGAGGACGAGGACGTCCCCGCGGGCGCGGTCGGCGACCTCGTACGTGAAGGGGGTGGTGGCGGTGGTCCTGCCGTCGCGGCCGCGGGCGGTGAACCAGACCTCGACGGAGTCGCCGGGCCGGGCGCCCCGCACCTCGCCCCGGTACTGGTCGTAGTACAGGTTGTCCTCGCCGCCGTAGGTCTCGCCGCCGTCCCACGCCTCGATCCCGGAGCGGTGGGTGCGGCCGCCGTTGATCCGGTAGTGGAGGGTCTTGGCGCGCAGCGACTTGCGGGCGGTGACGGCGACCTGCTGCTCCTCGCCGGCGGCGGCGTAGGAGGTGGTGAAGGTGTCGGGGGTCAGGGCCGGGGCCGGGGCGCCGACCGGGGAGACCGGGTCGTCGGGGCGGGCGGCGGACTCGGCGACGGCGAGCGCGAAGGGGATGTTCTTGGCGAACTCGGCCTGGATCAGCTTCTCGTCGTCGGGGAAGGTGAAGACGGAGGCGCAGTCGGCGGCCTCCCAGGCGTCGTCCGGGTCGACCCGGGAGGCGGTGGCGCAGGTGGACATCTCCGGCGTGAACATCTGCATGCCGTTGACGTTGGCGGCGTGTCCGTCGGCCTCGCCGTTGGTGATGTACAGCTCGGAGGAGACCTGCGGCCGGTAGCCGGGGACGGCGGACTTCTCCGGGGTCCCTGCGAGCGCCTTCAGCGCGGTGTCGTCGGGGGTGTCGGTGGCGACCTGCCAGCCGACGCCGTACAGCAGCAGCTGGGCGGCGGAGTGGTAGTTGATGCCGTACGAGAAGCCGATGCGCTTCTGGAAGGCGTCCAGGGCCCGGGTCTCCGGCTCGGACATGGGGCCCTTGCCGCGGAAGGTCTCGTCGGCCGGGTCGGGGGACGAACCCTCGTCGTCGTAGCCCCACTTGTAGGCGAAGTTCCGGTTGAGGTCGACGCCGTCGCCGGTGCCGACCGTGCCGTCGCCGTCGTTGTCGCGGAGGTTCTTGCGCCACTGGCGGTTGGCCGGGTCGGCGTGGGTGAAGTCGTAGCCGTCGGGGTTGGCCGAGAGCACGAACCACAGCTCGGTGCGGTCGACGATCCGGGTGATCCGCTCGTCGGTTCCGTAGTTGTCGAGGTAGTGGTGGAGCAGCCGCCGCGTCATCTCCGGGGTGATCCACTCGCGGGCGTGCTGGTTGGAGAGGTACAGCGTGGCCGGCCTGCTGCCGTCCTTCGCCGTGCGGGCGCCCTTGCTGACCTTCACGGCGAGGATGTCCTGGCCCTTGAGGGTCTTGCCGATCGAGACGACCTTGGTGAGGCCGGGGTGGGCGGCGGCGGTGGCGAGGAGCTCCGCCTTGAGGCCGCCGGAGCCTCCGTAGGGGCGGAAGACCCCGTCCCCGGCGGCGGCCGACCGCCGGGCGGCGGCCGGGCCGGGGTCGTGCTCGGCGACCGGGACGCCCTGGTCGCGCAGCGCCCCGGCCTGCGCCTCGGTGAGGTACAGCTCGACGGTGGCGGTGCCGCGTTCGGGCACCTGCTCGGTCAGTTCGTGCCCGTCGGTGCCGGCCTCCAGGAGGAGCGGTACCTGCTCCTTGGTGACCGTGGCCCGCCATACGGAGAGGGCGTCGCCGCCCTCCGGGTCGGCCGGCCGCGCTCCGGCGGCGGGTGTCGCCGCGAGCCCGGCGATCAGCAGTGAAGCGGCGGCGAGGATCGCGCGCGCCCTTCGTCTCATGGTGAGCCCCCCTCGATGTGATCCGTCACGAAGAAGAACGGATGCCAGGCTCATGGGCGCCCATGGGCCTGTCAAGGGCGCCTCGCGGTGGGGAGCGTGTGCCACACGAATGCCGATGGGGCGTCAGAAGTGTCCGGCCGCACCGGAGTTCACGCCTCCGGTGGGACGCGGACGGCCCCCGCCTCAAGAGGGCGGGGGCCGTGCGGACCGTGTGCCGGGCTCAGCCGACCAGGCTCTCGTCCAGCTCCTCCGTCAGGTTCGACTCGGTGCCGGGGATGCCCAGGTCCTGCGCCCGCTTGTCGGCCATGGCGAGCAGCCGGCGGATCCGGCCGGCCACCGCGTCCTTGGTGAGCGGCGGGTCGGCGAGCGCGCCCAGCTCCTCCAGGGACGCCTGCTTGTGCTCCATGCGCAGCCGGCCGGCGGCGGCGAGGTGCTCCGGCACCTCCTCGCCCAGGATCTCCAGGGCGCGCTGCACGCGGGCGCCGGCCGCGACGGCGGCACGGGCCGAGCGGCGCAGGTTGGCGTCGTCGAAGTTGGCCAGCCGGTTGGCGGTGGCGCGGACCTCGCGGCGCATCCGCCGCTCCTCCCAGGCCAGCACCGACTCGTGCGCGCCGAGCCGGGTGAGCAGGGCGCCGATGGCGTCGCCGTCCCGGACCACGACCCGGTCCACGCCGCGGACCTCGCGGGCCTTCGCGGCGATGGAGAGCCGGCGGGCGGCGCCGACCAGGGCGAGCGCGGCCTCGGGGCCCGGGCAGGTGACCTCCAGGGAGGAGGAGCGGCCCGGCTCGGTCAGCGAGCCGTGGGCGAGGAAGGCACCCCGCCAGGCCGCCTCCGCGTCACAGGTGGCCCCGGAGACGACCTGCGGGGGAAGGCCCCGAATGGGCCGGCCCCGGCCGTCGACCAGGCCCGTCTGGCGGGCCAGCTGGTCGCCGCCGGCCACCACGCGCACGACGAAGCGGGAGCCGCGCCGCAGCCCGCCGGGGGCCATCACGATCAGTTCCGAGCTGTGCCCGAAGATCTCCAGGATGTCCCGCTTCAGCCGCCGGGCCGCCATCGCCGTGTCGAGCTCCGCCTCGATCACGATCCGGCCGCTGACCAGGTGCAGACCGCCCGCGAACCGCAGGATCGAGGAGACCTCCGACTTCCTGCAGCAGGTCCGGGTGACGGGAAGCCGGGAGATCTCGTCCTTCACCGCTGCCGTCATCGCCATGGGCCGATCCTTCCATGCATCCGAAAAATACGGTCGTACGCGGCGGCCAGGCGCTCCGGGTCGTGCTTCGGAGAGCCGTCGGCGCGGGCCACCGGCGCCAGCTCCAGCGCGGCGCCGAGCCGCTTGGCGGCGTCGACGAGGGGTTCCCTGGCTGACACGTCGGGCACGGCGGCCTCGTCGGCCAGCACCACGTCCAGGGCGAGTTTAGGGGCGTGTCGTCCCAAAACCTCCAAATGACGCTGCGGGGAGAAGCCCTCTGTTTCTCCGGGCTGGGGCGCGAGGTTCAGCGAGAGCACCTTCCGGGCCTTCGTCTCGACCAGCGCGTCGAGCAGTTCGGGCACGAGCAGGTGCGGGATCACGGAGGAGAACCAGGAGCCCGGGCCGAGGACGACCCAGTCCGCGTCGAGGACCGCGGCGACGGCCTCCGGCACGGCCGGCGGGTCGTGCGGCACCAGGTGCACGGACTGCACCTCGCCCGGGGTGAGCGCCACGGTGGCCTGGCCGCGGACGGTGTCCACGTCGTCCGGGCGCTCCGGGTCGTGCCCCTTGACCAGGGCCTGGAGCTCCAGCGGAACGGCGGACATGGGCAGCACCCGGCCCTGGGCGCCGAGCAGCCGGCCGACCAGGTCGAGGGCCTGCACGGGGTCGCCGCCCAGCTGCTCCCAGAGGGCGACGATCAGCAGGTTGCCGACGGCGTGGCCGCCCATCTCGCCCTGGGACCGGAAGCGGTGCTGGATGACCCGGGCCCAGGTCTGGCCCCAGTCGTCGTCGCCGCAGAGCGCGGCGAGCGCCTTGCGCAGGTCGCCCGGGGGCAGCACGCCCAGCTCCTCCCGGAGCCGGCCGCTGGAGCCCCCGTCGTCGGCGACGGTGACGACGGCCGTCAGGTCGCCGGTGATCCGCCGCAGCGAGGCGAGGGAGGCGGAGAGGCCCATGCCGCCGCCGAGGGCGACGACCTTCGGCTGGGCGCCGCGCCTGCGGAGCGTCCGCCGCACCGAGAGGGTGGAGGAGGAGCGCCGGCGGTACGGCTTCACTCGCGCCCCATGTCCCGGTGGACGACCACGGTCTCGACGCCCTCGGCGGCGATGCGGGCGGCGAGCTTCTCGGCGGTGGCGACGGAGCGGTGCTTGCCGCCGGTGCAGCCGACGGCGATGGTGACGTACCGCTTGCCCTCGCGGCGGTATCCGGCGGCGATCAGCTGGAGCAGCTCGGTGTAGCGGTCCAGGAACTCCTTGGCGCCGGGCTGGTTGTAGACGTAGTTCGCCACCTCCTCGTTGAGGCCGGTGTACGGGCGCAGCTCGGGGACCCAGTGCGGGTTGGGCAGGAAGCGCATGTCGACGACGAGGTCGGCGTCGACCGGCAGGCCGTACTTGAAGCCGAAGGACATGACGGTGGCCCGCAGCTCGGGCTCCTCCTCGCCGGCGAACTGGGCGTCCATCTTGGCGCGCAGCTCGTGGACGTTGAGGCTGGAGGTGTCGATGACCAGGTCGGCGTCGCCGCGCAGCTCGCGCAGCAGGTCGCGCTCGGCGGCGATGCCGTCGACGATGCGGCCGTCGCCCTGGAGCGGGTGGGGGCGGCGGACCGACTCGAAGCGGCGGACGAGGGCCTCGTCGGAGGACTCCAGGAAGACGATCCGGCGGGTGACCTGCTTGGCGTCGAGGTCGGCCAGGGACTCCCGGAGCGCGTCGAAGAACTGCCGGCCGCGGACGTCGACGACGACCGCGATCCTGGCGACGTTGCCCTGGGAGCGGGCGCCGAGCTCCACCATGGTGGGGATCAGCGCGGGAGGCAGGTTGTCCACGACGAACCAGCCGAGGTCCTCCAGACACTTCGCCGCGGTGGACCGACCGGCTCCGGACATGCCGGAGATGATCACCAGCTCGGGGATGGCCGCCTCGGCGCCGTTGTCGCCCGCCGTCTCCTTCGTGCCCGTACTCACGTGTCCTGCTCCGTCTTCTCGGTGGTGCCCGTCGTGCTCGTGGTGCCCGTCGCGCGGGTGGTGCGTGTCGTGCTGTCGGTGCCCGTCGCCGGGGTGGCGCTCGGTCATGCGGTGGTGCCCCCGTCGTCTTCCATGATCTCTCCTGTGGCCGTGTTGACGGCGGGTGCGGCGGGGGCCGCCCGGGCCAGCGCCACGGCGACCGCCTCCGCGGTCTTCCGGCCGAAGCCGGGGACCTCACAGATCTGCTCGATTGTCGCCTGCTTCAGCCGCTTCACCGAGCCGAAATGCTTGATCAGGGCCTGTTTGCGCGTGTCGCCGAGGCCGGGGACGGCGTCGAGGGGGCTGCTCCGGAGCCGTTTGGTCCGCTTGGAGCGCTGGTAGCGGATGGCGAAATCGTGAGCCGTGTCACGGACCCGCTGGAGGAGGTAGAGGCCCTCGCTGGAACGGGGCAGGACCACCGGGTCGTCGTCGCCGGGCAGCCAGACCTCCTCCAGGCGCTTGGCGAGGCCGCAGACGGCGACGTCGTCGATGCCGAGCTCGTCGAGGGCCCGGCGGGCGGCGGCGACCTGGGGCTGTCCGCCGTCGACGACGACGAGCTGCGGCGGGTAGGCGAAGCGCTTGGGCCTGCCGTCGTCGCCCGCCTCGTCCACGGCGACCTCGCCCTCCTCGCCCCACTCGCCCGTCTTCTCCTTCTCGGCGAGGTAGCGGCGGAAGCGGCGGCCGATGACCTCGTGCATGGAGCGGACGTCGTCCTGGCCCTCGAAGCCCTTGATCTGGAAGCGGCGGTACTCGCTCTTGCGGGGCAGCCCGTCCTCGAAGACGACCATGGAGGCGACGACGTCCTCGCCCTGGAGGTGGGAGATGTCGAAGCACTCGATGCGCAGCGGCGCCGACTCCAGGTCCAGGGCCTCGGCGATCTCCTCCAGGGCGCGGGAGCGGGTGGTGAGGTCGCTGGCGCGCTTGGTCTTGTGGAGGACCAGGGCCTGCTGGGCGTTGCGGGCGACGGTCGCCATGAGGTCCTTCTTGTCGCCGCGCTGCGGGATGCGCAGGGAGACGTTGGACCCCCGGCGGCCGCTCAGCCACTGCGTGACGGCCTCGGCGTCGTCGGGCAGCGCCGGGACCAGGACCTCCCTGGGGACGGAGTCGCCGCTCTCCTCGCCGTAGAGCTGCTGGAGGGCGTGCTCGACGAGGCCGGAGGTGGAGACGGCCTCGACCTTGTCGGTGACCCAGCCGCGCTGGCCGCGGACGCGTCCGCCGCGGACGTGGAAGATCTGGACGGCGGCCTCCAGCTCGTCCTCGGCGAGGGCGATGAGGTCGGCGTCGGTGGCGTCGGCGAGGACGACGGCGCTCTTCTCCATGGCGCGGCGCAGCGCCTCTATGTCGTCGCGGAGCCGGGCCGCCTTCTCGTACTCCATGTCCTCCGCCGCCACCATCATCTGCTTCTCCAGGCGGCGGATGTAGGTGCCGGTGCGGCCGGCCATGAAGTCGCAGAACTCGTCGGCCAGTTCCCGGTGCTCCTCGGGCGTGACCCGGCCGACGCAGGGGGCCGAGCACTTGCCGATGTAGCCGAGGAGGCAGGGCCGGCCGGCCGAGGCGGCGTTCCGGAAGACGCCGGCCGAGCAGGTCCGCACGGGGAAGACCCGCAGCATCAGGTCGACGGTCTCGCGGATCGCCCACGCGTGCGCGTACGGCCCGAAGTACCGGACGCCCTTCTTCTTGTGGCCGCGCATGACCTGGACGCGCGGGAACTCCTCGTTCAGGGTGACCGCGAGGTAGGGGTAGCTCTTGTCGTCCCGGTACTTCACGTTGAACCGGGGGTCGTACTCCTTGATCCAGGTGTACTCCAGCTGGAGCGCCTCGACCTCGGTCGAGACCACCGTCCACTCCACGGACGCGGCCGTGGTCACCATGGTGGCGGTCCGCGGGTGGAGGCTCACGATCGGCTGGAAGTAGTTGGCCAGCCGCTGCTTCAGCGACTTCGCCTTCCCGACGTAGATCACCCGCCGGTGCTCGTCCCGGAACTTGTAGACACCCGGCGAGTCCGGGATCTGACCCGGCTTGGGGCGGTAGCTGGAGGGGTCGGCCATGGCCCCCACCCTACTGGCGGGGACCGACACGGAGGGCGGGCGCACGGGGGTGCCCGGTGCTGTCCCGGACGCCTCGCCCGACGGCCCGGGCCGCCTCGTGGGCGTCCCGGGCCGCCGCTGCCGGCGGGCGGCCTCGTGGGCCGGGCGGAAGGGGCCGCGGGCCGCGGTCAGCAGCCCTGGGTACGGCGGGCGGTCGCGCGGCGGCGGAGGGCCGCCGCGGCGGTCAGGGCGAGGGCGGTCACGGCGCCGAGGGCGGCGATCGTGGAGGCGGCGGTGGCCGCGGCGGGCTGGTGGTGGGGGGCCTGCGCGGCGGTGGCCGACGGGCGGTGCGCGGGGGCCGGTGCCGGGGCCCCGGCGGGTGCGGGGACCGGTGCCTCGGGGGCGTAGCCGCCGGCCGCGCCCTTGCGGGCGTAGGCGGAGCCGGGGAGCTTGTCGGCGTACGCGCGCCTGACCCGGTCGCGGTAGGCGGTGAGGGTCGTCCCGTTCTTCCCGACGGCCGTGACCGCGTCCTCGTCCAGCGGCAGCACCTTCGCGCCCTTCTGGACGAACCAGGCGTCGATCTGCGGTTCGCGGAAGACGAGGCCCCCGGGGAGTCTTCGGGCCCCTTCGCGCGCGTACCGGATCTCGTCGTCACCGGTGGCGATGTTCACCACCTGCCAGCCGCCGGAGCGCCTCACCGTCCACAGGGACGCCTTCTGCCCGTCGGCGGCGACGGCGAGGCTGGCCCGGTACTCCTCGCGGGCCACGGGCGCGCCCGCCGTGCCGGCGACGAAGTCCGCGGCGAGGATCCGTACCGGGACGGACGCGCCGGATATCCGGGGTTCCGCGGCGGTACGGGCGAGCGCCCCGTCGCGGGCGAAGAAGCGGCCCAGGGTGGCCAGCGTCTCCGGCGCCGCGGCGGCCTGCTCGGCGGTCGGCGCGGCCGGCAGCGGGTCGGTGCCGGGGGCGGCCGCGGCGGCGGGGGCCGCGAGGCCGAGGGCGAGGAGCGCGGCGGCCCCGGTCGCGAGTGCCGTGGTGGTCATGATCACGCCCCGATCCGGTAGAGGGAGTGGGTCCAGGAGAAGGAGGCGTTGTTGACGTACCACGCGTGGGAGGCCCAGTTGTAGCGATCGCTGGAAACCCACGGATCTCCCCAGTACACCCAGCTGTTGGCGTCGTCGTAGCCGTACACCACGTGCATGTGCCCGCCGCCGCTGGACCACTGGATGCGGGTCTCGATCGGCCGGTCGGCGTTGATCTCGGTCTGCACGGTGGCGTAGCGCAGCCAGCCGTCGACGTACGAGCCGGGGCGGATGCCCGCCCAGGAGAGGCCGGTCTGGACGTTGGCGAGGGTGGCCTGCCAGTTGGGGCAGTCGTAGCCCTGCTGCCGCTGGAAGGCGGCGTTGCAGAACTGGTTCTGGCTGTAGCCGCGGCCGAACCAGGTGGCGATGGTGTTCCCGCCCGCCGCCCAGCACCAGTTGGTCTTCTGCTGGGCCTGCATGGTGATGTTCAGGCGCTTGGAGGCGAGGGCGGCGGTGGCCCCGGCGGGTGCGGCGGCCGGGGCGGCGGTGGTGTCGGCGGATGCCGAGGCCGCGGTGGGGACGAGGAGAAGCGCGGCGGCGGCGAACGCCACGAGGCCCCTCTTCCCGTTCTGGAGTCGTCTGCGCATGGGGGTTCCTCCCATTGCGGGGGTGGGGATGGGTGGGGGGTGTGGGGGGTGGGGGTGGCGTCCGGACACCGCTTGGAGCATCGGTCGTTGTCGGGAGCGGGTCAACACGCTTCAATGCGGGGTGACATCGGGCTGTGAACGGTGTGGCGCGGGTGTGAACGCGCGGCCGCCGCCGACCAGCCCGCCCGCCGCCCGGGCCGCGCCGGTCCGCGCTCCGGGCGTGAACATTCACCGAGGAGCCCGTGTGAGCCACACCGAGGCCGATCTGGTGCAGCTGCTGCACACCGGCCCCTTCCACCTGGCCCTGCGCACCGCGCTGGCCGTGCGCGGGCTGCCGCTCCAGCGGGTCCAGCACCATCTCGCCCACCGGGGCGTGAAGGTCGGGGTGACCTCCCTGAGCTACTGGCAGCAGGGCGCCCGCAGGCCGCAGCGGCCGGAGTCGCTGAAGGCGGTCCGGGCCCTGGAGGAGGTGCTCCAGCTGCCGGGGAACTCGCTGCTGCGGCTGCTGACGGAGGACGCGGCGGCCCGGGAGGGCGTGGAGCGGCCGGCGGCCCGCTCGTACCGCTCGCTGGTGGAGGCGTCGGGGGCGGTGGAGGAGCTGTTCGCGGAGCTGGAGTCACCGGCCGACGGCGGGCTGCACACGGTCGGCCACCACGAGCGGGTGCGCGTCGGGCCGGCCAGGGAGCTGGTGGGGCGCGAGTCCCAGCACGTGGTGCGCGCGCACCGGGACGGCGTGGACCGCTACCTCGCGATCCACCACGGCGACCCCGGCTGCGATCCGTCCCGCGTGCGCGTGCGTGCGGTGGAGAACTGCCGTACGGGGCGGGTGCGGTGGCACGGGGAGACGGGGGTGCTCGTCGCCGAACTCCTCTTCGACGCACGGCTGCGGGCCGGCGACACGCATCTCTTCTCGTACGGCTTCGAGGACGGGACGGCCGGTCCGAGCGGCGAGTACGTGCGCGGCTTCAGCTTCGCGGGCGGGCAGTACGTGCTCCAGGTCGCCTTCGACGAGGCGGCGCTGCCGGTACGGTGCCGGCGCTTCGCCCAGGCGTCGGCGGGTGCGCCGCGCGGTGGCCGTACGGAGCTGACGCTCGGCGGCCGGCACCGCACGGTGCACCTCGTGGAGCAGGGGGTGCGTCCCGGGATCCTGGGGATCGACTGGGACTGGGACTGACGCCCCGGGGCCGGTCAGGCGGTGGGAGCCGTCTTCGGGCCGGCGACCAGCCTGCCGCCCTCGACGCGGATCTCGACGGCGGGGAGCGGGACGGTGGCGGGGCCCTTGAGGGCCTTGCCGGTGGTGACGTCGAAGCGGCTGCCGTGGCAGGGGCAGTTGCCCTCGTTGTCCTCGATCTTGTCGAGGACGCAGCCGGCGTGGGTGCACTGGGCGCTGAACGCCTTGTACTCGCCCTTGGCGGGGCAGCTCACCAGGACCTTCTGCTCGCGGTAGAGCTTGGCGCCGCCGACCGGGACCTCGTCCGGTGAGCCGAGGGGGACCGGCGCGGTGGGCGTCGGCACCCCGGCGTGGCCCAGCTTGGACTCGGTGGAGCAGGCGGCGACTCCCAGCCCGGCGGCACCGGCGAGAGCGGCACCCTTCAGGACGGTGCGGCGGGTGGACTGGCCGGACATGAGCGCTCCACGGGACGGCGACGGGGTGGTCCCCCGACGATACCCGCGCCCTTTCGGCCGGTTTCGACCCGGGACCCGGATAGGGGCCCGTCCCGGCGCGGGCCCACCCCCGACGCCCCCCGCACGCCGGCCCCCGGGCCGGCGCGAACCCCGGCACGACGCCCCTCGGAGCCGTACCCCCGGATCCCCGACCACCGCCCTCGGGGCCGTACCCCCGGATCCCCGACCACCGCCCTCGGGGCCGTACCCCGAATCCCCGACCACCGCCCTCGGGGACGCGCGTCCAGCTCCTCGACCGACGCCGGCCCGCCCCGGTCCCGTGTGAGCGGGGCCGGGGCGGGCCGGGTGGGCGTCAGGCCTTGCGGGCTCGGGTGGTCGTCGCCTTCTTCGCGGTCTTGGCCGTCTTCGCGGTCTTGGCCGTCTTCGCAGCCTTCGCGGGCGCCGCTTCCGCGGCCTTGGCCGTCTTCTTCGCGGCGGCCGCCTTCCTGGCCGGGGCCTTCTTCGCCGCCGCCTTCCTCGCCGTCCCGCGCGACGCGGGCACACCCGCGTCGCTGATCCGGTCGGCGCCGAGGATCTCGCGGAGGAACTTGCCGGTGTGGCTGGCCGGCTCCGACGCGACCTCCTCGGGCGTGCCCTCGGCGACGACGATGCCGCCGCCGCTGCCGCCCTCGGGGCCCATGTCGATGATCCAGTCGGCGGTCTTGATGACGTCGAGGTTGTGCTCGATGACGATCACCGAGTTGCCCTTGTCGACCAGGCCCGACAGCACCGTGATCAGCTTCGAGATGTCCTCGAAGTGGAGACCGGTGGTCGGCTCGTCCAGCACGTAGACCGTGCGGCCGGTCGAGCGCTTCTGGAGCTCGGAGGCGAGCTTGACGCGCTGCGCCTCGCCACCGGAGAGCGTCGGCGCCGACTGCCCGAGCCGGACGTAGCCGAGTCCGACCTCGTTGAGCGTCCGCAGGTGGCGGGCGATCGTGGGGACGGCCTCGAAGAAGCCCAGGGCCTCCTCGATCGGCATGTCCAGCACCTCGGCGATGGACTTGCCCTTGTAGTGGACCTCCAGGGTCTCCCGGTTGTACCGGGCCCCGTGGCAGACCTCGCACGGCACGTACACGTCCGGGAGGAAGTTCATCTCGATCTTGATGGTGCCGTCGCCGGAGCAGTTCTCGCAGCGGCCGCCCTTGACGTTGAAGGAGAAGCGGCCGGGCAGGTAGCCCCTGACCTTGGCCTCCATCGTCTCCGCGAAGAGCTTGCGGACGTGGTCGAAGACGCCGGTGTACGTCGCCGGGTTGGAGCGCGGGGTGCGCCCGATCGGCGACTGGTCGACGTGCACCACCTTGTCGACGAGGTCGTCCCCGTCCACACGCGTGTGCCGGCCGGGCACCGTCTTGGCGCCGTTCAGCTCGCGCGCGAGGTGGGTGTAGAGGATGTCGTTGACCAGCGTCGACTTGCCGGAGCCGGAGACACCGGTGACGGCGGTGAGGACGCCCAGCGGGAAGGAGACGTCGATGTCCCGCAGGTTGTTCTCCCGGGCGCCGTGCACGGTGAGCAGCCGGCCGGGGTCGATCGGGCGGCGGACGTCCGGCGTGGTGATCGCCCGGCGGCCGGACAGGTACTGCCCGGTCATCGACTCCTCGTTGGCCAGGAGCTCCTTCAAGGTGCCGGAGTGGACGACCTTGCCGCCGTGTTCGCCGGCGCCGGGGCCGATGTCCACCACCCAGTCGGCGACCTTGATGGTGTCCTCGTCGTGCTCGACGACGATGAGCGTGTTGCCCATGTCGCGGAGGCGGACCAGGGTCTCGATCAGACGGTGGTTGTCGCGCTGGTGGAGGCCGATGGACGGCTCGTCGAGGACGTAGAGCACGCCGACCAGGCCGGAGCCGATCTGCGTGGCGAGCCGGATGCGCTGGGCCTCGCCGCCGGAGAGCGTGCCGGCCGCGCGGTTGAGCGAGAGGTAGTCGAGGCCGACGTCCACGAGGAAGCGCAGCCGCTCGTTGACCTCCTTGAGGACCCGCTCGGCGATCTGCTTGTCGCGGGCGTTGAGCCTCAGGCGGGAGAGGAACTCGGCGCAGTCGCTGATGGACATGGCGGAGACCTCGGCGATGGACCGCTCCATCACGGTGACCGCGAGCACGATCGGCTTGAGCCGGGTGCCGTGGCAGGTGGGGCAGGGCACCTCGCGCATGTAGCCCTCGAAGCGCTCCCGGCTGGAGTCGCTCTCCGCCTCGCTGTGGCGCCGCTTCACGAAGGAGACGGCGCCCTCGAAGGCGGGGCTGGTCCACGCGCGCTCGCGCCCGTACCTGTTCCGGTAGCGGACCTCGATCTGCGTCTTGTGGCCGTGCATGAGGGCCTTCTTGGCCCGCTGCGGGAGGCCCGCGTAGGGGATGTCGGTGCGGAAGCCGAGGGCCTGGGAGAGCCCGTCGATCATCCGGCCGAAGTACTCCTTGGTGTGGCCGTGGGACCACGGGTGGATCGCGCCCTCGTCGAGGGACTTCTCCTCGTCCGGGACGACCAGCTCGGGGTCGACCTCCATGCGGGTGCCGATGCCGGTGCAGTCCGGGCAGGCACCGAAGGGCGAGTTGAAGGAGAAGGAGCGGGGCTCCAGCTCCTCGAAGGAGAGGTCGTCGTAGGGGCAGTAGAGGTGCTCCGAGTACATCTTCTCGCGCTCGGGGTCGTCCTCGGGGAGGTCGACGAAGTCGAGCACGACCATGCCGCCGGAGAGCCCGAGGGCGGTCTCGACGGAGTCGGTGAGGCGGCGCTTGGCGCTGTCCTTCACGGTGAGGCGGTCGACGACCACCTCGATGGTGTGCTTCTCCTGCTTCTTGAGCGCCGGCGGCTCGCTGAGCTGGATCGTCGCCCCGTCCACCCGGGCGCGGCTGTAGCCCTTGGTCTGGAGGTCGGCGAAGAGGTCGACGAACTCGCCCTTGCGCTCGCGCACCAGCGGCGACAGCACCTGGAAGCGGCTGCCCTCGGGGAGGGCCAGGACCTTGTCGACGATGGCCTGCGGCGACTGGCGGGAGATCGGCCGGCGGCACTCGGGACAGTGCGGCTTGCCGATGCGGGCGAAGAGGAGGCGGAGGTAGTCGTAGACCTCGGTGATGGTGCCGACCGTGGAGCGCGGGTTGCGCGAGGTCGACTTCTGGTCGATGGAGACCGCGGGCGAGAGGCCCTCGATGAAGTCCACGTCCGGCTTGTCCATCTGGCCGAGGAACTGCCGGGCGTACGAGGAGAGCGACTCGACGTACCGGCGCTGCCCCTCGGCGAAGATCGTGTCGAACGCGAGGGAGGACTTGCCCGACCCCGAGAGCCCGGTGAAGACGATGAGGGAGTCACGGGGAAGGTCGAGCGAGACGTTCTTGAGGTTGTGCTCGCGCGCGCCACGGACGATGAGACGGTCGGCCACGCCGGT
Organism: Streptomyces sp. NPDC004435; assembly: GCF_042873895.1. Taxonomy (NCBI): domain Bacteria; kingdom Bacillati; phylum Actinomycetota; class Actinomycetes; order Kitasatosporales; family Streptomycetaceae; genus Streptomyces; species Streptomyces sp. NPDC004435. The sequence goes on along the minus strand of NZ_JBIAMB010000019.1, from coordinate 57,680 downwards.
CCGCACCTTTCTTGAGAGAGCGGATGGAGAGCGGGTGTGCCTGAGCTGTTCGCCCGAGCACCCGAAGCACTCAACAACCAAGGATGCCCGATGCTTCCTCGGCCGTCGGTTGCCGCCAACGAGCTTATAGCACGTACATTCGATTTCCGGGCTCAGTCCGCCTGCTTCACCCGATCGAGTGGTCGGCGCTAGGGTCGGCGCCATGATCGACCACGAGCGCGACCTCGCCTCCCTGAGCGAGGCGACCGAGCGACTGCTGACCGAAGCCGCCTCCTGGGACAACGCCTCCGTCGCCGAGCCGTCACGGCTTCCCGGCTGGACGCGCGGCCACGTCCTCGCCCACCTGGCCCGGAACGCCGACGCCCTGGTGAACGTCATCGAGGGCCGGCCCATGTACGCGAGCGCCGAGACGCGCGAGGCGGACATCGAGCGCGACGCCCCCCGCCCCCTCGACGCCCAGCTCGCCGACCTCCGCGAGACGGCCGAGCGCTTCCGCGCGGCCGCGGCCGCCGTCCCCGACTGGAGCCGCACCGTCGAGCTGCGCAACGGCGTCACCGACAGCGCCTCCCGGATCCCCTTCCGCCGCTGGGTGGAGGTCGCCCTGCACCACGTGGACCTCGACCGCGGCTACGAGCTGGAGGACCTCCCCGAGGAGTTCGTCCAGCGGGAGATCGACTTCCTCGCCGAGCGGTTCGCCGGGCACCCGTCCGTCCCCTCCACCGGCCTCCGTGCCGACGACGGGCGGACGTGGACCACCGGCGGCGGGGCCGAGGGCGCCTCCGTGGGCGTCTCCGGGCCCGCGCCCGAGCTCCTCGGCTGGCTCGCCGGCCGCCGCGACGGCTCGGCGCTGAAGACCGAGGGCGGCCCGCTCCCCCAGCTCCCGCCCCTGTAGACCGCCTCCCCGGGACCGCTGTCGGCGCGCGGGGCTAGGCTGAGCCCATGACGTACAGCGGAGCGGTGAGGGTGGGCGGCCCGGCCGACGTCCACGAGCTGAAAGACCTGATGATCTCGAAGGTCGCGGTCGGTCCGATGAACAACAACGCGTACCTGCTGCGCTGCCGGGCCACCGGCCGGCAGCTGCTGATCGACGCCGCCGCGGAGGCGTCGACCCTGCTCACGCTGATCGGTGACGACGGCATCGCCTCCGTCGTCACCACCCACCGGCACGGCGACCACTGGCAGGCCCTGGGCGAGGTGGTCGCCGCCACCGGCGCCACCACGTACGCGGGCGTGTACGACGCCGAGGGCATCCCGGTCGCCACCGACGTCCTGGTGGAGGACGGCGACACGATCCGCGTGGGCGAGGTGGAGCTCACCGCCCGCCACATCGTCGGCCACACCCCCGGCTCGATCGCGCTGGTCTACGACGACCCGCACGGCCACCCGCACCTCTTCCCCGGCGACTGCCTCTTCCCCGGCGGGGTCGGCAACACCTGGCAGGACGCGGACGCCTTCGCGAGCCTCCTGCACGACGTCGAGACCAAGCTCTTCGCCGCGCTGCCGGACGAGACCTGGGTCTACCCCGGCCACGGCAAGGACACCACGCTCGGTGACGAGCGCCCGCACCTCCCGGAGTGGCGCGAGCGCGGCTGGTGAGCCGCCCGGCACCGAAGCGCCCCCGGTACCGCCGGGGGCGCTCCCGTACGCCCCCGTAACCCGGACGGCGGCGGGGTAGTTGGCGGCACATGCACCCCAGTCACGCTCCGTCGCCCCCGGCGGCCCGTCCCACCCCCTCGATGCCCCGGCTCGCCGCCGCCTCCCTCGTCGGCACCGCCATCGAGTTCTTCGACTTCTTCGTCTACGGGACGGCCGCCGCCCTCGTCCTCGGGCCGCTCTTCTTCCCGACCTTCTCCCCGCTCGCCGGGACCCTCGCCGCCTTCGGCACCTTCGCCGTCGGCTTCCTCTCCCGCCCCATGGGCTCCGTCCTCTTCGGGCACATCGGGGACCGGCACGGACGCCGGCCGGTGCTCTTCGCCTCCCTGCTGCTGACCGGCTGCGCCACCGTGGCGGTCGGCTGCGTCCCCACGTACGACACGATCGGCGTCGCCGCTCCGCTGCTGCTGCTCGTGCTCCGCTTCCTCCAGGGGCTCGGGCTGGGCGGCGAGTGGGGCGGGGCCGTCCTGCTGACCGCGGAGCACGCCCCGCCGCACCGCCGGGCGCTGTGGGCGAGCTTCCCGCAGATCGGCCCTTCGGTCGGCTTCCTCCTGGCGAACGGCGTGATGCTGGCGCTCACCGCGGGTCTGAGCGACGCCGACTTCCGCTCCTGGGGCTGGCGGGTGCCGTTCTGGGCGGCGGGCCTGCTCGCCGCCGTCGGGCTGATGCTGCGTTCCTCGCTCGCCGAGACCCCGCAGTTCGAGGAGCTGTCCGCGTCCGGGCGGCGGGCGAGCGCCCCGCTCGCCGAGGTGGCGCGCGACCACTGGCGGCTCGTCCTGCTGACCGCCGGCGCCCTCGCCGTGGGGTACGCGATCTTCTACACGGTCTCCACGTGGGCGCTGGCGTACGGCACCGAGCGGCTCGGGGTGAGCAGTGTGGTGATGCTGGTGTGTGTGATGGCCGCGGTGGCGGTGAAGGGTGCCGTCACGCCGTTCCTGGCCCTGCTGGGCGACCGCTGGGGCCGCCGGCCGCTCTGCCTGGCCGGCTGCGCGGGGGCCGCGCTGTGGATGTTCCCGATGGTGGCCCTGCTGCACACCGGGCGGCCGCTGCTGATGTTCCTGGGCTTCCTGGGGGCACTGCTGGCCTTCATCACGATGTTCTCCGTGGTCGCCGCGTACCTCCCGGAGCTGTACGAGCCCCGGGTGCGGTGCACGGGCGCGGCGGTGGGCTACAACCTCGCGGGCGTGCTCGGCGGGGCGCTGACCCCGATCGTGGCCACCACGCTCTCCGAGGGCGGCGACGGCCCTCCGTGGGGCGTGGCCGCCTATCTGACGGTGGTGGCCCTGGTGAGCCTCGGCTGCTTCGCCCTCCTGCCGGAGACGCTTCCTGAGCGCCGCCCGGCCGAGACTCCCGAGAAGGTGCCCGTCTGACGCGCCTGCCGAGGGGTACGCGGACGGCGACGGCCGGTCCGGGCGGGATGCCCGGGCCGGCCGTCGCCGTCGTCGTGCGGGAGGGTCAGGCGTCGACGCCGGTCTTCCCCGCGTCGTCCTTCGTCGCGTCCGGAGCCGCGTCTGTGGCCGCGTCCTTCTCGGCCGCCTCCAGGGCGGCCTTCTCGGACTGCTTCTTGGAGGCGATCAGGCTGGTGATCGTGGTGATGACCAGGACGCCCAGGATGACGCCGAGGGAGACCGGGATGGAGATCTCCGGGACGTGCACACCGGACTCGTGCAGGGCGTGCAGGACCAGCTTCACGCCGATGAAGCCGAGGATCACCGACAGGCCGTAGCTGAGGTGGACCAGCTTCTTCAGCAGACCGCCGATGAGGAAGTACAGCTGGCGCAGACCCATCAGGGCGAACGCGTTGGCCGTGAAGACGATGTACGGGTCCTGGGTCAGGCCGAAGATCGCGGGGATCGAGTCCATCGCGAACAGCACGTCGGTCATGCCGATGGCCAGCATGACGACGAAGAGCGGCGTCATGACCTTCTTGCCGTGCTGCACGACGAAGAGCTTGGTGCCGTGGTAGCGGTCCGCGACGCCGAACTTCTTCTCGATGGACTTCAGCAGGCGGTTCTCGTTCCAGTCGTCCTCGTCCTCGTCGGACATGGCCTCCTTGACGAGCTTCCAGGCGGTGTAGATGAGGAAGGCGCCGAAGATATAGAAGACCCACGAGAAGCTCGCGATGATCGCGGCACCGGCCGCGATGAAGATCGCCCGCAGGACGAGGGCGATGAGCACGCCGAAGAGCAGGACCCGCTGCTGCAGGTGGGACGGCACGGCGAACTTCGCCATGATCAGGATGAAGACGAAGAGGTTGTCGACGCTGAGCGACTTCTCCGTGATGAAGCCCGCGAAGAACTCGCCGCCCGCCTGTCCGCCGCCCCAGATCGTGACACCGACGCCGAAGAGCACGGCGAGCACGATCCAGACGATGGTCCAGATTCCGGCTTCCTTGACCGACACGTCATGGGGCTTGCGCCCGATGAAGAAGTCGACCGCGATCAGGGCACACAGACCAAGAATGGTCAGCACCCAGATGGTCATAGAAACGTCCACTGCGCCTCCGGCTTCGTACGGCTACTGATCAGCGTCGTCGCTGCCGGAGGTCTCTTCCACCCGGGGCCGCTCGCGCGACCGCCGGGCCGACGCCCCGGGACCGGATGTCCTTGATCCGTCCGTATTGACGGGTACGCCGCGCATGGGGAGTACTCCCCTCCGCTGGGAAGAGAGTACCCGAAGACCCAAGAGAAGGTAAAGAAAAAGGTAAAGCGGACACCAAGAGCGCAGGTCAGCCCAGGTTTCTCCGACGGGCCTCCGCGATCTGTCCGAGGACCTGCCAGAGCACCGCGCTGCCCGGCGGGACCGTCGGCGGCTCGTACGTCCAGGCGTGGCCCACCCAGGGGTCGGCGAGGTGGTCGTCGGGCACGGGCGTGAGCCGGAGCAGCGAACGCCACAGCGGGTCGAGCACCGGCCCGTACGCGTCCGCGTCCGACCGGTCCGCGACCATCAGCAGGTGGACGCCGACGGAGGGCCCCTCGTCGGCGAGGTAGCGGAGCCGGGTGACGGCCCGGTCGTCGAAGCCGTGCGGGAAGTCGTGGACGACGAGCAGCTGACGCGACAGGTCGAAGCCGGGCGGCAGGTCCTCGGAGGCGTCGCCCCGCACCGCCATCTGCAGCAGGTCCACCCGCTCGGTGAGCTGGGCGAGGACGGCGGTGACCCCGGCCGCGCCGCGGGCCGGGGGGCCCGCCAGGACGCCGGTCTCGGCCAGCGGCGCGAAGGCCGCGGCCCCGCTGCCGGCGGGGTCGAGGACGTGGACGGTGAGGCTGCCGGCGGGGTGGGCGGCGAGCAGCCGGGCGGTGTGCGCGACGGCGCTGTCCAGGGCGAGCCGGCGCAGCTCGGTGTCGTCGAGCAGTCCGGCCGCCGAGGTGCGGCCGGGGCCCGAGTCCACCCAGAGCCCACGCTCCAGCGGGAGGCGGACGAGGAAGGGGATCCTCAGGCCGGTCCGCTCGGGCACGTGGAGGTCGCCGAGGCGGACCGCCATCGGCGGCTCCTCCGGGGTCCGGTAGGCGTGCCAGACGGGGTTGTCCCAGCGGGCGTAGGCGGCGGGCAGGGCCGGCTCGACGACCTCGGACTCGGCGGTGAGCTGCGCGAGGTCCCGGTCGAGGACCTCCTGGGCACGGCTCATCAGCTCCTCGTGCGTGGCCCGGGCCTCGGCACGGGCGGCGTCGCCGGCACCTCCGACGCGGGTGCTCGGGTCGGCGAGGACCTGGTCGATCGCGCGGTCGAGGCGGTGGTCGGCGAAGTCGCGGGCGCTGCGGTAGGCGGCGACGGTCCTGGCCAGGTCCTCGAACATGCCCCAGACCTGGTTGTAGAGCCGTTCGTCCATGGTCCAGCCGGTGGCGTCCCCGGCGACGGGCGCCGGGCGGGACTGCGCCGGCGCGACCGGCGACTCGGACGGAGGCGGCGGTACGGCTCCGGGGCCGGGCGCGGCCGGGCCCGGGACCGGGCGGCGGCTCGGGTGGGTGTAGCTGATGGTGGTGGAGGCGTCGGTGGCGGACTCCGAGGGGGAGACCGAGGCGGTGACGGTGACGTCGGCCGCGGCGGTCCCGGGGAGCGGCGTCGAGGCGGTCTCGGGGAGCGGCGCCGGGGCGGTCTCGGGGAGCGGCGCCGGGGCGACGGTGGCCAGGACGGCGGCGGCGAGGTCGGCGGCGGCCGGGGCGCCCTGGTCGGCGAGGAGGGCGGCGAGCCCGCCCTCGTACCCCTGCCCGACGGCGCGGACCTTCCAGACGCCCTGGCGTCGGTACAACTCCACGGCGACGACGGCGGACTCCCGGTCGAGGCCGGTGATGGTGTACGTGGCGACGGCGGCGCCCGCCGGGTCGGCGACGCACACGAAGGGGGCGGCTGCGGTACCGAAGCGGGCCGGGCCGCCCGCGCCCTGCGGCAGCGCGAGGAGCAGCGAGATCCGGTGGACGGTGTCCGGGAGGGCCGCGAGGTCCACGGCGATGCGGTGCTCGGCGGCGGCCCCGGCGGGGACCTCGACCCCGGGCCGTACCGGGGCGCCGGGGTGGGCGATCCACTCGGCTCCGGCGACCTGCCCCCGGTCGTCGCCGAGGGTGGCCCCGGCAACGACCGGGTGTCCCGCGGACACCCGGAGTTCGAGTCGGGTGTCGGGCAGGGGGTGGTTCTGTCCCCGGACCAGCTCGGCCGTCATCTCGACTCTGTTCCCCTCGGCGCTTTTCTCGGTCGGTCATGCGGGACAGCTCCCGGCGGGCCGGTGCCCGTCGGGAGCTGCGGTGCGGTGGTGCCGCGGCGGCGGGCCCTGAGCGGGCCCGCCGGTCCGCCCTACAGGTGCGGCAGGATCGACGGCATCAGGTCCTGGAAGGTGCGGCCGTTGGCCGGGTTGCCCAGGGCGGTCATCTGCCATCCGGATCCGGCCCGGTGCACCTTCGCCATGATCTGCGCGGTGTACTGGCCGCCGCCGTCCAGGGTGTAGCGGGCGAGCTCCTGGCCGGTCGTCTCGTCGACGAGCCGGCAGAAGGCGTTCTGCACCTCCTGGAAGGTCTGCCCGGTGAAGGAGTTCACCGTGAAGACGATCTGGTCGATGTGGACGGGGATCCGCTGGAGGTCGACGAGGATGGCCTCGTCGTCGCCGCCCTGGCCCACGCCGCCCACGAGGTTGTCACCGGTGTGCCGGACGGAGCCGTCGTCGCTGACCAGGTGACGGAAGAAGACCACGTCCACCGGCTGCTTCTCGGCGAAGAGCACGGCGGAGGCGTCCAGGTCGATCTCACGGGTGCGCGAGCCGAAGAGCCCCCGGCGCGGCGCGGCCTGCCAGCCGAGCCCCATCCGTACCTGGGTGAGGCTGCCCCCGCCCTGCTTCTCCAGGCTGATGGCCTGCCCCTTGGTCATGTTGACCGTCACGCGCTGCCCCTCTCGTCGTTGTGGCAGCACCCTACGCAGGGGCACTGACAGCGTGCCGGGTGCGGCCCGGTTTTGTGTCGGTCTTGCAACACACCGGGCCGTCTCCGTTCACGCCAGTCCCGCCTCCTTCATCTGGCGCAGTTCCTTCTTCAGTTCGGCGACCTCGTCGCGCAGCCGGGCAGCCACCTCGAACTGCAGCTCGGCGGCGGCGGCGCGCATCCGCTCCGTCATCTCCTCGATGACCCCGGCCAGTTCGGCGGCGGGACGGTCGCCGAGCTCAAGCGTCGAGCCGGCCTTGGCGGCCGCCTTCCCCGCCTTGCCCGCCTTCGGGCCGTGCGCGGCGAGCGAGGGGACCGGGGACTTGGCGCCCTTGCCGTCCTTGGCCTGCCGGTAGCCGGTGCCGAGCAGTTGCTCGGTGTCGACCTCCTCGCGCGCGATGGTGGCGACGATGTCGTTGATCTTCTTGCGGAGCGGCTGGGGGTCGATCCCGTGCTCGGTGTTGTAGGCGACCTGCTTCTCACGGCGCCGGTTGGTCTCGTCGATGGCCTGCGCCATCGCCGGGGTGATGGTGTCGGCGTACATGTGGACCTGTCCCGACACGTTCCGCGCGGCGCGGCCGATCGTCTGGATGAGGGAGGTCCCGGAGCGCAGGAAGCCCTGCTTGTCGGCGTCGAGGATGGCGACGAGGGAGACCTCGGGCAGGTCGAGGCCCTCGCGGAGCAGGTTGATGCCGACGAGGACGTCGTACTCGCCGGCGCGCAGTTCGCGCAGCAGCTCGATGCGGCGCAGGGTGTCGACGTCGCTGTGGAGGTAGCGGACCTGGATGCCCAGTTCCAGGAAGTAGTCGGTGAGGTCCTCGGCCATCTTCTTGGTGAGGGTGGTGACGAGGACGCGCTCGTCCCGCTCGGTGCGGACCCGGATCTCGTGGACCAGGTCGTCGATCTGGCCCTCGGTGGGCTTGACGACGACCTCGGGGTCGACGAGGCCGGTGGGGCGGATGATCTGCTCGACGAAGCCGTCGGAGCGGGACAGCTCGTAGGTGCCGGGGGTGGCGGAGAGGTAGACGGTCTGGCCGATCCGCCCCTGGAACTCCTCCCACTTCAGCGGCCGGTTGTCGAGGGCGGAGGGGAGCCGGAAGCCGTGGTCGACGAGGGTGCGCTTGCGGGAGGCGTCGCCTTCGTACATGGCGCCGATCTGCGGCACCGTGACGTGCGACTCGTCGATGACGAGGAGGAAGTCCTCCGGGAAGTAGTCGAGGAGGGTGTTGGGCGGGGAGCCGGGCTCGCGGCCGTCGAAGTGCATCGAGTAGTTCTCGATGCCGGAGCAGGAGCCGATCTGGCGCATCATCTCGATGTCGTAGGTGGTGCGCATGCGGAGCCGCTGGGCCTCCAGCATCTTGCCCTGCTTCTCCAGCTCCTTCAGGCGCTGGTCGAGCTCGCGCTCGATGTCGTTGACGGCCCGCTCCATGCGCTCTGGGCCGGCGACGTAGTGGCTGGCGGGGAAGACGTACAGCTGCTGGTCCTCGCTGATGATCTCGCCGGTCAGCGGGTGCAGGGTGGAGAGCGCCTCGATCTCGTCGCCGAACATCTCGATGCGGACGGCGAGCTCCTCGTACACGGGGAAGATCTCGATGGTGTCGCCGCGGACCCGGAAGGTGCCGCGGGTGAAGGCGAGGTCGTTGCGCGTGTACTGGATGTCGACGAAGCGGCGGAGCAGCTGGTCGCGGTCGATCTCCTCGCCGACCTTGAGCGGGACCATGCGGTCCACGTACTCCTGCGGGGTGCCGAGGCCGTAGATGCAGGAGACGGAGGCGACCACGACCACGTCACGGCGGGTGAGCAGCGAGTTGGTGGCGGAGTGGCGCAGCCGCTCGACCTCCTCGTTGATCGAGGAGTCCTTCTCGATGTAGGTGTCCGACTGGGGGACGTACGCCTCGGGCTGGTAGTAGTCGTAGTACGAGACGAAGTACTCGACCGCGTTGTTGGGCAGGAGCTCGCGGAACTCGTTCGCCAGCTGGGCGGCCAGGGTCTTGTTCGGCGCCATCACCAGGGTGGGGCGCTGGAGCTTCTCGATCATCCAGGCCGTGGTGGCCGACTTGCCGGTGCCGGTGGCGCCGAGCAGGACGACGTCCTTCTCGCCGGCGCGGACGCGCCGGTCCAGCTCGGCGATGGCCGCCGGCTGGTCGCCGCTCGGCTGGTAGGAGGAGACGACCTCGAAGGGCGCCACCGAACGTTCGATCTTGGAAACGGGCCGCATGCCACCACCGTACGACCCGCCACCGACAGCCGGGGGGTGATCGCCGCGCGGCGACCTCCGTCACCAGTCCTGGGAGCGGTGTCCGCCGCGCGGGGCGGAGCGGCGGGAGCCGCGTCCCGCGGGGCGGGCGTTCCAGTCGGCGGGGGCGCCGTGGCCGGGGACGTACCGGGGGGCGGGGACGCCGGGGCGGTACGCGGAGCGGGCGGGGTTCCGCTGCCAGTCGGGTTCGCCCATGACGAGCAGCGGGTCGAACATGACCACGACGGCGGCGAGGATGAGGAAGACGGCGGGGCCGATCAGCATCGGCAGCAGCAGGGAACCGGTGCCCGCGCCCGTGCCGGCGGCGGCCGGGGTGTCGTGCAGGTGCACGCTGACGGCCGCCATGGCCGTGTAGTGCATGCCGCTGACGGCGACGCCCATGACGAGGCTGGCGCCGAGGCTGGCGAGGAAGCCGTGGACGGAGACGGCCGCCCAGAGGGCGGTGGTGGCGGCGACGACGGCGATGACCACGGAGAGGGCGACGGTGAGGGTGTCGTACTCGATCCGGCCGGGCAGCCGCATCCCGGCCATGCCGAGGTAGTGCATGGTGGCGACGCCCAGGCCGGTGATGGTGCCGCCGGTGACGAGCGTGAGTGCGGTGGCGCCCCGGTAGCCGACGATGAAGATGCCGATGCCGACCATGACGACGGCGACGGCGAGGCTGGCGAAGGTGATCGGCCGGTCGTAGTCGATCGGCGTCCGCTGGACCGAGAAACCCATCATGGCGATGAAGTGCATGGTCCAGATGCCGGTGCCGATGGAGGTGGAGCCGAGGGCGAGCCAGCCGGCCTTGAAGGAGTCCTGGTGGCGCAGGGAGCGGGTCGTGCATCTCAGCCCCAGGGCACCGCCGAGGCAGGCCATGAGAAAGGCCGCCACCGGCGTGACGATCCCGTAGCTGAATCCGTCGACCGTGCCCTGCATGAGCGTGTGCCCTCCCACCCCTGGCGCATGGACGTCCGAAAACAGTCGGTACCGCTGGGTAGTACTACCGGGGCGAGATTATGGCGCGCGAGGGGGGTCGCGGGCACCTGACCGGGGATTTTCCGGTCGTGAGACCGGAGCGAGACCGGTCCGTGACCTCGGGAGGCGGTCGCGCCGCCAGATCGCCGCCGATCGGCCGTTCTGGCCGGAGGGCGCCGTCGGCGGCGCCGCGGGCCGGGTCGTGGGCCGGGACCGGCACGCGCGGGGGCCGGGGCTGTCGGTACCGGGCCGTACCGTGAGGTCATGGACATCGAGGAGGGACCGCGGGACGTGACCGTCGAATGGACGGTCGTGGGGAGCGGCGTCGGCCCGCTCTTCCTGGCGGCCACCGGGCGGGGGCTCGTGCGGGTCGAGTTCCACGCGGGCGAGGGGCGCCGGGAGCGGATGCCGGAGCGGCTGGCCCAGCAGCTGGGCGCGACGGTCGTCGAGTGCGCCACGGGGCGTCTCGCGGAGCCGGTGCGGCAGCTGGACCGGTACTTCGCGGGCGCGCTGCGCGCGTTCGACCTGCCTCTGGACTGGTCGCTGACGACCGGCTTCAACCGCCGGGTGCTGCGTGAGCTGGCCGACGGCGTCCCGTACGGGACGCTGGTCGGGTACGGGGATCTGGCCCGGCGCGCCGGGCAGCCGGAGGCGGCGCAGGCCGTGGGCGCGGCGATGGGCGCCAATCCGCTGCCGGTGGTGGTGCCGTGCCACCGCGTGGTGGAGAGCGGGGGCGGTCTCGGCGGCTTCGGCGGGGGCCTGGAGACGAAGCGGAGACTGCTGGCCCTGGAAGGGGTGCTTCCGGAACCGCTGTTCTGAGGGGGCGGCAACGGGGGGAGCTTGGGAGCCTTGGGGCTCGGGGGCGGGGCCCGGGGGGCGGAAAGTCTCGGGGGACTCGGCGCGCCTCGGGTCTCGGAGCTCGGGGGACGGGAAGCTCTGAGGGCCTCGGGAAGGCTCGGGAAGCTCGGAGGAGCTCGGGCCGCCCCGGCGCTCGCTCGGGCTGCGGGACGCCGTGGTTCCGGACGGCTCCCGGCTGTCGGGCGTCGTCTCGCCGCGCGCCTTCTCGATCACCAGAGGGCGGCATCCCCGGGCGTTCCCCTCGGATGCCGGGGCTGGCACACTCCGGTAGTGACCAAAACGCCCGACGCCCCTGACACCACCGCGCCCGGAGGGACGGCCTCCGCCGTCTCCCCCGCCGCCCTGCCTCAGCTGCGCCGCCGCGTCCAGGCGGTGCTGGTGGCCACCCAGATCCTCGGGGGCCTCGGGATCGCCACCGGTGTCGCGCTGGCCGCCGTCCTCGCCACCGAGGTGAGCGGTACGGACGCGCTGGCCGGGCTCGCCTCGACGGCGACGGTCGCCGGGCCCGCGCTGCTCGCGATGCCGCTGGCGGCACTGATGGCGCGGCGGGGCCGGCGGGCCGGTCTGGTCCTCGCGTATCTGCTGGGCGCGCTCGGCGCGGGGATCGCGGTGCTCGGCGCGGTCGTCGGCAGCTTCCCGGTGCTGCTGATCGGCCTCGTGGGCTTCGGCGCGGGCTCCTCGGCCAATCTCGCGGCCCGGTTCGCCGCCGCGGACCTGGCGGAGCCGGACCGGCGCGGCAGGGCCATCTCGACGGTGGTGTGGGCGACCACGATCGGCGCCGTCCTCGGCCCGAACATCGCGGCACCGGCCGGGCGCAGCGTCTCGGGCCTCGGCATACCCGTGGCCGCGGGGCCCTTCCTGTGGGCCGCCGTGGTGTTCCTGGTGTCGGCGCTGGTGGTGGCGGTGCTGCTGCGGCCCGACCCGTTGCTGACGGCGCGGGCGCTGGCCGCCGCGGACGAGGACGGAGCGGATCTGCCGGAGAACCGGTCGCTGCGGGCCGGACTGCGCGCGGTCCGGGAGTCACCGCAGGCACGGATCGCGCTGGTCACCGTGGCCGCCTCGCACGCCGTGATGGTGTCGATCATGTCGATGACACCGGTGGCGCTCACCCACCACGGCGCCGGCATCGAGCTGATCGGGCTCGTCATCAGCGTGCACATCGCGGGCATGTACGCGTTCTCGCCGGTGATGGGCCGGCTCGCGGACCGGCTCGGCCGGCTCGCGGTCATCGGCCTCGCGGTCGGGCTCCTCGGGGTCGCGGCGCTGCTCGCCGGCACGGCGGGGGCGAGCCACACCCGGGTCGCGGCCGGTCTCTTCGTCCTGGGGCTCGGCTGGTCGGCCGGCCTGGTGTCGGGTTCGGCGCTGCTGACGGACGCGGTGCCGCAGGCGGCGCGCGCGGCCGTCCAGGGCCTGTCGGACACAATAATGAACACGGCGGCCGGCCTCGGCGGCCTGGCGGCCGGAGTGATCGTCTCCCAGGTGGGCTACGGGCCGCTCAACGCCCTCGCCGCCGCCCTGCTGCTGCCGATGGCGGCCCTGGCCCTGCGGGGCGTGCTCCGCAGGGCCTGAAGCGCCGGCCGGGTCAGGGCAGGGTGATGTGGTACGCCTTGCGCAGCGTCTCGTGGACGGTCCAGGTGGTCCGGTCGCCCTCGCGCAGGACGCAGGCGTCGCCGGGCCCGATCTCCATCGTGGCGCCGCCCTCGACGGCGACGGTGGCCCGGCCGCTGACGACGACGAAGAGCTCGTTGGCCTCGGTGTCGGTCACGACCCCGGGAGTGATCTGCCAGATGCCGCGCAGCTGCTTGCCGTCGGCGGACTCCCACAGCACCTTGCCGGTCACCTCGGGGGTGCCGGACACGATCTGACCGGGGTCGAGCGGCTCGGCTTCGAGCTCGGCGTCGGGGATGTGGACGGCGAAGGAGGGGAGGTCGTGTGTCGTCATGGGCGGTGACTGTAGCCGGGGTCCGAGGCGCCGCGTGACGGCGGGACCGCGGAACACATCCCTCCGTTCACCGCTCTGACCAGGCATGTTCCTCTCGTTCGCCGGCGGCGACGGATTCCGCAGCGGGACCTTGCCCGCCGCTCCCGCGGGGAGCGCGGCGGATCGCCCCCTCCCGCCGGACGCCCGGAAACCGAATCCGTACCTCACTCGCACCCTCGTGCGACAGGGGGGTGGCGGGAGATCGCCAAGGGTGTTTGCGGGGCGGACGGGCGCGCCAGAAATGGACCATGACCACGACGACCACACTGGTGTCCGAAGAGGTACGGGACGCGCTCCACGAGGGCCGGCCCGTCGTCGCCCTCGAATCGACGATCATCGCCCACGGCCTCCCGCGCCCCCGGAACCTGGCGGTGGCGGTCGAGCTGGAGGAGTCGGTACGGGACCGTGGCGCCGTGCCCGCCACCATCGCCGTCCTCGACGGGGTCGCGCGGATCGGTCTCGACCGGGCGGGGCTGACCCGGGTCGCGGAGGACCCCTCGGTACGCAAGCTCGGCCACCGTGACCTGGCGCCCGCGCTCGCCACCGGCGCCTCGGGGGCGACGACGGTCTCGGCGACGGCCCGGCTCGCCGACGGCGCGGGCATACGCGTCTTCGCCACCGGCGGCCTCGGCGGGGTGCACCGCGAGTGGCGCGAGACCCAGGACGAGTCCGCCGACCTGCGGCTGCTCGCCGAGGTGGGCATCACGGTGGTCTGCGCGGGCGTGAAGTCGATCCTCGACGTGCCGGCCACCCTCCAGCGGCTGGAGACCCTGGGCGTGACGGTGGCCGGGTACGGCACCGGGACCTTCCCCGGCTTCTACCTCTCCTCCTCGGGCGAACCCGTCGACTGGACGCTGCGCAGCCCGGCGGAGGTCGCCGCCGTCATACGGGCCCGGGAGGCCCTGGGCCGGCCCTGGTCGGCGCTGGTCGTGGCCAATCCGGTGCCGGAGGACGAGCAGCTGGACCCGGCGCTGCACGACCGGGTGCTCGCCGCGGGCCTCGCCGAGCTGAAGGAGAAGGGCATCACCGGGCAGGCGGTGACGCCCTTCCTCCTGGAGTACCTGACCACGCACACGGACGGCGCCTCCCTGGAGGCCAATCTGGCGGCGGTGCGGGGCAACGTCCGGCTCGCGGCGGAGATCGCCGGGGCGTACGCCGCGGGCGAGCGGTGACGGGGCGGAGCGGGACGCGGCGGCGCGGCGAGCAGGGCCGGTGAACCGGACCGGAGCGCTGCTGGTCGTCGGCGACGTCGTCACCGACGTGGTGGCCCGGCACCGGACCCCGCTCGCCCCGGCGACGGACACCGCGGCCGCCATCCGCACCCTGCCGGGCGGGGCGGGGGCCAACGCGGCCTGCTGGGCGGCCCGTTCGGGCCACCGGGACGTACGACTCCTCGGCCGGGTCGGGACGGAGTCGGCCGACTGGCACGAGCGGGCTCTGACAGAGGCGGGCGTCCGGCCCCTCCTCGTACCCGACCCGGAGGCCCCGACGGGCACGGTGATCGCCCTCGTCGACGCGGCGGCGGAGCGCACCTTCCTGACGGACGGCGGGGCCGTGCTGCGCCTCTGCCCCGCCGACTGGTCGGCCCGGCTGCTGGACGGCGTGGCGGCGCTCCACCTCTCCGGCTACCTGTTCTTCGCCCCGTCGAGCCGGGCGGCGGCCCTCCTCGCCCTGCGGGACGCCCGGGCCGCCGGGGCACCCGTGAGCGTCGACCCGGCCTCGGCGGGCTTCCTCGCCGAGCTGGGCCCCGAGCGGTTCCTCGCCGCCGTGGAGGGCGCCTCCCTGCTGCTGCCCAACGCCGACGAGGCCCGGCTGCTCACCGGCGCGGCCGACGCGGAGGCCGCCGCCCGGGAACTGAGCCGCCGCATACCGCTGGTCGTGGTGACGCTGGGCGCGGCCGGCGCGCTGGTCGCCGAGGCAGGGGCGGTCACCGCACGGGTGACGGCCCCGCCGGTGGCGCCGGAGCGGCGAGTGGACTCGACGGGCGCCGGGGACGCGTTCACGGGCACGTTCCTCGCCGCCCTGCTGGCGGGCGCCGACCCGGCGGAGGCCGCCTCGGCGGGGTGCGCGGCGGGGGCCGAGGCGGTGACGCTGATCGGCGGCCGGCCGCCGTCAGTCTGAGTCGAGCGCCCCGAGCCCGGTCCAGGCCGGGTGCCGCGGATCGTCGGCGCGGACGACGACGTCGGCGGTCCCGGCCGGGTCGGTCTCCGCCTCGTACCGGGCGAAGGCCGGCAGCGTCCAGGACTCCTCGGCGCGCCGGGCCAGCGCGGCGGGCGACAGGCGCAGATGGACGCTCAGGTCGAAGGGGAACCAGTGCCCGAGGAGGAACGGCCCGTGCACCACCAGGACACCGCCGGGCGGCAGCGTCACATAGGGGGTGCGGGTCGCCCGGTCCTTCACCGGGTCCCACAGGTCGGGCAGGATCCGCCCGTCGCCGCCCGGTTCCAGCGGGGTGAACACCTCCCGCCAGAGCGCGCCGGTGTCGGTCCAGCCGTCGTAGTACGCGTCGGGGTCCCGCTTCCCGTGCTCGTACCGCAGCGACGCGGGCCGCAGGAAGCCCCCGGTCCCGACGACGCGCACCGGGCGCCCCCGGTCCCGGAGCTGCTCCGCGAGCAGTCCCGCCAGTTCCTCGCCCCCGGCGGCCGGGGCCCCGTCGACGGCGACCTTCAACCGATCGCCGCCGTCACCGGGGGCCAGCCGGTCCACGTGCCTCGCCAGCCGCCCGGCCATCCGGCCCCAGGTGATCGCCTCGTATCGCATCCCACCCATTCTGCCCGGCGCGCCCGCGGACTTGACCTTGCCACTGGCGTCACCGTTCCACCCTCGGCTCCATGAACACCACCGACACCACCACTCCCCCCAGGGTCGTCCTCGTCACCGGCGCGGGCACCGGCATCGGCCGGGCCACCGCACGGGCCTTCGCCCGGCAGGGCGCGACCGTCGTCGCCGTCGGCCGCAGGACCGGGCCCCTGCGGGAGACCGCCGCCGAGGCCCCCGCCGCGATCCACCCGTACCCCGCCGACATCACCGCCGACGGCACCCCCGAGAAGATCGTCCGGGACGTCCTCGCGGCCCACGGCCGCCTCGACGTCCTGGTCAACAACGCGGGGGTCGCCGGCGGCGGCGCCCTCGGCACCCTCGACCGGAAGGTGATCGCCCCCCTCCTGGAGACCAATCTGCTCGCCCCCGTCCTGCTCACCCAGGCCGCCGTGCCCGCGCTGCGCGCCTCCCGGGGCGTGGTCGTGAACGTGACCACGACGATCGGACAGCGCGGCTGGCCGAGCAGCTCGGTCTATCCGGCGACCAAGAGCGCCTTGGAGACCCTCACGCGCTGCTGGGCGGTCGAACTCGCGCCCGCCGGGATCCGGGTGGTGGCGGTCGCCCCCGGCGCGATCGAGACGCCGATCGCCGACCACATGGGCCTGACGCCGGAGCAGCGGCGGGAGGTACGGGACTGGCAGGTCGCGCACACCCCGCTCGGACGGGTCGGCCGGCCCGAGGAGGTCGCGTGGGCGGTCACCGCGCTCGCCGCGCCCGACGCCGCGTTCTGCACCGGGACGGTGCTCCCCGTCGACGGCGGGGCGCTGGTCGCGTGATACGACTGGGCGGGTGCGCATCGGTGAACTGGCCCGCAGGACGGGCGTGTCGGCCCGGTCCCTGCGCCACTACGAGCAGGCGGGGCTGATCGCCTCGGAACGCGCGGCCAACGGCTACCGCCTGTACGAGGAGGGCGCGGTCGTCCGCGTCACCAACATCCGGTACCTCCTCGACGCCGGTCTCACCCTCGACGACGTGTCCGCCTTCCGCACCTGCCTCGACGGCGACCTGCCGTCGGTGCGCCCCTCCGCCCGCGGCCTGGAGATCGCCCGTGAGCGGCTCGCGGTGCTCGACGCGCGGATCGCCGCGCAGACGGCGGCCCGTGACCGGCTGGCGGCGGCACTCGCCACCCGGTCCGGCGGTGACGCGACCACCCCCGCAATGCCATGATCTGACGGTCCGAAGGATCTCCGGAAGGTCGGGGCGGCCACGGAAGGGGACGACCGGTCATGGGCGCGACACTGACAGGGGAGGCGGGCACGCTCCTCGGCGAGCGGCTGCGCCGGAGCCGGAACGCCACGTGCGGTGCCTTCGCGGGCGCCGCCGGGACCGGACTCCGCTGAGGACGGCGGCTGTGGACCTCGTCGCCCCCGTCGTCGTCGAACCGCTGCGGCGCCGCCGCTGCTCGGAGTGCCGGCGGGGCCCGCTGGAACGCATGATCGTCGAGTACGGCCGGCCGGTCTGCCTGGACTGCGCCGACCTCGGCCACCTGGTCTTCCTGCGCCGGGGCGACACCGCGCTCACCCGCCGCGCCCGCGAGCGCAGCGGCCTGTGGGCGGTGGTGGTGCGCCACAACCGGCGCCGCACCCGGTACGAACGGCAGGGGCTGCTCGTCGAGGAGACGGCCCTCGCCCTGGCCGAGGCCGCCTGCCTCGCCGACGCCGAGGCCCGGGCCCGGCGGCGGACCAGGGACGGGGAGCGGCGCGCGGCACGGGACGCCGGGATCACCGAGGCCCTGCGGGTGGAGATCCTGCGGCTCTTCCCCGCGATGCCCCTGGAGCGGGCCGCCGAGATCGCCGGTCACGCCTCCGCGAAGGGCAGCGGCCGGGTCGGCCGGACCGCCGCCGGGCGCGCCCTCGACCGGGGCGCCGTGACCGCCGCGGTCCGCGCCTCCGTGCGTCATCTGGACACCCCGTACGACACGCTGCTGATGAGCGGTGTCCCCCGTCACCGGGCCCGCACCACGGTCGCCCCGGCGATCGAGACGGTGCTGCGGTCCTGGCGCCCGCCGGGGACCGAGCGCGCGGACGCGCCCGGCGTGACGGGCACGACGGGCGCGGAGGGGACGCCGGGCCGGGCGGACCGCTGACGGCTCGGGCGTCAGCGGAACCGGCCCCGGCGGGGAAGGTCCGGGGTCAGACCTGGTCGGCCGCGCGGCGGGCGCGGCGGTACATCAGCGCGCCGCCGAGGAGGAGCGCGGCGCTGCCCGCGGCGGCGTAGCCGACGCTGTCGCTGCCGGTGGCGGCCAGGGCGACGGTGCGGGTCTCGCCCTGCGGCGCGGGGGCCGGGGCAGGGGCGGGAGCGGGGGCGGGGGCCGGGGCCTCCGGCTTCTCCTGCTCGGCGACCGGCTTCGGCGGCACGTTGCGCACCGGGGTCTCCGGGCGCGGGGTCGGGATCTCGACCTGCGGCTCCTCGGGGGTGCTCGGGGTGTTGACCCCTGTGTTGCCGACGGACGGGTTGCCGACGCCGACCATGTTGACCGAGTTGCCGACCACGTTGACCGGCAGGTCGATCGGGAGCTGGAGGCCGTTCCCGGACAGCACGCCCGGAGAGCCCTCGGTGTGGCTCTGAGCGGTGGCGCCGCCGCCGTTGACCGCGCCGCCGTCGGACGAGCCGCCGCCACGGGTGTCGGTCTGCTCGCCGCCGCGGGGGGTCATGGCCTCGTCCTTGTGGGTGCGGCCGGGGCCGCCGTCCCGGGACTCCCCGGCCGGGGCCGAGGTGTTGGCGCAGGAGTTGCCCGCGGCCGGGTTGAGCAGCCCGACCACGTTGACCGTGTTCCCGCAGAGGTTGACCGGCACGTGGACCGGCAGCTGGATCGTGTTGCCGGAGATGACTCCCGGCGAGCCGACCGCGGCGCCCTCGGCACCGGAGTCCGCGTGGGCGGCGCCCGCCGACAGCGCGAGCGCACCACCCGTGACCATCAGTGTGGCCAGACCACTTCGGCGCATCTGCCTCATGGCTTCCTGCCTTCCGGAGTTGCACGGGCAAGTGCCCGTACCGGAATAAACGCGACGAACGCGATTGCCGGATCCGGCCGTAGGCGGGATTCACTCCTACGAGGGAGGCGCCGTTCGAGTGGTCGACCCGACGTCCGTCAGCGGCCCAGGAGTTCGGTGAGCGCTCCGACCGGGTCGGCGTCGGGGATCCCGCGCGGCCACCAGTCCTCGCGGTCGTGGTCGGATTCGTACGGGTACCACAGGCCGTCCTGGCCCAGCCGGAGTTGGAGCGAGCCGGTGGAGAGCCGGTTGCGCCAGGGGCGGAACCCCGGGAAGTCGGCGGCGATGAGGGCGGGTCTGGCCCGGTCGAACGGACCGGCGGGCGGATCCCACGGCTCCTCCAGGACCGCGAGCCCCGCCGCCCCGCCCTGGCGCCAGGCGGCGACGGCACGGGCGAGGTCGGTGGGGGTCCGGTCGAGCGCGTCGGCCAGGTCCCGGTAGAGCGCGCGGGTCGAGGCGGTGAGCCCGGATCCGGGATGGGCGGCGGCGAGCCGGACCGCGTCCTGCCACGGGGTGAGGCCGGCGACCGGGTCGTGCCCGGTGGCGAGGAAGGCGTGGGCGCGGGCGGCGGCCTCGCCGGCCAGCAAATCCAGCGCGAGGGGGTCGGGTGCGTGCGGATCCGGCGGGAAGACCGCGGGGCGGCCGGGCCGGTCCGGGAGCGGCAGCGGCGGGGGCAGCGGCAGCACGGACCCGGCGGCGGCCAGCACCTCCCGGGCGGGCACGGCGGGCAGCACGGGCGCGGTCGTGCCGGACTCGACGGCGGACCGGGCCGCGTTGCGCCGGGAGAGCTCGGCGAGGAGCTCGCCCTCGCCGCGGCCGCGCATCAGGAAGAGGACGAAGGGATCCTCGTCGAGCAGGCGGGCCGCCTGGTAGCAGAGGGCGGCGGCGTGCTTGCAGGGGAAGCCGTCGTCGGGGCAGGAGCAGTCGGGCAGCAGGTCACCGGGGGCGGGCAGCAGCCCCTCGACCGCCTCCAGGGCGTGCGGGACGTCCTTGTCGAGGAGGGCCGCCATGTGCTCGGGCCTGGCGGCGGCCCGGTCCAGGAAGAGCTCCCAGCCGTCGTCCCCGAGCGTCCGCATCCGGATCTCCGTGCGGTACGGGCGGATCCGGCTGCCGTGCACATAGGCGACGACCCGGCCGGGGGTGACGGTGATCGCGTCGACTTTGCCCCGCTCCGCGTAGGCCCGGCCGCGGCCGAGGCGGGCCTGGTCGAGCGCGGTGCGCTCCAGGGCGGCCACCCAGGCGTTGCCCCACCAGGTGGCGGCGAAGCTCCCGTCGGAGGCACCGCGGGGCGGGACGGCCGGGAAGGTGCGGCGGCGGTCGTCGTGGCGGGGTGCCGTCCCGCGCGCGGGGCGGGCGGCCCGGGCTCCGGGGCGGTTCACGCGGACCTCCTCAGGGAGACCAGGTCGGCCAGTTCGCGGTCGGTGAGTTCGGTGAAGGCGGCCTCGCCGGAGCCCAGGACGGCTTCGGCGAGCGCCTTCTTGGCGCGGAGCAGTTCGGCGATGCGGTCCTCGACGGTGCCCTCCGTGACGAGCCGGTGGACCTGCACGGGCTGGGTCTGGCCGATCCGGTAGGCGCGGTCGGTGGCCTGGTCCTCGACCGCCGGGTTCCACCAGCGGTCGTAGTGGACGACATGACCGGCGCGGGTGAGGTTGAGGCCGGTGCCGGCGGCCTTGAGCGAGAGCAGGAAGACGGGCACCTCGCCCGCCTGGAAGCGGTCGACCATCCGCTCCCGCTCGGCCACGGGCGTCCCTCCGTACAGGAGTTGGCTGCCGATGCCCCGAGCGGTGAGGTGGTCGGCGAGGAGCCGGGCCATCGTCACGTACTGGGTGAAGACGAGGACGGAGCCGTCCTCGGCGATGATCGTGTCGAGGAGTTCGTCGAGGAGCGCGAGCTTGCCGGAGCGACCCGCGAGACGGGCGGTGCCGCGGCCGTGGGCGTCCTCCTTGAGGTACTGGGCGGGGTGGTTGCAGATCTGCTTGAGCGACGTCAGCAGCTTCATCACCAGACCGCGCCGGGCCATCCCCTCCGCGGCCTCGATCAGCCCCAGGGTCTCGCGGACCACCGCCTCGTACAGCGATGCCTGTTCACGGGTGAGCGGCACCGGGTGGTCGGACTCGGTCTTGGGCGGCAGCTCGGGGACGATGCCCGGGTCGGACTTGCGGCGGCGCAGCAGGAAGGGCCGGACGAGGCGGGCGAGGCGCTCCACCGCCTCCTCGTTCTCCAGCTCCTCGTGGTTCTCCGCGGCTCGGGCGTGGCGGGAGCGGAACGCCTTGAGCGGGCCGAGGAGTCCGGGCGTGGTCCAGTCGAGGATGGCCCACAGCTCGGAGAGGTTGTTCTCCACGGGCGTGCCGGTGAGCGCGACCCGGGCGGGCGCGGGCACGGTACGGAGCGCCTTGGCGGTCGCGGAGAACGGGTTCTTCACGTGCTGTGCCTCGTCGGCGACGACCATGCCCCAGGACCGGTCGGCGAGCTGGGCGGCGCGGGTGCGCAGGGTGCCGTAGGTGGTGAGGACGATCCCGCCGTCGAGGCCGCCGAGGTCGCGCGCGGTGCCGTGGAAGCGGCGGACGGGCACGCCCGGGGCGAATCTGGCCGCCTCCCGCTGCCAGTTGCCGAGGAGCGAGGCGGGACAGACCACGAGGGTGGGCTCGCGGCGGGCCCGGCGCAGGTGGAGGGCGAGGACCGTGACGGTCTTGCCGAGGCCCATGTCGTCGGCGAGGCAGCCGCCGAGGCCGAGCGAGGTCATCAGGTCCAGCCAGGCCAGACCCCGGAGCTGGTAGTCCCGCAGGGTGGCGGTGAGTCCCGGCGGGGGCGCGGCGGCCTCGGGACCGGCGAGGAGCCGGTCACGCAGGACGGCGAGCGCTCCGACGGGCACGGCGGGGACGGTCTCGCCGTCGACCTCGGCACTGCCGGTGAGGGCGGCGGCGAGGGCGTCCACCGGCTCCAGCAGGCCCAGTTCTCGCTTGCGGGCCTTGCGGACGAGGTCGGGGTCGACGACGACCCAGCGGTCACGGAGCCGGACGACGGGCCGGTGCGCCTCGGCGAGCAGGTCCATCTCACCCTGGGTGAGCGGATCGCCGTCGAGGGCGAGCTGCCAGTCGAAGCGGAGCAGTTCGGTCGAGTCGAAGAAGCTGGTGCCGTCGGTGGCGGAGCCGGGCGCGGAGCGGGCGGGGCGGACGACGGCGGAGGCGCTGAGCGAGCGCGCCAGGTCGCGCGGCCAGTGCAGGGCCACCCCGGCATCGGCGAGCCGGGCCGCGGCGGGGCCCAGCAGCTCGTACAGCTCGGACTCGGTGACGGCGAGGACGTCGGGCGCGTCCCGCTCCAGGAGCCGGCCGAGCGGCGGCCAGATCCGGGCGGCGCGGCGCAGCGCGAGGAGGGCGTCGATGCGGGCGCGGGGGCCGAAGTGCTCGCCCTCCCCCGCCCACAGGGCCGCGGCGTCGATGACGAGGGTCGGGTCGGCGAGGCTGTGGACCTGGAGGACGGCGGCCGCGGCCCGCCGCTCGGTTCCCCCCTCGGCCTCGTCGGCCGTGTCGAAGAGCTCGGCGGCGGAGAGGTCGAGCCGGAGCGAGATCCGCACCCCCGCGTCCATGCCGGCGGCGGCCTCGGCGGCCCACGCGCGGGCCCCGGGCAGGTGCTGCGGGGTGACGGACGCGAAGGGCGCCCCGACCGCGTGCGCGGCGGCGGGGGTACGCGGCAGGGTGTCGGCGACCGCGTCCAGGAAGGCCCGCACCAGCGCCTCCGGATCGGGCAGCCCGAGCGGCCCGGACCCGGCGACGGGCACCGCGTGCGCCTCGTACGGCATGGCGGCGGCGACGGCCCGCAGATGCGCGATGTCCTCGGCGTCGAGCGGCCCGGCGCGCCAGGCGTCCAGGTCGTCGGCGGTGAGACCGGGCAGCAGCCGGCCGCGGGAGGCCAGGTGCAGGGCGTGCAGGGCGGCCGCGCCCCAGCAGGCGGTGGCGGGGTGGGCCGCGGGACTGTGCCGGGCGGCGACGAGCAGGGGCAGGGCGGTGGCCACGGGCAGGGTGACCGCGGGGACCTCCCGGCCGCGGACACCGGAGCCGTGCCGGCGGGCGACGGTGATGCGGGTGGACTCCGCCCCGGCGAGACCGTCCGGCTCGGGAAGCGCCGCCCCGTCCGGGGACCAGAGGGCGACCCGGCCGTCACGGGGCAGCGCGGCGGGCAGGAAGACGGCGGCACGGGCCGCCCAGCGCTCCGTCACGGTGCCGCCCTCCCTTCCCCCCGGGGTCCGCCGGGCCGGCGCGGAGCTTCCACGCCGGTACCCACGACCTTACGGGCGGGGTCCGACAACGACCGCACCTCGGCGTCCCCCGACCGGCCCAACAGCGGATGACAGCGGCCTCCGGGGGCGGGAGGGTGGCGACGACCAGGGCTTTTCACGCCGCCGGGGCTGCCGCCGACCGCCTCGCTCGCCCGACCGAAGGGGTTCCGCCATGTCCGTTCGCCGGCGTCTCACGACCGCCACCGGGGCCGTGCTGCTCACGCTCACGGTCGCGGGCTGCTCGGGCCTCGGCCGCACCGCGGTCGGCCCCGTGACGTACGAGACCCGCGGGGAGAAGGTGGTGCGGGTGATGAGCCCGCCGGTGAAGGGCTGCCACCGGCTCCCGCTGGGCGCGACGCGGGTCGAGAACGGCACCCTGATCGACCTGATCCTCTACCGGACCCCGCACTGCCGGGGCGAGGAGCCGATCTACCTGCCCACCAACAGCGCCGACTCCATCGTCCCGGGCACCCTGCCCTGGCGCAGCTACTCCCTCGTGCACTGAGTCGCGGGCCGCCGCCGTTCCGTTCGGCCCCGGACGGGTCCATGCTGGAAGTGCCCAAAGGGATCCGACGGGAGAAGGCGCCGTCATGCGTACCGGGAGCGAGCCGGCCACCGCGCGCAGCGCGCTGCGGCTGCGGTTCTGGCTGAGTGCCTGGGGGCTGGTGTGGGCGGTGTTCGGCACGGTGGTCTTCGTGCTGGTCGGCCGTCCCGGCTGGGCGGCGGCCTGCGGCGTACTGCTCGTGATCGTCGCCGCTGACATGGCGATGGTCCTGCGCCGTCTGCGCCAGGGCCCGCACTGGCAGCCGGGCCGGGACGTCCCGCCGTACGAACCGGACCACGGCGACGGACGGCCGCGGAGCCCGTTCGAGGCCGACCGCGGTGGGTGGCCCCGAAGGCCGGGGGACGACTCCGGGTGGCCCCCGAAGCCCGGGGACGGCGGCCGGGACCGCTGAGGCCGGGCGGTCAGTCCTCGGTGCCGAAGCCGGCGGCCTCGACGTATTCGGGCCGGGGGTCGAGCGCGGCGGCCAGCCGGAAGTGCCGGGTGGCCCGGGACGCCTGGCCGGAGCGCTGGAGGGTGCGGGCGAGCGCGAAGTGGGCGAAGGCGTTGTCCGGCTCGCGCTCCAGGACCAGCTCGAACTCCAGCTGCGCGGGGCGCAGCTGGGCGGCGGCGAAGAAGGCCCGGGCCCGCAGGAGCCGGGCCGCGGTGTTCTCCGGGTGCTCGGCGATGACCGAGTCCAGCAGTTTCACGGCACCACGCGGGTCCCGCGCGGCCAGCAGCTGCTCTGCGGCACGGAAGTCGATGACGTGCGTCTCCGGATTTCTCTCGGCCATGAACTGCATCCTTCCCACGTTCCGGGGCCGGAACACCGGACGGGGTGTCCCGGGCGGGGTGTTCTGCCGATCGGGCCGCACAGGCGCTAGGCCCGGTCGGTCTCCGCGGCGCGTCGTGCCAGCTCGTCCCAGAGCTTCCGTACCTGCGGCTCCAGCGCGTCGAACGGGCCGTCGTTGTCGATCAGGAGGTCCGCGATCTCCTGCCGGGCCGCGCGGCCGGCCTGGGCGGCCATGCGGGCCCTGGCCTCCTCCTCGGTCATGCCCCGGAGCCGTACCAGCCGGTCGAGCTGGGTCTCGGGCGAGGCGTCCACGACGACCACGAGGTCGTAGAGGGGCGCCAGGCCGTTCTCGGTGAGCAGGGGCACGTCGTGGACGACCACGTCCCCGGGGCCCGCCGTGCTCTCCAGCTCGGCCGACCGGGCCCCGACGAGCGGGTGGACGATCGCGTTGAGCGTGGCCAGCCGCTCGGGGTCGGCGAAGACGATGGAGCCGAGCTTCGGCCGGTCCAGCGCCCCGTCTCCGGTGAGGACGTCCTCCCCGAAGGCTTCCACGACGGCCGCGAGCCCCGGCGTGCCGGGTTCGACGACCTCGCGGGCGATCCGGTCCGCGTCGATCAGCACGGCCCCGTACGAGACGAGAAGCCGCGACACCTCACTCTTGCCGGCGCCGATTCCACCGGTCAGGCCCACCTTCAGCATGGGCGGCAGCTTAGGGCCCCGCCCCGCCGGCCTAGGAGTCACCCTCCCGTTCGGCGAGGAAGCGCTCGAACTCCCGGCCCAGTTCGTCGGCGGAGGGCAGGTCGACGGGCTCGGCGACGAGGCTGCCGCGGGTCTCCGCGCCGGCCATCGCGTCGTACTGGTGCTCAAGGCCCTGGACCAGGGCGACCAGTTCCTCGTCGCCCTGGCCGATCTGGCGGTCGATCTCGGTCTGGGTGCGGCGGGCCTCGGTGCGCAGCGTGTGGGCGACGCCCGGCAGGACGAGCCCGGTGGCGGCGGTGACGGCCTCCAGGGCGGTGAGCGCCGCGTCCGGGTAGGCGGAGCGGGCCACGTAGTGGGGGACGTGGGCGGCGACGCCCAGGGTGTCGAAGCCCGCCTCGGTGAGCCGGAACTCGATGAGGGACTCCGCGCTGCCGGGCACCTGCGCCTCGTCGAAGGGGCTGCGGTGGCCGGGCATGAGGTCGGTGCGGCTGCCGTGCGGGGTGAGGCCGACGGGCCGGGTGTGCGGGACGCCCATGGGGATGCCGTGGAAGTTGACCGCGAGCCGTACGCCGAGCCGTTCGACGATCTGGGCGACGGCGGCGGCGAACCGCTCCCACTCGACGTCCGGCTCGGGGCCGGAGAGGACGAGGAAGGGTGCGCCGGTGGCGTCCTGGACGAGGCGGACCTCGATGGTCGGCGTCTCGTAGGCGACCCACTGGTCGCGCTTGAAGGTCAGCAGGGGCCGGCGGGCTCGGTAGTCCACCAGCCGGTCGTGGTCGAAGCGGGCGACGACCTGGTTCGGCAGGGTGTCGAGGACTCCCTCGACGATCTGCTCGCCGGCCTCCCCCGCGTCGATGTAGCCGTCGAAGTGGTACAGCATGACCAGTCCGGTCGACTCCTGGGCCAGGGCCAGATCGACCACGGCCAGCCCCTTGGCGTCCCACTCGTACAAATCCTGGGGATCAAGCACGGTTACCGCTCCTCCTCGCGTCTTCAGGAGGAACGCCCCGGGGCGCAAGGTCATTCCCGTCCGGGGAGGTTCGGGGCGGCTCCGGCGCGCGTGTCAGGGGCCGGAGACGCGACCGGGGCCCGCTCCCCCGGGAGGGAGCGGGCCCCGGTGTACTGCTAGCGACTAGCGCCGCTCAGCGGTGAGCCTGTTCAGCTCTGGCCGCCGGCGAGCTTCTCGCGGAGGGCGGCGAGGGCCTCGTCCGACGCCAGGGCGCCGGCGCTGTCGTCCGACTCCGAGGAGTAGGAACCACCCGAGATGCCCGCACCGGCGTTGCCGGCGGCCGGGGCGGCAGCGCCCTCGGCAGCGGCGGCCTCGTCGGCCTCGCGGGACTTGATGACCTGGGCCTGGTGCTGCTCGAAGCGCGCCTGCGCCTCGGCGTACTGGGCCTCCCACGCCTCGCGCTGGGTCTCGTAGCCCTCGAGCCAGTCGTTGGTCTCGGGGTCGAAGCCCTCGGGGTAGATGTAGTTGCCCTGGTCGTCGTAGGACGCGGCCATGCCGTACAGGGTCGGGTCGAACTCGACCGACGCCGGGTCGGCACCGAAGGACTCGTTGGCCTGCTTCAGGGACAGCGAGATCCGGCGACGCTCGAGGTCGATGTCGATGACCTTGACGAAGATCTCGTCGTTGACCTGGACGACCTGCTCCGGGATCTCCACGTGGCGCTCGGCCAGCTCGGAGATGTGGACCAGACCCTCGATGCCCTCGTCCACGCGGACGAACGCGCCGAACGGAACCAGCTTGGTGACCTTGCCGGGGACGACCTGGCCGATCTGGTGCGTGCGGGCGAACTGCTGCCACGGGTCCTCCTGCGTCGCCTTCAGCGACAGGGAGACACGCTCGCGGTCCATGTCCACGTCGAGAACCTCGACGGTGACCTCCTGGCCGACCTCGACAACCTCGGACGGGTGGTCGATGTGCTTCCAGGACAGCTCGGAGACGTGGACGAGACCGTCGACGCCACCCAGGTCCACGAAGGCACCGAAGTTGACGATCGAGGAAACGACGCCGGAGCGGACCTGACCCTTCTGGAGGGTCGTGAGGAAGGTCTGGCGAACCTCGGACTGGGTCTGCTCCAGCCAGGCACGGCGGGACAGGACCACGTTGTTGCGGTTCTTGTCCAGCTCGATGATCTTCGCCTCGAGCTCCTTGCCCACGTAGGGCTGGAGGTCGCGGACACGACGCATCTCGACCAGGGAGGCCGGGAGGAAGCCGCGGAGGCCGATGTCGAGGATGAGACCACCCTTGACGACCTCGATGACGGTACCGGTGACGATGCCGTCCTCTTCCTTGATCTTCTCGATGGTGCCCCAGGCGCGCTCGTACTGGGCACGCTTCTTCGAGAGGATCAGGCGGCCTTCCTTGTCCTCCTTCTGGAGAACCAGGGCCTCGATCTCGTCGCCGACCTTGACGACCTCGTTCGGGTCGACGTCGTGCTTGATCGAGAGCTCGCGGCTCGGGATGACACCTTCGGTCTTGTAACCGATGTCGAGCAGGACCTCGTCCCGGTCGACCTTCACGATGACGCCGTCGACGATGTCGCCGTCGTTGAAGTACTTGATCGTCTCGTCGATCGCGGCGAGGAAGGCTTCCTCGTTACCGATGTCGTTGACCGCAACCTGCGGGGTGGTGGCGGTGGTCTCGGTGCTGCTCGTCATGTGGGAAAGGGCTCCGGTTACGGACAGAAAGTCGTAGGTACTGCTACGCCGAGAGCCCGTATCGCACTGAAGAAGCCAGACAGCTGATGAAGCGCCTTCCGAAGACCGGAGGCGCCTCGCAAACCGAGGGGACTGCAACAGGTGCGAGCGCGGCCTGCTCCGTCTGAGGCGCGCAGGCCCGCAGCGCAACCTTTAGCATACGGGGGCGGCCGGACAGGGTCAATGCGCGAAGCGCGCACCCGGGACAGAACCACGTAAACCCGGCACTAATCGTGTCCACCCGCGCCTCATCGGCGGGGTCCACCGGGGGGCGGCACCTGTGCGCAAACTACATCGGCGGGCGAGATGAACCAAGAGTACGAGCACGAAGATCCCCTCTCCTCGGACGAGGAGGAGGCCGAGGCGACCCGGCGTGACGCGGGGGACGCGGAGAGCAGCCGGGCCAGCCGGGGATGGTGGGACCGGAACGCCGACGAGTACCAGACCGAGCACGGCGCCTTCCTCGGCGACGACCGGTTCGTCTGGGGTCCGGAGGGCCTGGACGAGGCCGAGGCCGGGCTGCTCGGGCCGGCGGAGGAGCTGAAGGGGCTCGACGTCCTGGAGATCGGCGCGGGCGCGGCGCAGTGCTCGCGGTGGCTCGCGGCGCGGGGCGCCCGGCCGGTGGCGCTCGACCTCTCGCACCGGCAGCTCCAGCACGCGCTGCGGATCGGCGGGGAGGTGCCGCTGGTCGAGGCGGACGCGGGGGCGCTGCCGTTCCGCGACGGCTCCTTCGACCTGGCGTGCTCCGCCTACGGGGCGGTGCCCTTCGTGGCCGATCCGGTGCGGGTCTTCCGCGAGGTGCGGCGGGTGCTGCGTCCGGGCGGGCGCTGGGTGTTCTCGGTGACGCATCCGATCCGCTGGGCCTTCCCCGACGAGCCGGGGCCCGAGGGCCTCTCGGTCGCCGCCTCGTACTTCGACCGCACTCCTTATGTCGAGCAGGACGAGGCCGGGCGGGCCGTGTACGTGGAGCACCACCGGACGCTGGGCGACCGGGTGCGGGACGTGGTGGCCGGCGGCTTCCGGCTGGTGGACCTGGTCGAGCCGGAGTGGCCGGCGTGGAACGGCCAGGAGTGGGGAGGCTGGTCGCCGCTGCGGGGGAACCTGATCCCGGGCACGGCGATCTTCCTGTGCGTACGCGAGGACTGAACGCGTTCTTCCTATTAATGGGCGGGCCTGTGGATGACGCGGCCCGCCCTTTTCCTTCCGCGTACGAGACTGAGTGCGTGATCCGACACGACGCACTCGATCTGCTTCCCGTCCGCCCTGCCGTTCCCGAGCTGCTGGCCGCGCTCGCCGAGCGCGGCACCGCGGTGCTGCACGCGCCGCCCGGCACCGGCAAGACCACGCTGGTGCCGCTGGCGCTCGCGGGGCTCGTGGGCGACGGGCCCGAGCGGCGGGTGCTGGTGGCCGAGCCGCGCCGGATGGCGGTGCGGGCCGCGGCGGCGCGGATGGCCTGGCTGCTGGGCGAGGAGGTCGGCGGGGCGACCGGGGCCGTCGGCTTCGCGGTGCGCGGGGAGCGGCGGGCCGGTCCCGCGACGCGGGTCGAGGTGGTGACGACGGGCATCCTGCTCCAGCGGCTCCAGCGGGACCCGGAGCTCGCTGGGGTGGACGTGGTGCTGCTCGACGAGTGTCACGAACGGCATCTGGACGCCGACACGGCCCTCGCCTTCCTGGTGGACGTACGGGCCGCGCTGCGGCCGGAGCTGGGGCTCGTCGCGGCCTCGGCGACCAGCGACGCGGAGGCGTGGGCGCGGCTGCTGACCTCGCAGGAGGCCGGCGGGCCCGCGCCGGTGGTGCGGAGCGTGGGCGAGGGGCACGGGTTCGCGGTGCGTCACGCGCCACCGCCCGCGGGGATCCGTCCGGCGCACGGCACCTGGGTGGACCCCGCACTGCTGCGGCACGTGGCGGGGACGGTCCGGGAGGCGCTGGCGCGGCACGAGGGGGACGTCCTCTGCTTCCTGCCCGGCACCGGGGAGATCGCGCGGACAGCCGGACTGCTCGACGGGGTGGACGCGGAGGTGCTCCAGCTGCACGGGCGGGCTCCGGCGGCGGTTCAGGACGCGGTGCTGCGGGGCGCCGGACCGGGTGGGCGGCGGCGGGTGGTGCTGTCGACGTCGGTGGCGGAGTCGAGCCTCACCGTGCCCGGGGTGCGGGTCGTGGTGGACGCGGGGCTGGCGCGGGAGCCGCGGATGGATCACGCGCGCGGTCTCGGGTCGCTGGCGACGGTGCCGGTGTCGGCCGCGGCGGCGACGCAGCGGGCGGGGCGGTCGGGGCGTGAGGCGCCGGGCACGGTGTACCGGTGCTGGTCGGAGGCGGAGGAGAGCGGGCGGGTGCGGTTCCCGGCGCCGGAGATCCGGATCGCGGACCTGGCCGACTTCGCGTTGCGGGCCGCGTGCTGGGGCGATCCGACGGCCGAGGGGCTGGCGCTGCTCGACGCGCCGCCGGCCGGAGCGCTGGCGGCGGCCCGCTCGGTGCTGGAGGCGATCGGTGCGGTGGACGAGACGGGGAGGGCGACCGGGCGGGGGGTGCGGATGGCCCGGCTCGGTCTGCATCCGCGGCTCGGCCGGGCACTGCTGGACGGGGCGTCCGAGGTGGGGGCACGGCGGGCGGCGGAGGTGGTGGCGCTGCTGAGCGAGGAACCGCCTCGGGAGTACGGGGACGATCTGGCGGGCGCCTGGCGCCAGGCCCGCCGGGGCGGCGACGCGTACGGGGCCCGCTGGCGGGCGGAGGTGCGGCGGCTGGAGCGGGCGGCGGCCTCGGCGGGTGCCGGGGAGGACGCCGGCGCGGCCGCCGGGGGCGGGGACGACCGGGTGGCGGGGACGGTGACGGCGCTGGCGTTCCCCGAGCGGGTGGCGCGGGCCCGGGAGCAGGGCGGGCATCTGATGGTGTCCGGGAGCGGGGCGCGGCTCGCGGAGGGGTCGGGGCTGCGGTCGGCGCCGTGGCTGGCGGTGGCGGTGGCGGACCGGACCGCGCGGGACGCGACGGCGCGGGTGCGGCTGGCGGCGGTGGTGGACGAGGCCGTGGCGCGGCGGGCGGCGGGCCATCTGCTGCGCGCGGGCGAGGAGGTGCGCTGGGAGGACGGCGACGTGGTCGCGCGGTCCGTGGAGCGGCTGGGGGCGGTGGAGCTGGTGGTGCGCCCGCTGGGGGCGGGGGCGGATCCGGTGCTGGTGCGGGAGGCGCTGCTCGACGGCCTGCGGCGGGAGGGGACGGGGCTGCTGCGGTGGGGGCGGGAGGCGGTGGAACTGCGTGAGCGGCTGGCGTTCCTGCACGGGGCGGTCGGCGGGGCGTGGCCGGAGGTGACGGAGGAGGCGCTGGTGGAGCGAGCCGAGGAGTGGCTGGAGCCGGAGCTGTCGCGGGCGGGGCGGCGGGCGGATCTGGGGCGGATCGACGCCGGTGAGGCGCTGCGGCGGCTGCTCCCGTGGGCCTCGGGCGAGGCGGGGCGGCTCGACGAGCTGGCGCCGGAACGGATCGAGGTGCCGAGCGGTTCGCGGATCCGGGTGGCGTACGGGGAAGGGAGACCGGTGCTGGCGGTGAAGCTCCAGGAGCTGTTCGGTCTCGCCCGGACGCCGACGGTGGCGGGGGTGCCGGTGCTGGTGCACCTGCTCTCCCCCGCCGGGCGGCCGGCTGCCGTGACCGCCGATCTGGCCTCGTTCTGGCGGGACGGCTACCGGGCGGTGCGGGCGGAGCTTCGGGGGCGGTACCCGAAGCACCCGTGGCCGGAGGACCCGTCGTCCGCGGCGGCGACCCGGCACACGAGCGCGCGGCTCAGACGGGAGGGGTGACGGTCTCGGGGACGGCCCGCGGGGCGGCCGCGGGGGCGGGGCGGCGGGAGCGGTGCTCCAGCAGGAGCGCGAGGGCGAGCAGGAGGAGGGCGAGGACGGTGAAGGTCCACGGCAGCCAGGAGACGAGGAGGAGGACGGTGGTGCGGTTGGCGGAGACCAGCTCGACGGTGTCGACGACGTAGTCCTCGCGCATCTTCACGTGGCCGGCGAAGACGGTGACGGTGTCGGAGCCGGTCAGGGCCTTGGCGCCGCGGAGCTCCTCCTTGTGGATCTCCTCGCCGTTGACGGGGGCCCCGGTGACGGGCTCGACCCAGAACATCCGCTTGGTGGTGTACCAGCGGGTGAGGCCCATGCTCGCGATGACCTCGGGGGTGATGCCCTCTACCGGCATGGTCTTGGGCATGGGGACCTCGGTCCAGGGGATGGTCTGCTCGTAGTAGTAGACCTCCAGGCCGCGGAAGGTGCGGGTCCCCACGTAGTGGATGGGGGACGAGGTGCGGGTCTGGGCGTCGAAGTAGAGGTAGTCGCGCTTCTCGGTGAGGAAGGGCCACTTGAACTCGATGCCCTCGCGTTTGACCGGGTCGCCGTCGACCATCTCGCCGGGCACGTTGACGGGGTCCTGGGTGTGGGCGTCGAAGACGTACCGCTCGGGGATCTTGGACACCATCTTGCCGTCGGGCCCCATGACGTAGGAGAGGCCGTCCCAGACGACGACGTCGCGGTCGGTGCCCGCCTCGATCCGCTTCGACTCCTCCACGTTGCCCTTGAGGGTCTGGACGATCGTGATCTTCTCGACCTCGCGGGCCTTGAGGGTGCCGTAGTCGAGGAGGGTCGCGGGGCGGGCCTCCAGGACGACCTCCTGGTACTGGTTCGGCGGGATCTTGGCCAGCCGGGGGAAGGCGTACCAGCGGAGGGTGGGGGCCATGGCGGCGAGGAAGACCGCGAGGGAGAGGAGGACGAGGCTGGCTCGGCGGCGCACGGGGGCTCCCTACTTCTTCGGGCCGGGGTCGGCGGTGAGCAGGGGCTTCGGTGAGGTGGGGCCGTCGGGCGGCAGGTCGACCACGGAGACGAGCAGGACGAAGAGCAGGACGGGTACGAGTCCGATGGCTGCGGCGACCAGGGCACGCATGTCGGCCTCCCGGCAGGTGATCTGATGGGTCGTCAGGGCGGGGGCACCGTAGCAACGCGATCGTGAGATGAGAACAGCTCGCGGCGGGGCGAACCGAAACGCGCGCCGCCCCCGGCGTCCCGGGAGGGACGGCGGGGGCGGCGCGGAGGAGCCGGGGCGGAGCCGGGGTCAGCCGGTGCGCGTCGGGCTCGCCTCGGTCGAGGCCGGGGCGGAGCCGGAGGCCGTCGGCGACGGGTCGGTCGTCGGCGCCGTGCTCGGATCCGTGGTCGGGTCCGGGGTGGCGGGCGGCGTGGTGGGGGCCGGGGCGGTGACGGTGAGCTTCACCTTCACCGTGCCGCCGCCGGGCGCGGTGAGCCAGAGGACGTAGTCGCCGCCCTTCGCGCCCGCCACCAGGTCCTTGATCGACAGCCGGCCCTGGGCGTCGGTCTTCAGGACCTTGGTGCGGACGGGGTTGCCCGCGGCGTCCTTGCCGAAGGACGGGCCGTCGGCACTCTGCTGCGGGGCGTCGGCGGAGTCGGTGACCACCGCGGTGACGCTGACGCCGGGGGCGAGCTCGGCGCCGCGGCGGGCCTCGACCGTGACGGGCTCGTAGCCGGCGCCGGTCTCGGCGGTCAGGGCGGTGTCCCCGACGCGGGCGAGGGCGTCGGCCTTGCGGACCTCGACGGTCGCCTTCAGTTCGGCGGCCGGCAGGGAGCGGCCGGGGACCGTGGCGCGAACGGTGAAGGGCTCCGCCTTCTCGCCGGCGCGGAGGGCCGGGGCCTTGGCGACGCCCTTGGCGTCCGAGGTCACGGTCACCGTGGTGGCACCGGCGGGGAAGCGGGCGTCGGTGGTGCCGGGGAGCGCGAAGCGGACGCTGACGCCGGCGACCGGACGGCCCGAGGCGTCCACGGCGGTGACCGAGGCGGCCTCGGCGAAGGTGCTCTCGGTGACCGCGGTGAGCACCGCCGTTCCCGCCCTGAGATGGGCGACCTTGACGGTCGGCGGTACCTCGACGGGCTTGGCCGGCGGCCGGGATGTCGGGTCCGTGACCGGCGGCTTCGTCGGCTCGGCCGGCTTCGGCGGCTCGGTCGGCTTCGGCGGCTCGGTCGGCTTCGGCGGCTGGGTCGGGCGCTGCTCGGTGGGCTTCTGCGTCGCCTTGTCCGCCGGCGGAGTGGTGCTCGGGGACGGCGGGTTCGGCGAGACGGGCGTCGTCGGGCGGGTCGTCCCCGCCGGAGGGTTCCGGTCACTGCGGTCGACCGGGAGCACGCCGGTGCCGTCCGGGACGGTGTGGGTGCCGCGCCCGTAGTACTCGAACCAGGAGAGGACGGTGGTCAGATACTCCGTGGAACGGTTGTAGCTGAGGATCGCCCGGTCGAGGTCGGCCTTGATGGCGAGGTCCCGGCCCCCGGCGCACAGGTACATGCCCGCCGCCTGGGCGGCGTCGTAGATGTTGTTGGGGTCCTTCTTCCCGTCGCCGTTGGCGTCCTGGCCCCAGACGGCCCAGGTGGACGGGATGAACTGCATGGGGCCGACGGCACGGTCGTGCGTGGTGTCGCCGTCGAACGCGCCGCCGTCGGTGTCCGAGATGTTGGCGAAGCCGACACCGTTGAGAGCCGGGCCGAGGATCGGGGAGAAGGTCGTGCCGTTTCCGTCGACGCGGCCTCCGCGTGCCTGGCCGGACTCGACCTTGCCTATGCCGGCGAGGAGTTGCCAGGGCAGGTTGCAGGAGGGGTCGGTGGCGCGGACCGAGGCCTCGGCGCGGCGGTAGGCGGCGAGGACGGTCGTGGGTATGCCGGCCTCGGCGGGGCCGGTGACGACCGGCACCTGCGGAGAGGTGGGCACACCGGCGAGATTCGGCGGCTTCAGCGGCGGCAGGTCGAGGTAGTACGGCGAGTCGCCGGTCGCCGAACCGCCGTCCGCGCCACCGTTCGGGGACGTGGCGTCGCCGGCGCCGACGGCGTGGTCGCCGTTGAGGCCGTCGGCCGGCGGCGCGATCGCGCCCGGACCCTGCGAGGCGGCCAGCGCCGCGACCGCGGCGGCCACGATCGCTCCGCTGGTGGCGCCCCTGCGCAGACGGCGGCCGAACTGCTCTGCCATGCCGTGCTCCCTCCCCAGTCGACTGCGGCCGCACGCTCCCCGCGCATGGCCTCAGGCGACCTTATGCGATGTCCGTATCACGGAACACCAGGGCCTGACCGAGTTTCACGCTTTCGTCACCCCTTGGTCTCCCGGTGGCCGGACACGGAGGTCCGCGCTCCGGGATCCCGGGCCCGCCGCGGGAACCGCCGCACCGGCGCATGGCCTCTAGACCTTGCGGGCCGATCATCCGTACGACCAGGAGGTTCCTCCGGTGCCCTTCACCCTGAGCCATGCCGCCGCCGTCCTGCCGGGACTGCGGCGGGACGGGACGGCGCGCGGACCGCTGGTCGCCTCCGCCCTGGTCGCCGGCAGCTTCTCCCCGGACCTCACCTACTTCGCGGCGACGGTGGTGCCGGAGGCGATGACGTTCGGGGACGTGACCCACTCCTCCGTCGGGCTCGTCACCGTCGACGTGGTCATCGCCGCCGTGCTGGTGGGCCTCTGGCTGACGGTCCGTGAGCCACTGGTGGGTCTGCTGCCGGAGAGCCGGCGCGGGCAGGTGTACGCGGTGGTGCGCGGCCGGCCCTGGCGGGAGCGGCGGCCGGCCGGGCTCGCGGCCTGGTTCGCCGTGTCGGCGGCGCTCGGCGCGACCACCCACGTCGTCTGGGACACCTTCACCCACATCGACCGCTGGGGGACGCGGAAGCTGCCCTTCCTGGCGGAGATCGTGGCCGGGTTCCCCGTCTACACGTACGCGCAGTACGGAGGGTCGGCGCTGGCGCTGGGCCTGCTCGGCTGGTTCGCGGCCCGGGCGGTGCGGTCGGTGCCGGCCGGGACCCGGACGCCCGCGGCGGTACGGGTGCCGGGCCGGCGCGCGCGGCGGGCGGCGCTGCTGCTGATCGGGGGCTGCGTACTGGCGGGGATCGCGCACCGGGTGCTGCGCTGGGCGGCGTACTGGGGCTGGGACCGGATCGAGAACCCGCTCGACATCGTCCCGACCGCCTGTTTCGGGGCGGGCGCGGGGCTCCTCGCGGGCCTCCTGCTGTACGGGGTGGCGGCCCGGCTGCGAGGACGGCGTACGGCACCGGCCCCCGGTCCCGAAACGGCCGGGGAAGCAGCTCCGGGCGACCGGCCGGAGCACTCCCGCCCCGGCGTCCGCTGATCCCCGGCGCCCGGGCGTCCGCTGATCCCCGGCGTCCCGCCGTCCGCTGATCCCCGGCGCCCGGGCGGATCCGTCCGGGCGCGCACGCGCCGGTGGCCGCGCCCCGTCAGGGGTGCGGCCACCGGTGGGGCGGGTGCGTCAGTGCGCGGCGGAGTCCCAGTCCGGGCCGACGCCGACGGAGACGTCGAGCGGGGCACGGAGGTCGGCGGCGGCCGACATCTGCTCGCGGACCAGGGCCTCGACCCGCTCGCGCTCGCCGGGGGCGATCTCCAGGACGATTTCGTCGTGGACCTGGAGGAGCATCCGGGAGGAGAGGCCGGCCTCGCCGAGGGCCTGGTCGACCTTGAGCATGGCGACCTTGACGATGTCGGCGGCGGTGCCCTGGATCGGGGCGTTGAGCGCCATCCGCTCGGCGGCCTCGCGGCGCTGGCGGTTGTCGCTGTTGAGGTCCGGGAGGTAGCGGCGGCGGCCGAGCATGGTCTCGGTGTAGCCGGTGGCGCGGGCCTCGTCGACGACCCGGCGCAGGTAGTCGCGGACGCCGCCGAAGCGCTCGAAGTAGGTGTCCATCAGTCCGCGGGCCTCGCCCGGGTCGATGTTCAGCTGCTGCGAGAGGCCGAAGGCGGAGAGGCCGTAGGCGAGGCCGTACGACATGGCCTTGATCTTGCGGCGCATCTCGGCGTCGACGGCGGACCGCTCGACGCCGAAGACCTGGGAGGCGACGGTGGTGTGCAGGTCCTCGCCCGAGGTGAACGCCTCGATCAGGCCCTCGTCCTCGGAGAGGTGGGCCATGACGCGCAGCTCGATCTGGCTGTAGTCGGCGGTCATGAGGGACTCGAAGCCCTCGCCGACGACGAAGCCGTGCCGGATGGCGCGGCCCTCGTCGGTCCGCACCGGCACGTTCTGCAGGTTGGGGTCGGTGGAGGAGAGACGGCCGGTGGCGGCGACGGTCTGGCTGAAGGTGGTGTGGATGCGGCCGTCGGCGGCGATCGTCTTGATCAGGCCCTCGACGGTGGAACGGAGCCGGGCCTGCTCGCGGTGGCGGAGCATGATGACCGGCAGTTCGTGCTCGGTCTGGCCGGCCAGCCAGGCGAGCGCGTCGGCGTCGGTGGTGTAGCCGGTCTTGGTCTTCTTGGTCTTCGGGAGGTTGAGCTCGCCGAAGAAGACCTCCTGGAGCTGCTTGGGCGAGCCGAGGTTGAACTCGTGGCCTACGGAGGCGTGGGCCTCCTTGACGGCCTGCTGCACAGCACCGGCGAACTGCTGCTCCATCGCCTCCAGGTGGTCGCGGTCGGCGGCGATGCCGTGCCGCTCCAGGCGGGCGAGGAGGACGGAGGTGGGCAGTTCCACCTCGTGCAGCAGCTCGCGGGCGCCGACCTCGTCGAGCTTGGACTCGAAGGCGCTTCCCAGGTCGAGGACGGCGCGGGCCTGGGTCATCAGGGCCTCGGCCTCGGCGTGGTCCTCGGCACCGAAGGCGAGCTGGCCCTCGGATACCGCGGCGGGGGCGAGCTCGCGGCCGAGGTACTCCAGCGAGAGGGCGTCCAGGGCGAAGGAGCGGCGGCCGGGCTTGACCAGGTAGGCGGCGAGCGCGGTGTCCATGGTGACGCCGGCGACGCTCCAGCCGTGCTCCGGGAAGACCCGCAGGGCGCCCTTGGCGTTGTGGAGGACCTTGGGGCGGGCCGGGTCGGAGATCCAGGCGGCCCAGGCCCGCTCGTCGGCCTCGTCCAGCTCGCTGGGGTCGAACCAGGCGGCCTCGCCTCCGGCGGCGGCCAGCGCGACCTCGGAGACGCTGCCGGTGCCCAGCGCCCAGCTGTCGACGGTGGCGACGCCGAGGGGCTGCTCGCCGTGGGCGGCCAGCCAGGGGGCGAGCTCGCCGGAGCCGAGGACGGAGAAGTCGAGCTCGACGCCGGGGGCGGGCGCCGGGGCCGTCTCCTCGGCGGAGCCGGGGTCGACGGCGAGGAGCCGCTCGCGCAGCGAGGGGTTGCGGATCTCCAGGGTGTCGAGGACGAGGGCGACGGCCTTGCGGTCGTACGGCTCACGGGCCAGGTCGGCGACGGTCCTCGGCAGCTCGACGTCCCGGACCATCTCGGTGAGGACGCGGTTGAGCTTGACGGACTCCAGGTGGTCCCGGAAGTTCTGCCCGGCCTTGCCCTTGACCTCCTCGGCGCGCTCGACCAGCTCGGCGAAGGAGCCGAACTGGTTGATCCACTTGGCGGCGGTCTTCTCGCCGACACCCGGGATGCCCGGCAGGTTGTCGGACGGGTCGCCACGCAGGGCAGCGAAGTCGGGGTACTGGGAGGGCGTGAGGCCGTACTTCTCCTGGACCTTCTCCGGGGTGAAGCGGGTCAGCTCGGAGACGCCCTTGGTGGGGTAGAGCACGGTGGTGTGGTCGGAGACCAGCTGGAAGGAGTCCCGGTCACCGGTGACGATCAGGACCTCGAAGCCGGCGGCCTCGGCCTGGGTGACGAGGGTGGCGATGATGTCGTCGGCCTCGAAGCCGTCGACGGCGAACCGCGGCGCGTTCATCGCGTCGAGGAGTTCGCCGATCAGCTCGACCTGGCCCTTGAACTCGTCGGGGGTCTTGGAACGGTTCGCCTTGTACTCGGGGAACTCCTGCGAGCGCCACGTCTTGCGGGACACGTCGAAGGCGACGGCGAAGTGCGTGGGCGCCTCGTCGCGCAGGGTGTTCGCCAGCATCGACGCGAAGCCGTAGATCGCGTTGGTCGGCTGCCCGGTCGCGGTGGTGAAGTTCTCCGCGGGCAGCGCGAAGAACGCCCGGTACGCGAGCGAGTGCCCGTCCATGAGGAGCAGGCGGGGGCGGGTGTCTGCGGGGTTCTTCGATGCTGTCTCGGCCACGGGACGATCCTGCCACGGACCACCGACAATCCCGTCCCGCACCGGTCGGGGTGCCGGGTTGTCGGCGCCCCGTGACAGGATCGGAGACGTACCCCACAGGTCGAACGCTCAAGGGAGAGCGCGATGGTCAGCAAGCCGCCGGCGGGCGACCCGGTCCAGGACGCACCGCAGGTCACGTCCCCGCAGCACGCCGCGGCGGGCCTGCCCGCCATCGGACACACCCTGCGGATCGCGCAGGAGCAGATGGGCACCCTGCGGACGGCCCGGACCCTGCTCAAGGTCAACCAGAAGGACGGCTTCGACTGTCCGGGCTGCGCCTGGCCCGAGGGCGACAAGCGGCACCTGGCCGAGTTCTGCGAGAACGGCGCGAAGGCGGTCGCCGAGGAGGCGACGCTGCGGCGGGTGACCCCGGCGTTCTTCGCCGCGCACCCGGTGGCGGAGCTGGCGGAGCGGAGCGGCTACTGGCTGGGGCAGCAGGGCCGGATCACCGAGCCCGTGTACCTGCCCGAGGGCGGGGACCGCTACGAGCCGGTGAGCTGGGAGCGGGCCTTCGAGGTGATCGCGGAGGAGCTGACCGCGCTCTCCTCCCCCGACGAGGCGCTCTTCTACACCTCGGGCCGGACCAGCAACGAGGCGGCGTTCCTGCTCCAGCTCTTCGCGCGCGAGTTCGGCACCAACAATCTGCCGGACTGCTCCAACATGTGCCACGAGTCCTCGGGCTCGGCGCTGACCGAGACGATCGGCATCGGCAAGGGCAGCGTCTCCCTGGAGGACCTGCACCGGGCGGACCTGATCATCGTGGCCGGGCAGAACCCGGGCACCAACCACCCGCGGATGCTGTCGGCGCTGGAGAAGGCGAAGGCGGCCGGGGCGCGGATCATCTCGGTGAACCCGCTGCCGGAGGCGGGCCTGGAGCGGTTCAAGAACCCGCAGACCCCTCAGGGCATGCTGCGGGGGGCGGCGCTCACCGATCTGTTCCTCCAGATCCGGATCGGCGGCGACCAGGCCCTCTTCCGGCTCCTCAACAAGCTGGTCCTGGAGGCGCCCGGGGCGGTCGACGAGGAGTTCGTACGGGAGCACACCCACGGCTTCGAGGCGTTCGCGGCGGCGGCCGGGGAGGCCGACTGGGCGGAGACCCTCGCCGCGACCGGGCTGTCCCGCGAGGAGATCGAGCGGGCCCTGGAGATGGTGCTGGCCTCGGAGCGGACGATCGTCTGCTGGGCGATGGGCCTGACCCAGCACAAGCACTCCGTGCCGACCATCCGCGAGGTGGTCAACCTGCTGCTGCTCCGGGGGAACATCGGACGGCCCGGCGCGGGCGTCTGTCCGGTGCGCGGGCATTCGAACGTGCAGGGCGACCGGACGATGGGCATCTTCGAGCGCCCGGCGCCGGCCTTCCTCGACGCGCTGGACAAGGAGTTCGGGATCGTCTCGCCGCGCCACCACGGCTTCGACGTGGTGCGGTCGATCCAGGCGCTGCGGGACGGCGCGGCGAAGGTCTTCTTCGCGATGGGCGGGAACTTCGTCGGCGCGACCCCGGACACCGAGGTCACCGAGGCGGCGATGCGCAACGCCCGGCTGACCGTGCACGTGTCGACGAAGCTGAACCGCTCGCACGCGGTGACCGGCCGGCGGGCGCTGATCCTGCCGACGCTGGGGCGGACCGACAAGGACGTGCAGAAGAGCGGACGCCAGTTCGTGACGGTCGAGGACTCGATGGGACTGGTGCACGCCTCGCGCGGCAATCTGCCGCCGGCGAGCCGGCACCTGCTCTCCGAGCCGGCGATCGTGGCGCGGATGGCCCGGGCGGTCCTCGGCACCCGTTCGGCGACGCCCTGGGAGGCGTTCGAGGCGGACTACGCGGCGGTGCGGGACCGGATCGCGCGCGTGGTGCCCGGCTTCCAGGACTTCAACGCGCGTCTGGCGGCCGACCCGGGCGGTTTCGCGCTGCCGCACGCGCCGCGGGACGAGCGGCGCTTCCCGACGAAGACCGGCAAGGCCAATTTCACGGCGGCGCCGGTGGAGTACCCGAGGGTGCCCGAGGGGCGGCTGCTGCTGCAGACGCTCCGCTCGCACGATCAGTACAACACCACGATCTACGGCCTGGACGACCGCTACCGGGGGATCCGGGGCGGTCGCCGGGTGGTGCTGGTGCACCCCTCGGACGCGGCGGCGCTGGGGTTCGAGGACGGGGCGTACGCGGATCTGGTGAGCGAGTGGCGGGACGGCGTCGAGCGGCGGGCGCCCGGCTTCCGGGTGGTGCACTACCCGACGGCCCGGGGCTGCGCGGCGGCGTACTACCCGGAGACGAACGTGCTGGTGCCGCTGGAGTCGACGGCCGACATCAGCAACACCCCCGCGAGCAAGTCCGTCGTCGTGCGTCTGGAAGAATCACCGCAACCGTCCGCCTAAGCGCTTGCTCAGCCAGCGGGGGGCGGGAAGGATCAGCCGTACGACGACGAACGGAGCCGGGTCATGGGTGAGCAGCAGCACGTGAAGTTCCCGCAGGAGGTCATCGACGAGTATGCCGCGCTCGGCGTGGATCTGCCGGCGCTGTTCTCGGCGGGGCACCTGGGGAACCGGATGGGTGTCCAGATCCTCGAGGCGTCGGCGGAGAAGGTCGTCGGCACCATGCCGGTGGAGGGGAACACCCAGCCGTACGGGCTGCTGCACGGCGGCGCCTCGGCGGTGCTCGCGGAGACCCTCGGCTCGGTGGGCTCGATGCTGCACGGCGGCTCGTCGAAGATCGCGGTCGGCGTGGACCTGAACTGCACCCATCACCGTGGGGCACGAAGCGGTCTGGTGACCGGCGTGGCGACGCCGGTGCACCGCGGGCGGTCCACGGCGACGTACGAGATCGTCATCAGCGACGAGCAGGGCCGCCGGGTCTGCTCGGCGCGCCTGACGTGCATGCTGCGGGAGATCGGCCCGGGGGACGCGGGGAACCTGCCGGAGCAGGCGAAGCTCAACGGCGCCTGATCCGGGGCCGGTCGGCCGGTTTCGCGAAGGGGGCGGTACGCGGAGGCGTACCGCCCCCTTCGGCGTTCCCCGAGGCGGGCTCCGCGGCGGGGCCGGACCGTCGACCCGCGGCCGGTCACCGTCCGCACTCCGGACTCCCGTCCCCGCATGTCGTTTTCACGCCAGCACCTCCCAACTCTCCAGCCTCGGAGGTACGTTCGAAAGTGGTGGGTTCCGGCCGACTCCGAGGGCGTCCGGGAGGGCGGCCGCCCGCCCCGCCGGCAGGCCGATTTCCTCACGCTCCGTAATCGAGGGCGGGGGCGGCCGGGGAGGAGCCGAAGCTTGACATCCGTCCGCTCAGATCGGGCGCCCCGTCCGATATCCGGAGAGTCGGCGAAGTTTCCCGTCAGTACCAAGATTCCCTCAAGCCCCTTAGCGGAACTGGGCGTTCTCACGATGTGAACACCGTGTTACAGGCCGCTATGCCCGGATTTACCCGGACCTCTCAGCCCCCGCCGAGCCGTCGGCATAACAAGACAGTCACATCCTTCCCTCGCCGCTCCCCGACCCTCCCCACCTGCGCTTAGAGTCACCGCCAGTCACCGCGCCACTGGGCGCGACCTACTGCACGGCCTCGTACCGGCACTCAGTACGGCCCGGCAATCACCAACGGCACCTCTTGCTCCGCAGCTCCACGGCACCGCCTCGGCAGAGGGGGCCGCGCCAGGGAAAGGACCCTTCGTGCGAAACCGTTCGTTGCTCATACTCACCACCGCGGTCACCGCGGGAGCACTCACCCTCACCGCCTGCGGTTCGCGCGACGACAAGGGCGGCGACAGCGGCTCCGGCGACGGCGTGACCGTCACCATCGGCCTGGACGCCCCGCTCACCGGTGAGCTCTCCGCCCTCGGCCTCGGCATCAAGAACTCGGCCGACCTCGCGGTCAACACGGCCAACAACAAGAAGTACGTCTCGGGCGTGACCTTCAAGCTGGTCTCCCTGGACGACCAGGCCCAGCCCTCCGCCGGCCAGCAGAACGCCACCAAGCTGGTCGCCGACAAGACCGTCCTCGGCGTGGTCGGCCCGCTGAACTCCGGCGTCGCCGAGTCGATGCAG
This sequence comes from Streptomyces sp. NPDC004435, assembly GCF_042873895.1. Classification (NCBI taxonomy): domain Bacteria; kingdom Bacillati; phylum Actinomycetota; class Actinomycetes; order Kitasatosporales; family Streptomycetaceae; genus Streptomyces; species Streptomyces sp. NPDC004435. Next base: position 14,689 of record NZ_JBIAMB010000019.1, on the reverse strand, counting down.
AAGGTCTTCGACGACGCCAAGCTGGTGCAGGTCTCCCCGGCCAACACCAACCCGGCGCTCTCCCAGGGCCCGAACTGGGCCTCCGGCGACAAGAAGCGCGGCTACAAGTCGTACTTCCGCACCGCCACCACCGACGCCATCCAGGGCCCGTTCGCGGCCCAGTACGTCTTCAACGACGCCAAGAAGACCAAGGCGTTCATCATCGACGACAAGAAGACCTACGGCGCCGGCCTCGCGGGCACCTTCAAGGGCGAGTGGGAGAAGCTCGGCGGCAAGGTCGTCGGCACCCAGCACATCGACCCCGAGACCAAGGACTTCTCCGCGGTCGCCACCCAGGTCAAGAGCTCCGGCGCGGACGTCGTCTACTACGGTGGCGAGTACCCGGCCGCCGGCCCGCTGGCCAAGCAGATCAAGGAGGCCGGCGCCAAGGTCACCGTCGTCGGCGGTGACGCGCTCTTCTCCCCCGAGTACGTCAAGCTGGCCGGTGCCACCGCGGCCGAGGGCGACATCGCCACCTCCGTCGGCGCGCCGATCGAGTCCCTCGCCTCCGCCAAGGAGTTCCTGGCCAACTACAAGGCCGCGAACTACAAGGAGGCCTTCGAGGCCTACGGCGGCTACTCCTACGACTCGACCTGGTCGATCATCGAGGCCGTCAAGAAGGTCGTCGACGGCAACGGCGGCAAGCTCCCCGACGACGCCCGCGGCAAGGTCGTCGAGGCCCTCCAGGGCGTCTCCTTCGAGGGCGTGACCGGCAAGGTCGCCTTCGACGAGTTCGGTGACACCACCAACAAGCAGCTGACCGCCTACCAGGTCAAGGGCGGCGCCTTCGCCCCGGTCAAGTCCGACACCTTCGGCGAGTGACCGAGCACTCCGGCAGCTGAAACCTCAGCTCCACCCCACTCAGCACCACCTTTCACCGCGCGGGGGGCCGCACACAACCGGCACCCCGCGCGGTGTCATATCCGTCGAAAGTCTCGGAGGACAATGCGGTGAACGAACTGCCGCAGCAGCTGGTCAACGGCCTGCTACTGGGATCCATGTACGGGCTGGTCGCCGTCGGCTACACGATGGTCTACGGCATCGTCCAGCTCATCAACTTCGCCCATGGCGAGATCTTCATGACCGGCGGCTTCGGTGCCCTCACGGTCTGGCTCATCCTGCCCGGCGGCACCAGCATGTGGGTCGCGCTCCCCCTCATGATCATCGGCGCCGTGATCGTCGCGACGACGATAGCCGTCGGAGCGGAACGATTCGCCTATCGTCCGCTCCGCGGCGGCCCACGCCTCGCGCCCCTCATCACGGCCATCGGCCTCTCGCTCGCCCTGCAGTACGCCGTCTGGGTCTGGTACCCGGAGGCCAAGTCCGCGCGGACCTTCCCGCAGATCCCCGGCGGCCCCATCGAACTGGGTCCCGTCACGATCCAGACCGGTGACATCTTCCTCGTCATCGCGGCCCCGATCTGCATGGCCTTCCTCGCCTTCTTCGTCATGCGCACCCGGACCGGGCGCGGCATGCAGGCCACGGCGCAGGACCCCGACACCGCGAAGCTCATGGGCGTCAACACCGACCGGATCATCGTGATCGCGTTCGCCCTCGGCGCCATCTTCGCCGCCGTCGGCGCCGTCGCCTACGGCCTCAAGTACGGCGTCGTCGACTACAAGATGGGCTTCCTCCTCGGACTGAAGGCGTTCACCGCCGCCGTCCTCGGCGGCATCGGCAACATCTACGGCGCCATGATCGGCGGTCTCGTCCTCGGTGTCGCCGAGACGATGGCGACCGCCTACATCGACCAGATCCCCGGTATGGAGCAGCTCGGCGGCCAGTCCTGGGCCAACGTCTGGGCCTTCGTACTCCTCATCGTCGTCCTCCTCGCCAGGCCCCAGGGTCTGCTCGGCGAGCGCGTCGCGGACAGGGCGTGAGCACCATGACCACCATCTCCGAGAACCCCCAGGCACCCGCCGCCGAGGAGCCCGCCAAGACCGCCGACCGTGGTCTCATCGGCTTCCTCCCGGAGCCGATCGCCCGCGCCGTCGCCCTCGGCGGCTCCGTCCTCACCGTGGCGAGCTGCTTCCTCGCCTGGACCTGGGACGAGAGCTTCCCGGGCGACCTCACCGTCTACGGCTACCCGGCCGGCCTCCAGCTCCAGGTCCTGGTGCTCGGCGTGCTGACCGCCCTCTTCGCCCTCTCCTCCTACGGGATCAAGGGCACCGGCTGGCTGACCCCGGCCGGCGCCGACGGCGCGATCCGCTTCGGCGCCCTCGCCACCTTCGCCACCACGTGGTTCACGGTCGGCGCGATCAGCATCGAGCTCGGCGGCCTGGTCAACCTGGAGCCCGGCGGCGCGATCGTCGCCGCCACCTCCCTGATCACCCTGCTCGCCGCCCTCTCCCTGCCCTTCACCCGCCCGGCCCTGATGCCGGTCGACCCGGAGGACACCTTCTGGGACCAGCTCACCCAGCGCCGACGCAACAAGTGGGCGGTGACCAGGGCCGCCTTCGCCGCCCCCCACGCGGCGAAGAAGCTTCCGCCGCTGCCGGCCGCCGTCGAGATCCTGATCATCGCGGTCGTCCTCGGCCTCGCGCTCAGCGTCTTCACCTACGGCATCGGCACCGAGTACGACGAGCTGTTCCTCGGCTTCCTCCTCACGGCCGGCCTCGGCTTCGCCGCGATCGGCGCCTCCGGCCTCCTCAAGCAGGTCACGGCGCTCACCTCGAAGCACCAGAACCTGACGATCGCGGGCGCGTTCATCGCCGCGGCGCTGTTCCCCTTCACCCAGACCGACGACCAGTACGCGACGCTCGGCGTCTACATCCTGATCTTCGCCACGGTCGCCCTGGGCCTGAACATCGTCGTCGGCCTCGCGGGCCTGCTCGACCTCGGCTACGTCGCCTTCCTCGGCGTCGGCGCCTACGCGGCGGCCCTCGTCTCGGGCGCCCCCACCTCGCCGTTCGGCGTGCACCTCCCCTTCTGGGCGGCGATCCTGGTCGGCGCCGCGGCCTCGGTGGTCTTCGGCGTCCTGATCGGTGCCCCGACCCTGCGGCTGCGCGGCGACTACCTCGCCATCGTGACGCTCGGCTTCGGTGAGATCTTCCGCATCACGGTGATGAACACCGACGGCACCTCGGGCCCGGACATCACCAACGGCTCCAACGGCATCGCGTCCATCCCGAACCTGAACTTCTTCGGATTCGACTTCGGGCAGCCGCACACCATCGCCGGATTCACCATCGGCCGGTTCGCCAACTACTTCTTCCTGATGCTGCTGATCACCGCGGTCGTCGTGCTGGTCTTCAAGCGCTCCGGCAACTCCCGCATCGGCCGCGCCTGGGTCGCGATCCGCGAGGACGAGACCGCCGCACTGGCCATGGGCATCAACGGCTTCCGGGTGAAGCTCATCGCCTTCGCGCTCGGCGCCGGCCTCGCCGGCCTCGCCGGTACGGTGCAGGCCCACGTCACCTACACGGTGACCCCGGAGCAGTACCTCTTCGCCGGCCCCATCCCGCCCAACTCCGCCTTCCTGCTCGCGGCCGTCGTCCTCGGCGGCATGGGCACGATGAGCGGCCCGCTGGTCGGCGCGGCCCTGCTCTTCCTCATCCCGAACAAGCTCCAGTTCATGGGCGAGTACCAGCTCTTCGCCTTCGGTGTCGCGCTCGTCCTGATCATGCGCTTCCGCCCGGAGGGCATCATCGCGGACAAGCGGCGCCAGCTCGAGTTCCACGAGCACGAAGAGAAGAACGAGCCGGTCGCTACGCCCGCCAAGGCAGGTGCCTGAACCATGACGACGACCACCACCAAGGCCGACGCCGCCGCGGAGCCGGCCGCCCGCGAGACCGTGCTCGACGCACGCGGGGTCACCATGCGATTCGGCGGCCTGACCGCCGTCCGCGACGTGAACCTGACCGTCAACAGCGGCGAGATCGTCGGTCTGATCGGCCCCAACGGCGCCGGAAAGACCACCTTCTTCAACTGCCTGACGGGTCTGTACGTGCCCACCGAGGGCGAGGTCCGCTACAAGGGCCAGGTCCTGCCGCCCAAGTCCTTCAAGGTCACCGCCGCCGGCATCGCCCGTACCTTCCAGAACATCCGTCTCTTCAACAACATGACGGTCCTGGAGAACGTGCTCGTCGGCCGGCACACCCGCACCAAGGAGGGCCTCTGGTCCGCCCTGCTGCGCGGCCCGGGCTTCAAGAAGGCCGAGGCGGCCTCCGAGAAGCGCGCGATGGAGCTCCTGGAGTTCATCGGCCTGGCGCACAAGGCGCAGCACCTCGCCAAGAACCTGCCGTACGGCGAGCAGCGCAAGCTGGAGATCGCCCGCGCGCTGGCGAGCGACCCGGGCCTCATCCTGCTGGACGAGCCGACCGCCGGCATGAACCCGCAGGAGACCCGCGCGGCCGAGGAACTCATCTTCGCCATCCGCGACATGGGCATCGCCGTGCTCGTCATCGAGCACGACATGCGGTTCATCTTCAACCTGTGCGACCGGGTCGCCGTGCTCGTACAGGGCCAGAAGCTGATCGAGGGCGACAGCCAGACCGTCCAGAGCGACGAGCGGGTCATCGCCGCGTACCTCGGCGAGCCGATCGACGAGACCCCGGCGCCCAAGGCCCCCGAGGCCGAGACCGAGCCGGAGACCGTGGCACCCGCGGCGGAGGCCGAGACCGAGGCACCCGAGGCCGACGACGCTCCGGCCGAGGACGCCCCGGCCGACGACGCCGACGCCGACGCCGCTCCGGCGGAGGAGACCCCGGCCGAGGACGACACCCCGGCGGACGCGGCGAAGACCGCGAAGGACGCCGCTCCGGGCAAGGAGAACGACGCATGACCGCACTGCTCGAAGTCGAGGACCTGCGCGTCGCCTACGGAAAGATCGAGGCCGTCAAGGGCATCTCCTTCTCCGTGGAGGCGGGCGAGGTCGTCACCCTCATCGGCACCAACGGCGCCGGGAAGACCACCACCCTGCGGACCCTCTCCGGGCTCCTCAAGCCGGTCGGCGGACAGATCAAGTTCGAGGGCAAGTCCCTCCGCAAGATCCCCGCGCACAAGATCGTCTCGCTGGGTCTGGCCCACTCCCCCGAGGGCCGCCACATCTTCCCGCGCATGAGCATCGAGGAGAACCTGCTCCTCGGCGCCTTCCTCCGCAAGGACAGCGCCGGCATCGCCAAGGACGTCCAGCGCGCCTACGACCTCTTCCCGATCCTGGGCGAGCGTCGCAAGCAGGCGGCCGGCACGCTCTCCGGCGGTGAGCAGCAGATGCTCGCCATGGGCCGGGCACTGATGTCCCAGCCGAAGCTGCTCATGCTCGACGAGCCCTCCATGGGCCTCTCGCCGATCATGATGCAGAAGATCATGGCGACCATCGCCGAGCTGAAGGCCCAGGGCACCACGATCCTGCTCGTCGAGCAGAACGCCCAGGCCGCGCTGGCGCTCGCGGACCACGGTCACGTGATGGAGATCGGCAAGATCGTGCTCTCGGGCACGGGCGGCGACCTGCTCCACGACGAGTCCGTCCGCAAGGCGTACCTCGGCGAGGACTGACAGCCCGTAGGAACACGAGGAGGCCCGCCCCGCGCGACGCGGGGCGGGCCTCCTGCCGTGTACCGGACCGGCCGGGCTACTGCCCCTTGGCGGCCTTCTTCTCCTCGGCGTCCTCGATGACGGCCTCGGCGACCTGCTGCATGGACATGCGGCGGTCCATGGAGGTCTTCTGGATCCAGCGGAAGGCGGCCGGCTCGGAGAGGCCGTACTGGGTCTGGAGGATCGACTTGGCGCGGTCGACCAGCTTGCGCGTCTCCAGGCGCTGGGAGAGGTCGGCGACCTCCTGCTCCAGGGCGCGCAGCTCGGCGAAGCGGGAGACGGCCATCTCGATGGCGGGCACGACGTCGCTCTTGCTGAAGGGCTTGACCAGGTAGGCCATGGCGCCGGCGTCGCGGGCGCGCTCGACGAGGTCACGCTGGGAGAAGGCGGTGAGCATGAGGACCGGGGCGATGGACTCGCCGGCGATCTTCTCGGCGGCGGAGATGCCGTCGAGCTTGGGCATCTTCACGTCGAGGATGACGAGGTCGGGGCGGTGTTCGCGGGCCAGCTCGACGGCGGCCTCGCCGTCGCCGGCCTCACCGACGACCGTGTAGCCCTCCTCCTCCAGCATCTCCTTGAGGTCGAGGCGGATGAGGGCCTCGTCCTCGGCGATGACGACGCGGGTCGTCAGCGGCGGGACGTGCGACGCGTCGTCGGCGTCGTCGGCGGGCTGGGGCGACTCGGGGGCGGTCACGCGGGCTCCTCGTTGCGGGGCAGATCTGCTGCTACATGAGCCTACCTAGGTCCTGTATGTTTGAGACACAACAGGTTGCCAATGACCTTCGTTTCGAAGGATGCCCCGGTAGCCCAGCGGAAGAGGCGATGGTCTCAAACACCATACAGCGTGGGTTCGAATCCCACCCGGGGCACTTCTCCTTAGATTCCAAGGAGGCCAACCGTTGGGAATTCGTCACCCACACGCGTGAAGTCCGGTCATCCGCATCCCGCAATCGGGAGCAACTCGGCCATTGTCGGCCACGTGTACGACGCCGAATCGCGCCAGCAGGCGCTCGCTCTTGTCGCCGAAGGCCGAAGCCTCAGCTCTGTCAGCAAGCAGACCGGGATATCCCGCGCCGCCATCCGCAGTTGGCAGGCGCGCGCCGCACCCCGCTCCCGCCACTTTTCGCCCTGCGCACGATGCCGCCCCACACCGGGTGCGCCCGACCCGGCGGATTCGTACGCCTACCTCCTGGGGCTCTACCTCGGCGACGGCTGCATCAGCCGGCCCCCGCAGCACCGAACCGCGAGCCTCCGCATCACCCTCGACGACGCCTGGCCCGGCGTGCAGCAGGAGGCTGCGGCATCCCTGCGCGCGGTATTCCCGGACAACGCGATCGGCTGGGTGCCGAAGGCCGGGTGCCACGACCTCAAGGTGTACTCCAGACACCTCGGGTGCCTCTTTCCCCAGCACGGACCCGGCAAGAAGCACGAGCGCCGTATCGCCCTCGAAGTCTGGCAGCAGGAGATCATCGATGCGCACCCGTGGGAGTTCGTGAGGGGGCTTGTCCACTCCGACGGCTGCCGGATCACCAATTGGACGACTCGCCTCGTCGGCGGCGAACGCAAGCGGTACGAGTATCCCCGGTACTTCTTCACCAACAAGTCGGGCGACATCCGGAAGCTGTTCGGCGACACTCTCACCAGGGTCGGTGTCGAGTGGAGAGCCGCCCGAGGCACCCACCCCTACAACATCTCCGTCGCCCGCAAGGCGTCCGTCGCGCTCATGGACGCCCACGTGGGCCCGAAGCACTGAGCAGCGCGTCCGGTCGCTTTCAGCGAGCGCCAGTCGAACGGGCGTCGGTCGCGGCGGCGCGTACGAGCGATTCCGCCACGGTCATGGCCGCGCCGCCGTAGGCCACGGGAACGCGGGAGCCCCGCCACCAGGACTGGTGGCGGGGCTCTTTCGGTGCACCGTCGCGCGACTACGAGAGCGGGTCCCCGATGTGGTGGACGCGGACGAGGTTGGTGGAGCCGGAGACGCCGGGCGGGGAGCCGGCCGTGATCACCACGATGTCGCCCTTCGCGCAGCGCCCGATCCGCAGCAGCTCCTCGTCGACCTGCGCGACCATGGCGTCGGTGGAGTCGACGTGCGGGCCGAGGAAGGTCTCGACGCCCCAGGTCAGGTTGAGCTGCGAGCGCGTCGCCGGGTCCGGCGTGAAGGCCAGCAGCGGGATCGGCGAGCGGTAGCGGGAGAGCCGCCGCACGGTGTCGCCGGACTGGGTGAAGGCGACGAGGAACTTCGCGCCGAGGAAGTCGCCCATCTCGGCGGCGGCACGGGCCACCGCGCCGCCCTGGGTGCGGGGCTTGTTCCGCTCGGTCAGGGGCGGGAGACCCTTGGCGAGGACGTCCTCCTCGGCCGCCTCCACGATCCGGCTCATCGTGCGGACGGTCTCGACCGGGTGGCGGCCGACGCTGGTCTCGCCGGAGAGCATGACGGCGTCGGTGCCGTCGATGACGGCGTTGGCGACGTCGGACGCCTCGGCACGGGTGGGCCGGGAGTTCTCGATCATCGAGTCGAGCATCTGGGTGGCGACGATGACCGGCTTGGCGTTGCGCTTCGCCAGCTTCACCGCGCGCTTCTGGACGATCGGGACCTGCTCCAGCGGCATCTCGACGCCGAGGTCGCCGCGGGCGACCATGATGCCGTCGAAGGCGGCGACGATCTCCTCGATGTTCTCGACCGCCTGCGGCTTCTCGATCTTGGCGATGACCGGGAGGCGGCGGCCCTCCTCGTCCATGATCCGGTGGACGTCCTCGATGTCCCGGGCGGAGCGGACGAAGGAGAGCGCGATGACGTCCGCGCCGGTGCGCAGCGCCCAGCGGAGGTCCTCGACGTCCTTCTCGGAGAGCGCGGGGACCGAGACGGCGACGCCCGGCAGGTTGAGTCCCTTGTGGTCGGAGACCATGCCGCCCTCGACGACCCGGGTGACCACCCGCGGGCCGTCGACGGAGGTGACCTCCAGGGTGACCCGGCCGTCGTCGACGAGGATCCGCTCGCCGGCGGTGACGTCCGCGGCGAGGCCGGAGTAGGTGGTGCCGCAGCGGTGGCGGTCGCCCTCCAGCGGCTCGACGGTGATGGTGAACTCGTCGCCACGTTCAAGGAGTACCGGGCCCTCGCGGAAACGGCCGAGCCGGATCTTCGGGCCTTGAAGGTCGGCGAGGACCCCGACGCTGCGGCCGGTCTCGTCGGCCGCCTTGCGGACCCGCTGGTAACGCTCCTCGTGCTCGGCGTAGGTGCCGTGGCTGAGGTTGAGGCGGGCCACGTCCATTCCGGCCTCGATCAACGCCTTGATCTGGTCGTATGTTTCGGTGGCGGGCCCAAGGGTACAAACGATTTTCGCTCGGCGCATGAGGCGAGCCTAGGGCCTTACCCATCAGTAGCCGGTGGGATGGGCATGACTACTCAACAACCTTTGCGTGAAACGTTGTTGACAAGACTTGAATCTGTGCGCCGGGCTGCTCCGATGAGCGATTTCCACGCCCCCGGGCCTGCCGTCTCAGAGTGCGGGCGGCAGCATCGTGAAGCGCGCGACGACCTCGGCGGTCACCTCCTGCGGCTGCGGTTCGAGGTCGAGGGAGGGGGCCCCGCCCGCCTCCCCCCGCGCGAAGGCGGCGGCGGCCGGCGCGAAGCCGCCGTGCCGGTACAGGCCCGGCTCCGTCGCGCCGGCGTCCGACAGTTCGAGGAGTGAGCCCAGCGAGGTGCCCAGTGCCTCCGCGTAGGCGCGCGCCCGGCGTACGGCCTCCGTCACCGCGAGCCGGCGCGCCTCGGCGTACGCGCGCGAGTCCGGCCGCAGTTCCCACCAGGGCCCGTTCACCTCCGTCTGCTCCCCGTCGGCGAGTTCGGGCACCAGCTCGCCGAGGACGGTGAAGTCGGTGAGTTCGGCGGTGATCCGCACGTGCCCCCGGTGGATCCGCGCCTCGCCCTTCCCGCGGCGGGGCGGCTCAGGGGCGACCGAGAAGCCGCCCGTCTCCAGCTTCGACACGGCCGCCCCGCGCGCCCTGATCAGGTCGAGGACCTGGGCGTTGCGACGGGTCAGGTCGGCGAGCACGCCGGCCCGGTCGGCGCCCCGCGCGGAGACGGCCACCGCGATCCTGGCCAGCTCGGGCTCGACCTCCAGGCGGCCCTCTCCGCGGACCGTCACCTGCGGGGCCTGCGGGGTGGGATGCGGCTGCGACACGGCGGACTCCTCGGGAACGGGGATCGATGGCATACGAACACTTTCCCACTCCGTAACCCGAAAGGGCTGTTGCCGAGGAAAGGTCTGAGCCAGAATCTACGCGCGTTGTGCACCGGGGACAGCGCCACGAAATGAGGAGTACGCACATGCCGCTGAACCGCCGGACCTTCCTGGAGAGTTCCGCCGCCATCGGAGCCGGGGCCGCCCTCACCGCCGGGGCCGCCTCCCCCGCCGCGGCGCACGATCACCGCCCCAGGCCGGCCAAGCGGTACTCCTTCACCGTCATGGGCACCACCGATCTGCACGGCAACGTCCTCAACTGGGACTACTTCACGGACAAGGAGTTCGACGACAAGGCCCACAACGACGTCGGCCTCGCGAAGATCTCCACCCTGGTGAACCGGGTCCGTGCCGAGAAGGGCCGCCGCAACACGCTCCTCATCGACGCCGGCGACACCATCCAGGGCACCCAGCTCTCGTACTACTACGCCAAGATCGACCCCATCACCCGCAAGGGCGGTCCGGTCCACCCGATGGCCCAGGCCATGAACGCCATCGGCTACGACGCCGCCGCGCTCGGCAACCACGAGTTCAACTACGGCATCCCGGTGCTGCGGAAGTTCGAGGAGCAGTGCGACTTCCCGCTGCTCGGCGCCAACGCCCTCGACGCGAAGACGCTGCGCCCGGCCTTCCCGCCGTACAGCGTCCATCGGCTGCGCACCCCGCACGGCCGGGATGTCAGGGTCGCGGTCCTCGGTCTGACCAACCCCGGCATCGCGATCTGGGACAGGGCCAACGTCAGCGGCCGGATGGTCTTCCCCGGCCTGGAGGAGCAGGCCGCGAAGTGGGTGCCGAGGCTGCGTTCCATGGGCGCCGACGTGGTGATCGTCTCCGCCCACTCCGGCTCCAGCGGCACCTCCTCGTACGGCGACCAGCTCCCCCACGTCGAGAACGCGGCCGGGCTCGTCGCCGAGCAGGTCCCCGGCATCGACGCGATCCTCGTCGGCCACGCCCACACCGAGATCCCCGAGTACCGGATCGCCAACAAGGTGACCGGCGAGGAGGTCGTCCTCTCCGAGCCGCTGAAGTGGGGCCAGCGCCTCACCCTCTTCGACTTCGACCTCGTGTGGGCGAAGGGCCGCTGGACGGTGGAGAAGGTCGCCGCCCAGGTCCTCAACTCCAACACCGTCGAGGAGGACCCGAAGATCACCGGGCTGCTGGCCGACGAGCACAAGAAGGTCGTGGAGTACGTCAACACGGTCATCGGCACCTCCACCGCCGTCATGACCACGGCCGACGCGCCGTGGAAGGACGAGCCGATCATCGACCTGATCAACGTCGTCCAGGCCGAGACCGTGAAGGCGGCGCTGGCCGGCGGCGCGTACGCCGATCTGCCGGTGCTCTCGCAGGCGTCCTGCTTCTCCCGGACCGCCCGCATCCCGGCCGGCGCGATCACGATCAAGGACGCCGCCGGGCTGTACCCCTTCGAGAACACCCTGGAGGCCCGCCTGATGACGGGCGCCCAGCTGAAGGAGTACCTGGAGTACTCGGCGAGGTACTACGTCCAGACCCCGGCGGGCGCCCCCGTCGACACCGCGAAGCTCACCAACGCGGACAACACCCCGGACTACAACTACGACGCCGTCTCCGGCCTGACCTACGAGATCGACATCGCCAGGCCCGCCGGGCAGCGGATCACCGGCCTCTCCTTCCAGGGCGCGCCCCTGGACCCGGCGGCGCGGTTCGTGCTCGCCGTCAACAACTACCGGGCCGCCGGCGGAGGCGCCTTCCCGCACGTCGCCGGCGCCGAGCAGCTCTGGGCGAACTCGGACGAGATCCGCAACACGATCATCCAGTGGGTGCGGGCCAAGGGGACGGTCGACCCGGGGCAGTTCGCGTCGGTGGACTGGAAGCTGACCCGGGACGGCGTGCCGGTGTTCTAGGGCTTCAGTGCTCCACGAGAGGCGTCAGCTTCCGGCCCTGGGCCGGGATGCCCGGCGCCTCTCGTGCCTCGCGTGTCTCCAGGCCGAAGCTGGTGAAGGCGGTCCGCCGCGGCAGCGGGTACGGCTCCTTGCCCGTGACCGAGTTGAGGATGACGGCGCTGCGCCAGGCGGCGAGACCCAGGTCGGGGGCGCCCACGCCGTGGGTGTGGCGCTCGGCGTTCTGCACGTACACCGATCCGGTGACCGACGGGTCGAGGACCAGCCGGTACCGCTCGTCGATCTTCGCCCGGCCCGCCGAGTCGTGCCGCAGATACGGGTCGAGCCCGGCCAGCATCCGGTCCACCGGGCGCTCCCGGTAGCCGGTGGCGAGGACGACGGCGTCGGTGGTGAGCCGGGAGCGGGAGCCCTGCTGGACGTGTTCCAGGTGCAGCTCGACCTGGGTGGTGGCCACCCGGCCGGCCGTGCGGACCCGGACGCCGGGGGTGAGGACGGCGTCCGGCCAGCCGCCGTGCAGGGTGCGCCGGTAGAGCTCGTCGTGGAGGGCCGCGATGGTGTCCGCGTCGATGCCCTTGTGCAACTGCCACTGGCGGGGCATCAGTTCACCGCGGACCGGCTCGGGCAGGGCGTGGAAGTAGCGGGTGTAGTCGGGCGTGAAGTGCTCCAGACCCAGCTTCGAGTACTCCATGGGCGCGAACGCCTCGGTGCGGGAGAGCCAGCTGATCCGCTCGGCGCCGGCCGGGCGGGCCCGGAGCAGGTCGAGGAAGACCTCGGCGCCGGACTGGCCGGAGCCGATGACGGTGACGTGGCCCGCGGCGAGCAGCCGTTCCCGGTGGGCGAGGTAGTCGGCGGAGTGGATCACCGGGACGCCGGGGGCGTCGGCGAGCGGGCGCAGCGGCTCGGGGACGTACGGCTCGGTGCCGATGCCCAGGACGACGTTGCGGGTGTAGGCGCGGCCGAGGGCGGCGGCCTCGCCGTCCTGGTCGAGCTGGGTGAAGTCGACCTCGAACAGCTTCCGTTCGGGGTTCCAGCGGACCGAGTCGACCTGGTGGCCGAAGCGGAGGCCGGGGAGCCGCTCGCTGACCCAGCGGCAGTAGGCGTCGTACTCGGCGCGCTGGATGTGGAACTTCTCGGCGAAGTAGAAGGGGAAGAGCCGTTCGATGGCGCGCAGGTAGCTGAGGAAGGACCAGGGGCTGGCGGGGTCGGCGAGGGTCACCAGGTCGGCGAGGAAGGGGACCTGGAGGGTGGCGCCGTCGATGAGGAGGCCCGGGTGCCAGTGGAAGGCGGGGCGCTGTTCGAAGAAGGTGGCGTCGATGCCGCCGGGGACGCCGTCGGCGAGGGCGGCGAGCGAGAGGTTGAAGGGGCCGATGCCGACGCCGACCAGATCGTGCGGGCGGTCGAGGTCCTGCTGGGGGGTGCTGCCGGTCATCGGTCGGTGCCGCCTTCCGCGAGTTCCACGAGGGAGATGAGCTGGGCCAGGTCGTCGAGGGTGGTGTGGGGGTTGAGGAGGGTGGCCTTCAGCCAGAGCCGGCCGTCCGCCTCGGCGCGGCCCAGGACGGCGCGGCCGTCGGTGAGGAGGGTCCGCCGGATCGCGGCGACCCGCTCGTCGCGCGCGCCGGCGGGGCGGAAGAGGACGGTGGTGAGGGCGGGCCGGGCGCGCAGTTCCAGGCCGGGGGCCTTCTCCACCAGGTCGGCGAGGTCCTGGGCGCGCTCCATGCAGAGGTCGGCCAGGGCGCCGAGGCCGGAGCGGCCGAGGGCGCGCAGGGTGACGGCGGCCTTGAGGACGTCGGGGCGGCGGGTGGTGCGCAGGGAGCGGCCGAGGAGGTCGGGGAGGCCGGCCTCGGTGTCGTCGTCGGCGTTGAGGTAGGCGGCGGTGTGGGCGAGGGCGGTGAGGTCGGCGGGGTCGCGGACGGCGAGGAGTCCGGCGGCGGCCGGCTGCCAGCCGAGTTTGTGCAGGTCGAGGCCGACGGTACGGGCCCGGTCCAGGCCCGCCAGGAGGGGGCGGTGGGTGCGGCTGAGGAGGAGCGGGCCGCCGTAGGCCGCGTCGACGTGGAGCTCGGCGCCGTGCGCGGCGCAGGCGTCGGCGAGTTCCGGGAGGGGGTCGACGAGGCCCTCGTCGGTGGTGCCGGCGGTGGCGGCGAGGAGGACGGGTCCTTCCAGGCCGGCGAGGGTGCGGGCCACGGTTTCGGGGTCGAGGACGCCGTGCGGGGTGGGGAGGGTGAGCGGCTCGGGGAGGCCGAGGAGCCAGGCGGCGCGGCGGACGGAGTGGTGGGCGTTGGCGCCGGTGACGGTGGTGAGGGCGGGGCCGTGGCGCTCGCGGGCGAGGAGCAGGGCCAGCTGGTTGGCCTCGGTGCCGCCGGTGGTGACGAGGGCGTCGGGGCGGGCCGCCGTGGGGAAGACCTCGGCGGCGAGCGCGGCGGTGACCTCCGCTTCCAGGGCGGAGGCGGCGGGCGCCTGGTCCCAGGAGTCCATGGAGGGGTTGAGCGCGGTGGCGGCCAGGTCCGCGGCGGCGGCGACGGCGAGCGGCGGGGTGTGCAGATGGGCGGCGCAGAGCGGGTGGGCGGGGTCGGCGGCGCCGGCGGCGATGAGGTGGACGAGGGTGCGCAGGGCCTCGTCGGGCCCGCTGCCGGTCTCGGGGAGTACGGCTCCGAGCGTGTCGCGGACCCTGGCCGTGACGGCGAGGGGCCCGCCGGCCGGGAGCGGGCCGCCGCGTTCCTCCGCGCCGGTGCGCAGGGCGTCCAGGGCGATGCCGAGGAGGCGGCTGAGCGGGGTGGGCTGGGCGGCGAGGGGTGGCGGGGGTGCGGCACGCATGGACGACAGGGTGCCGGGCGGGTGCGGGCCTTGTCCGGCGACCGTGATGACATGACCCGAACGAGGGACACCGGCTTGCGGGCCGGGGGGGGGGGGGGCGGGGCCGGCGGCGGCCCCCCCCGCCCCCCCCCCCGCGGCGCGCGGGGGCGCGGCCGGGGCGGGGCGGACGCGCGGGGGGCGGCGGGC
>NZ_JBIAMB010000018.1:0-193632 GCF_042873895.1 Streptomyces sp. NPDC004435 | reverse complement strand
GCGGCCCACCCGGCGTGGGGCCCCCGGGGGGGCCGGGGGGCCCCCGGGGGGGGGGGGGCGCGCCCCCCCCCGGGGGCCCCCGGGGGGGGCGGGGGCCCCCCCCCCGCGGGGGGGGCCCCCCGTCGCCAGCTGGGCGCGGGAGCGGACGTCCAGCTTCTGGTAGATGCGGGTCAGCCGCGCCTCCACGGTCTTCACGCTGAGGAACAGCTTCGCCGCCGCCTCCTGGTTCGAGGCGCCCTGCCCCACCAGGCGGGCCAGCCGCAGCTCCGCCTCCGTCAGCGAGGCCAGCGCCGTCGGCGCCTCCTCACCGCCCGGCGCGGCCCCCGGCAGCTCGCCGGCCGGCGCCTCCGTGGCCAGCGCCAGCCACGGCACCGCCCCCGCCCGCTCGAAGACCGTCGCCGCCCCGTGCAGCGCCGCCTGCGCGGCGGACCTCCGCCGCCGCTTCCGCTCCACCCGGGCCAGCGCCATCAGCGCCCGCCCCTGCTCCAGCGGCAGCCCCGCCTCCGCGAACCGGCCGGCCGTCCGGGTCAGCAGCTCCGCCGCCTCGTCCGTCCGCCCCTCCGCCGCCAGGCACAGCGCCTGCGCCCGGTCGCACCCCAGCAACACCGTGGTACGGCCCAGCCGTTCGGCCACCGGCCGCACCTCCGCGAGGAGCGCCAGGGCGTCCTCGACGGCGTCGTGCGCGAGCAGCGCCTCCGCCAGCTCCTCGTGCCAGCGCAGCATCGACGGGTCCACCGTGGACTGGGCGCGCTCGTCGGCCTGCACCCGGCGCAGCGTCTCCAGGGCCGCCGCCACGTCGCCGTTGACCAGCTGGACGCGGCCGAGCGCGTACCGGCTGCGCGAGAGGAAGACCCGGTCGCCCTCCTCCTCCGACGCCTGCACGCTCCGCCGTGCGTAGCTCGCCGCCCGGCCCAGACTGCCGCCCGCGGTCTCGGCGAGCGCCAGCGCGTACCAGGCGGGGCCGGGGGACAGGCCCGCCTCCAGGGTGAGCGCCAGCGACTGCCCGGCGTGGGCGAGGGCGGCCGCGCACGCGCCGATCCGCGACTCGATCTCCGCGAGCGTACGGAACAGCTCGATGGCGTCCTCGACCGAACCGCGCCGCTGCACCAGCGGCAGCAGCGCGTTCAGCTCGTCCCTGGCGTCCGTCAGCCGGTCGTCGAACAGGGCATGACGGATCGTCAGGATCTGGGCGGCGTTGCGGATGCCGAGCGGGCGCTCGGCGAGTTCGAGCTCCCGCGCCCTGGCCAGGACCGGCTCGGAGTCCGCGGATCCCAGCGCCCGCTCCATGCGCGCCTGCACGGTCAGCGCCTGCGCGGCGGTACGGGGGTCGCCGACCGAGGCGGCCAGCGCGGCGGACTCCATCGCCGCCGTCCGGGAACGCTCCGGATCGCCGTCCGCCAGCACGTACTTGACGGCCAGCCGGAGCTGCACGGCGGCCCGGAGCGCGGTCTCCCCCTCCGAGTCCTCCATGGCGTGCACGTACATGTCGTCCAGGTCGGTGAGGCCCTGTCCCGCGGTGTCCAGGACGGCGAGGCGGGCCCGCACCCGGTCGGTGGGGGACGCGTCCCGCGCGAGGAGGTCGGTGGTGGCGCGCATGGCCAGGTCGGCGCGGGCGGCCCGGGCCGCCTCCTCGGCCGCGTCCACGAGCCGGGCGATCCGCTGCGCGCCGTCCCGGCCGGGGGTCGACTCGGCGGCCAGCAGCGCCAGTTCGGCGGCGAGCGCGTTGTTGCCGCGCCGCCGGGCGGTCTCCGCCGCCGCCGCGACCTCGGCGGCAAGCTCCTCGTCCGGCCGGTCGCCGGCGAGCGCCCGGTGCCGTACCGCCTCCACCGGGTCGTCGACGACCTCCGCGAGCGCGGCGTGGCCCGCGCTGCGCTCCGCCCAGCAGGCGTCGTGCACCAGGGTGGACGGCAGCAGCCCGGCGGTGAAGGCGAGCGAGCCGTCCTCGGCGAGCGAGATCAGCCCGGCCCGCTCGGCCGCCGCGAGTTCCGCCTCCGCCTCGGGCCGTCCGGCCCGGCGCACCAGCGTCGCGGAGGGGCGCAGCGCGAGCGCCGCGAGCAGCAGGGTGGCCCGGACCGGCGGGGGCGCGGCGCCCAGGAGCTGGCGGGCCAGGTCCCGGGCGCGGCCGGAGAGCGTGAGCGCCTCGGCGTGGTGCACGGGGGTGCGGGCGTCGGCGAGGGAACGGCCGACGGCGAGCGCGAGCCGGGGGTTGCCGCCGCTGGCGCGGTGGATGCGGCCGGCCATCCGGGACGGCAGCCGGTGGTGGATGAGGAGTTCGGCGATCTCGTCGGCGTGGAGCGGCGGGACGAGCAGCAGATCCGCCTCGGACGGCACCCACAGGTGCGAGGAGTTCCCGGCGTGCCCGGTGTGCGGGCGGCCGGCGGTGCCGGTCACCGGTCCGTCGGCGCGGTGGGTGTCCCCGTACGGCTCCGGGGTCTCGACGGCGATCACGCGCAGCGACGGCGGGGCGAGGTGGAGGGCGAAGCGGAGCAGGTCGGTGCTGTCGGGGTCGAGGAACTCGGCGCCGTCGACGACGAGCAGCACGGGGCCGCGGGAGGTCAGTGCGCGCAGGATGCGGGCGATGCCCAGACGCAGGGCGATCGGGTCCCAGCCGCCCTGCTGGATGGGCGCCTCGCGGCAGAGCATGGCGACGGCGGTGCGCTGCGGTCCGGGCAGGTCGTCGAAGACGCCCGAGGCGAAGACCCCGGTGGGCAGGGAGCCGGGTCCGGGGGTGTCGCCGGGCCCCGCCGGGGCGTCCTCCCCGAAGGCTCCCGCTTCGGTGCGCTGACCCGGCCAGGCGACGGTGGCCGCCACGGAGGCGACGAGGGCGGCCGCCGCGGCGCCGGGGATCGCGCGGTCGGCGGGGAGGGCGGCGAGCCAGAGCACGGTCTCGCCGCGGGTCTCGGCCCGGGCGGCGGCGGCCAGCGCGACCTCGGTCTTGCCGACGCCGGCGGGCCCCGTGAGCAGGGCGCGACCGCGCGCGTGCAGGACGGTCTCCAGGCGGGCGAGCAGCTCCTCGCGGCCCACCGGGGCCGCCGGACCGGCCCCGCCGGGGGCGCGTGCGGGCAGGGTGCCGTGCGGAACCGTCGTCACCTGGTTGTCACCTCCGCCCGTGGGCCCCGCCCATGAGCCCTGCGCAGAGGATACGGAGCCCACGGTCAACGTCCAGGGGCCTTGTCCGGCATACGGACACGCGCCACCGCGCCCGCGCCGATCCGGAACTCGGCGACGCCCCCGTGGTGTAGACCACGAGGGCGTCGCTGACCAGCGGTGATGCTGGTGTGGGGGGTGGTGTCAGTGAGGTGGAGCGGAGGATCAGAAGGTGAGGCTCCAGGAGTCGATGTAGCCGGTGTCACCCGTGGCCACATCGCGGACCTGAAGCTTCCAGGTGCCGTTGGCGACCTCGCTGGAGGCGTCGACCGTGTACGTCGCGAGGACGTTGTCGGCGCTGTCCGAGGACGAGGAGGCCTTCAGGTTGCGCACCGTGCCGTCGGGGGCGACCAGGTCGACGACCAGGTCCCCGCGCCAGGTGTGCTTGATGTCCACCGCGACCTTGAGGGCGGCGGGGGCGTTGCCGGTGCGGCCGGTGACGGCGATCGAGGACGACACGGTGGTGTTGTCGGAGATCGTGACGTTGTCGGCGTTGGTGAAGACGGTGCCCGGCTGGGTGGTGCCGGTGACCGAGTCCACGGTCTTGGCCGCGTCGGCGATGCCGGCGCCGCAGCCGCCGGAGCAGGTGCCGGGCAGCGGGCGGGCGTTGCCCTTGATGGCGGTCTCGATCTGGGCCGGCGTGAGGGTGCTCTTGGCCGACTTCAGGAGGGCGGCCAGGCCCGCGATGTGCGGCGCGGCCATGGAGGTGCCCTGGTAGGGCTTGTAGTTCTCGGCCGACTGGGTGGTCGAGCCCGAGTTCAGCGTGGAGTAGATGCCGTTCTCGGGGGTGGTCACCGTGCCGGGCGTGTCGGTGGCGCGGCGGGTCTCGCCGCCCGGGGCGGACACGTCCACCAGGGTGCCGAAGTTCGAGTAGTACGACCGGTTGCCCTCACGGCTGGTCGACGCCACGGTGATGACGTTCGAGCAGTTCGCGGGCGTGAAGCCGGAGGTGTTGGCGTTGCTGTTGCCCGCGGCGACGACGACGGTGGTGCCGCGCTGGACGGCGCCGTTGATCGCGTTCTGGTAGACGCTGGGGCAGGTGGAGCTGGCGCCGCCGAGGCTCAGGTTGATGACCCTGGCGGGGGTGGCGTTGGCCGGGACGCCCGACACGGTGCCGCCGGAGGCCCAGGTGATCGCGTCGGCGATGTCGGAGGACGAACCGCCGCACTTGCCGAGGACCCGGACGTGCTGGACCTTCGAGCCGTACGCGATGCCCGCGATGCCCTTGGAGTTGTTCGTGACGGCGCCGATGGTGCCGGCGACGTGCGTGCCGTGCCAGGAGGAGTTCGACGCCTTCGAGCCGAGACCGCACTCGTTGTCGGTGGCGTTCCAGTCGCCCTCGTCCTTGGCGTCCGCGTCGCGGCCGTTGCCGTCGCGGGCGTCGGTGGAGGTGGAGATGAAGTCGTACCCGGCGACCGTGTTGGCCGCGAGGTCGCTGTGGGCGGCGTAGCCGGTGTCGATGACGGCGACGGTGACGCCGGAGCCGGTGGTCTTGTCCCAGGCAGAGGGGACGTTCATGCCGCCGGTGGCCTCGAAGAGGTCCCACTGCTTGGCGTAGTCGGTGTCGTTCGGCGCGGCGGCCATCGCGTAGGCGCGGATGTCCGGCTCGACGGTGGCCACGGACGGGTCGGCCCGGAAGGCGGCCATGACCTCGTTCACGTCCTGCGGCGTGGCCGAGTCGCCCAGGTCGACCAGGGCGCCGCCGCCGGAGAGACGCCGCTCGAAGGCGAGCCGCTCGCCCGTCTTCGCGGCCTTCTCGGCGGTGTCGGTCTTCGCGGCCGTGTTGGAACCGGCCTCGGCGGCCTGGCTCTTGTAGGTGACGATGACCTTCTCGACGGGGGCGCTCGGGAGCGCCCGCATCGTCTGCGAAGCCGGGGCCGGCTTCGGGGTGGGAGCGGCCGGGGCGGCGGCGAACGCCCCGGTGGTGGTGACAGCGGCACCGATGATCGCGGCGGTGGCGACCACGGATATGACTCTCCGCCTGGAACCGTTCAAGGTGTGGCCCTTTCGAGTACGACGTAGGTACGGAGCAGTGGCGGCGGCGCGGGAGTCGCGGGGCGAAGTGGGGTCGCGTCCGTGGTCCCTGGGCTGGGGGGCCCGTGCGCCGCCACCGGCGCCGACGGCCCGGGTCAAGGCCGTCACCGGTGGTGATCTCCCCGCATGCACCTGTCAGGTGTATGCGGGGGATGTTATCCGCCGGTGCGGAGGACAGTAGGGAACGGGGAGGTGAACGCGATACGGGGAAAACCCTTGTCACCCCTCATGGCCGGGGTGGGGGTCCCCCCGAGAGGGCCCACGGGGGAGGCCGGAGGGCGGGTGCGCGGGGGTGGGCCGACGGTGGCGCGGGGGAGGGGTGGGGGAGGCGCGGGCGCTCGTGAGCTGGAGCGGAGGGCTTGCGGGGTGGCGCGAAGGGGCGCCGGAGGGCAGGAGGGTGAGGGGTGGTTCGGTGCGCGGGGCACGCGGAGGGAGGGCGGCTGGAAAGAGGTGCCCGGGGCAAGGCCCTGAGGGGTTCTGAGGGGGTCTGAGGGGCGTGTGGGGTCGACGGGGGACGGGGGCACCCCCCCGTACGGGTTACCCGCGCACGGCAGCCCGCACGGTGCTCCGCACGACGCCCCGTACGGGATCCCGTACAGAAACCCGTACGGGATCCTCAGGGACGGCCCGTATGCGGCCCGTACGCGGGTTCCCCGGGGGCCCGCCCCGCGCGAGTCCCTTCGAGGCGCCCCTGCCCGGCGCGGCGCGAAGCGGCCGGTACCGGCCGGAACCGGCCGGTACCGGCCCGGCCTCAGCCGAGTTCGAGGGTCGTGACGCCGAAGACGCGCTCGGCCGGGACCGGCCGCACCGGACCGGTGTACATCCGGGCCGTCTCGAAGGTGGGCGTGAGTCCGCGCTCCTCCGCGAGACGGGCCGCCGCCGGGTTGGTCTCCGGCATGTCGACGGCGATCGACCGCGCGCCGAACCCCCGGGCCGCCTCCGCCAGTGCGTCGAGCAGCGCCGCCGCGTCCGCCGGCCCGTCCGCGAACAGCGGCCCCACGCGCGCCTCGTCCTGCGAGGGCCGGACCACGCCGTAGCCGGTCACCCGGCCGTCCACGACCCTGGCGAGGGCGCGGTGCCCCGGTGTCGTCAGCCACGCGGCGAGGAACCGGGGCCGTTCGGCGTGGTGGCAGGCGGAGTCGTACGCGGC
The DNA here is from genome assembly GCF_042873895.1 of Streptomyces sp. NPDC004435. NCBI lineage: Bacteria > Bacillati > Actinomycetota > Actinomycetes > Kitasatosporales > Streptomycetaceae > Streptomyces > Streptomyces sp. NPDC004435. The sequence continues at coordinate 187,301 of NZ_JBIAMB010000018.1, read as the reverse complement.
GAGTTGTGCCGGATCGACCGATTCGGCCGGTACGACCCCGGTCACCGGCCGCTCGGGGGACGGCACTTCCCCGACGTAGCGCGCGGTCCGGTAGGCCGGTACGAACCCGGAGCGCCGGTAGTTGTCCTGCTGGTCCGGCACTCCGTCGAGCCCCACCGTCCGCCCGCCCGCGTGGGTGAGCCCGGCCCGCCAGGTCGCGAGACCGAGCCCCCGTCCGCGCAGTTCGGGCCGGACCAGGTAGAAGCCGAGGAACGCGTAGGCGTCCCCGTAGGTGACCACCGAGACGGCGGAGACCGGCTCGCCGTCGAGCCGCCCCAGGAAGAATCCGTCCGGATCCTGCGCGAAGAAGGCGTCGCCGTCCGCCCGTCCCGGGTTCCACCCCTCCTCGGCGCACCAGGCCCGGACCAGCTCCCACTCGGCGCGGGTGGCGGGGGCGACGACGAGCGAACCTGGGGAGAGCGTGGTCACGTGCGTTCCTTCGAGTGCCGGGGGGGAGCGAGGAAGGGGCGGAGTACGGGCGGGCGGAGCCGGGGGCCCCGGGGGAGTCGGCCGAGGCCCTCCGGCAGGTCGTACGGCCAGCCCGTCACCGCACACCAAATCGGTCAAAGCGCCCCACCCTAGCGCCCCCTGGCCCCGTCCTCCGAGTCCCTGCGATCGATTCCGGCCGCCCCGGGGAGCCGAGGCGGGGGCCGGGCCGGGGCGGGTGCGGGTGCGGTCCGAGAGGAGAGGTGGGGCCCCGGGCGGGTCAGCCGACCAGGCGGAGGCGGGTGTCGGCGACGGTGAGGTGGACGGTCTGGCCCCAGGTCAGGTCGAGGGTGTCGGACTCGACGCCGTCGCCGAAGGCGACCAGACGGTCGGACTCGACCGTGAGGCGGAGCCCCTGCCCGGCGCCGAGGACGCCCTCGACGCGGCTCGTCCCGGTCGTCGGCGACGGCCACGCCTCGCGGACGAACCACGCGAGGCGCGGCTCCGTCGGGGACGGCAGGGCGAGCGCGCTGGAGCGCTGCTGCCAGAGAGACCGCAGCCAGCCGGTCGCTCCCGTGCCGGTGCCGGCCAGCACCCCCGAGGACGCCTGGGGTTCGGGACCCGCGCCCTCCGTGTCCAGCGTGTAGCGGGCGGTCTGGTGGCCGGGCGGCCCCACGTAGATCTCGTTGAGCGCGAGCAGCCGCTGACCGTCGTCCGTGGCCGCCGCGACCATGGTGAGCTCGTCGGACGCGGCGCCCGGACCCGCCGCGTACGGGAGCAGCCGGCGGGCGTCCGCCGGCCGGTGGCGGACGAGCACGCCGGCGTTGCGCCCCGGGTCGGCGTCGATGCCGACGACGGGCTGGCCGGCCAGGTACTTGGCGGTGTTGGCGACGAGGCCGTCCTGGCCGACGACCACCACCACGTCCTCGGGGCCGAAGAGGAACCGGTCCAGATCGGCGCGTTCCACCCGGGTCTGCCGCCAGGTCAGCGGCACGGCCCCGGCGACGGCGGCGAGCGCCCGCCGCGTCCGCTCGTGCCGCTCCCGGACCTCGTCGGCCGAGCGGCCGCGCGCCGCCAGGAAGAACGCGGCCTGCCCGTGCGTCCCGTGCCGGGCGAGCAGCTCCTCGTACTCCGTCCTGCGGTGCACGAGGACCGCCCGCGGCGCGAGGCTCACGCGCCCGCCCCGCGACGCCCGCCGCCGGAACCGTTGCCGCCGCCTCCGCCGCCCAGCTTCGAAAGGAGCCCGGTGAGGACGTCGGGGGAGAGGGTGAGGTGCTCGATCCGGGGCAGCTGCTCGGCGGCCCGGGTGAGCGCCAGCGCGTGCAGGACGGCAGGGTCGGCGGCCGCGTGCGCCTGGAGCCAGGCCGTCTGCGCGGCGGCCCTCGCCTCGCCGACCTCGCGCGCCGCCTCCGCCTCGGCCCGCGCCAGGCGCACCTTCCGCACGGCCTCGGCCTCCGCCCGTACCGCGTCCGCGGCGGCGGACTCCTCCGCCTCCCGCCGCGCGTTGGTGCCGCGCTGCTCGACCAGCCGCTCCTCCTGCCGGGCCAGCTCGATCTTGCTGGCGAGCTCGTTCTCCGCGATGGTCCGCTCGCGCTCGACGGCGACCGCGCGCCGCTCGTACGTGGCCCGGTCGGCCTCCTGCTGGATCTGCTCCCTGGCGGGGGTGCGCAGGGCCCGCTCGACCTCGGGCTCGGGGCGGATCGCGACCACGCGGACGGCGACCACCTCGATGCCGGTCGCCGGCAGCCGGGGCTCGGCGGCGAGCCCCTCGGTGATCCGCTCGCGCACCGCCGCCACGCCGTCCACCAGCGCCTGCGCGAGTGAGGTGCGGGCGAGCACGTCGAGCGCGTGCTGCTGCGCCGTCTCGGTCAGCAGCGTCGCGATCTGCTCCAGCGGGGTGCCGCGCCAGACGCCGGTGTCGGGGTCGATGGAGAAGTCGAGGCGGGCGGCGGCCACGGCCGGGTCCCCGATCCGGTACGTGACGGTGGACTGCACGCTCACGTCCTGGAAGTCCGCGGTCCGGGCGTGGAAGGCCATCGCGAGCTCCCGGTCGTCCACCGGCACCTCGGAGAGCGCCGCGCTGAGCGGCCGGAACCAGAAGCTGAGCCCCGCGCCGTCGTGCGTCAGCCGGCCGCCCTTCTGGTGGCGGATGTGGGCGGTGGGCGCGGAGCGCAGATGGCGCCAGCCGGCGCGGCGGGTGATGTCGGCCATGAGAGAACCCCCTTGTCGTCACGATGACGATAGAACCGGATTCCGGTTGTCGTCAAGATGACATAAAGGGGGTGGCCGCTCCGGGGTTCAGCGGGCGGGCTCCGCCTCCGGTACGGGGGCGAGCACACCGCCCAGCGCCTCGGCCAGGCTCGCGACCGCCGGCTCGTCGACGGGTTCCGCCGGAGCGGGCACGGGTACGGGCACGGGCGTCGGCGCCGGCTCCGGGACGGGTGCGACCGCGGACTCGGGGGCGCGGGAGGCGGCCGGATCGGTGGTGGAGGAAGGCGCCGGCTCCGGGGCGGGGGTCACCGGGCCTCCGGTGGCGGGAGTCGCCGGGCCTCCGGTGGTGAGGAGGACGACGCCCCGGGCGGCGACCAGCGCCGCGCCGGCGGCGATCGCCCAGCCCCAGGCGCCCGAGCGGAACGTCTCGCCGAGCAGCGCCACGCCGATGACGGCGGCCGCGGCCGGGTTCGCCAGGTTCACCACCGCGAGCGGGGCGGCGAGCCCGCCCCGGTAGGCGGTCTGCGAGAGCAGCAGGCCGCCGACCGCGAAGGCCGAGATCAGGACCGCGAGCAGCGCCGTCTGCCACCAGGACGGCCGCCCGCCCGGCAGGCCCACCGCCAGCGCGGCGGTGAGGGTCTGGGTGAGCGCGGACGCGACACCGGAGGCGATCCCGGACGCGGTGGCGTGCCCGAGCCCGCCGGCCCGTACGCCTCCCTCGCCGTGCCCGGCCCCCCGCCCGGCACCGGGTCGCCGGCCGCCGACGAGCGCCGCGATCAGCAGCGCCGTCGCCGCCGCGACCACCAGGGACTCCCGCAGGCTCAGCGCCTCGCCGGGCGCGGCGGGACCGGTGACCGCGACCAGGCCGACGAGCCCCGCCAGGGTCCACAGCGCGCCCCGCCACTCGGTACGGGTCACCCGGCGCCCGGCGGTGTACGCGCCCAGCGGCAGCGCCGCCACGAGGGTCAGCGCGCCCAGCGGCTGCACCAGCGTCAGGGGGCCGTAGTGGAGGGCGGCGACGTGGGCGAGGGCGCCGGCGGCGTTGAGGCCGACGGCCCACCACCACTGGCCGCGCGCGAGCAGCGCCCGCAGCGCCCCGCGCCCCGAGGGGGTCGAAGGGGCGGCGGCGAGCCTGGCCTGGGCGACGGCGGCGAGCGCGTACCCGGCGGCGGAGACCAGGGAGAGGAGCACCGCGAGCACGGTGCCGGCGGCGGAGCTCATCGCGTCACCCCGGCCGGTACGGCTCCGGCTCCGGCGTCGGCTCGCGCGCGGCGCGCGGCCCGCGGCCCCGCCGGGGCGGCCTGCGAGGGCGGCGCGGGCGGAGTGGCGGGCGGCGCCGGCGGAGCGGCGGGCGGTGCGGGCCGGCTCGCGGGCGCCGGTACGACGAGCAGCGCGAGGCCGAGCAGCACGGTCGCGGCGAGGGCGTCCAGCCAGTAGTGGTTGGCCGTGCCGACGATCACCAGCAGAGTCAGCGCCGGGTGCAGCAGCCACCACCCGCGCAGCGGGGAGCGGGTCGCCGCGATCAGGCCGATCGCGACCATCAGTGCCCAGCCGAAGTGCAGCGACGGCATCGCGGCGAACTGGTTCGCCATCGAGTCGGTCTCGGGGACGGCGCCGTACACGGACGGGCCGTACACCCGGGCGGTGTCGACCAGGCCGGCGGCGGCGAGCATCCGGGGCGGTGCGAGCGGCACCAGGATGTGCAGCGCCAGGGCCGCGCCGGTGACCAGCGCGAGGACGCGCCGCGACCACAGGTAGTGGGCGGGACGGCGCCAGTACAGCCAGGCGAGGAAGGCGATCGTGGCCGGGAAGTGCACGGCCGCGTAGTAGGTGTTCGCGACCCGGATCAGCGGCTCGCCGTGGAGCAGGAGCTGCTGGACCGCGCCTTCGCCGGGGAGGTGGAGGGCGCGCTCGGCGTCCCACACGCGGTCGGCGTTGTCGAAGGCGCGGGTCTCGTGGCCGTTGGCGAGGAGCCGGCCGAACTTGTAGACGAGGAAGAGCCCGGTCACGAGCAGCAGCTCGCGCAGGAGGGGCGGCCGCCCGCTCTCTGCCCGGGAGGCGGGGCCGAGCCCGCGTATCCCGCGTATCCGGGTGGCCATGGCGCCGCACTTCCCCTCGGTCGATCGGCCGAATCGGTCAATCGGTCAATCCGTCAATCGGTCAAATCTGCAACTTCCCCAACAAACGGAGGAACTCTAGATCCGATTTCATCGAGACGCAAGCGTCTCGATACGTTTGCGTCTCGATTGTGCACCCCCTACTCTCGTATGTGCAGAACTGTCGTAGGAGGGACCGATGTCCACGCAGGCCGCCACCGCCGCCGCTCGCCGCAGCAAGATCACGCCGGAGCGCGAGGCGGAGCTGTACGAGGCCGTGCTCCGCCTCCTGCGCGAAGGCGGCTACGACGCGGTGACCATGGAGGGTGTCGCGGCCCTTACCAAGTGCGGCAAGGCCACCCTCTACCGCCAGTGGGGCACCAAGCCGCAGCTCGTCACCGCGGCCCTCGCCGCCCGCCGCTGCGCGATCTTCACCGGCCTCGACACCGGCAGCCTCGCCGGCGACCTGCACGAGGCGGCCCGCGTCGCCTCCGCCCGCCACGAGCGCGACACCGAGCTGATGGAGGCCGTCGCCCAGGCGTACCTCCAGCACCCCGACCTGCGCACCGCCCTGCGGGAGACCGTCATCGCACCCGAGGTCGCCGCCATCGACGCCGTCGTCCAGCGCGCCGTCGACCGCGGCGAGGTCGCCGCCGACAACCCGGCCATCGCCTTCGTCGCCCCCAGCTTCATGGGCCTGCTCCGCATCGAACGGCTCCTGGAGGACCGCTTCCCCGACGCCTCCGCCGCCCGCGCCTTCGTCGACGCCGTCCTGCTGCCGGTCCTGCGCGTCGACGGGTGACGGGCGCCGGGGTCGCGCACCCTGGAACCATGGCCGCCACCGCTCCCGACGTCCGCGTCCGCCGCGTCTACGAGGACCCGTCCCCCGACGACGGGGTCAGGGTCCTCGTCGACCGCCTCTGGCCCCGCGGCCTCGCCAAGGCCGACGCCCGCATCGACGAGTGGCCGAAGGCCCTCACCCCGTCCACGGAACTCCGCCGCTGGTATCACGGCCCCGACGGCGACCACGACGAGTTCCGCCGCCGCTACGAGACCGAACTCGAAGCCCCCGAGGCCGCCGCCTCCCTCGCACGCCTCCGCGCCCTCGCCGAGACGCGGACGATCACCCTCCTGACCGCCACGAAACACCCCGAGACCAGCCACACCACGGTCCTGAGGGACCGGCTGACCCACTGAGGGATAGCCCCGTCCCGACGGCCGGCCTCGCGACCCGACCGACCAGACGCCCCCCGGTTCCGCTCCCCGGCTCAGGACCCGGTCAGCCGAGGCGCCTCGCCGGCGGCGTCCGGAAGGGCGGCCGCACGGCCTCCCTCCCCACTTGGCGGAGGGGTCGCCGCACGCCCTCCCTCCCCGCCGGGCGGAGGGGCGGCTGCCCGCTCGCCCTCCCCGCCGGGCACCTCCACCCGCGCGGCCAGCTCCCCGGCCCACGCCACCAGCCCGGAGACGTCCAGGCCGTACGTCTCCCCGCCGCCGTCCGAGTACGCGGCGACCCGCCCCGCACCCCGTCGCAGCAGCCGAGCGCCGCCCGTCGTGTTCCCCCGTGCCGCGTGCGTCAGCCCCACGGCCAGCTGCGCCAGCCCCTGCCACAGCTCCCGCTCGCCCTCCGGTCCCGACTTCCACGCGTCCTCGAAGACCTCGTGCGCGTGGAACGGCATCCCCGCGTCCAGCAGGCGCTGCGCCTCCCGCACGGTCTCCGCCGGCCCCCGCACCACCCCCTCGGGCTGCCGCGCCACGCCCTCCGCCCCGTACGGCAACGGCCGCCCCAGCCCGTCCCGCGGCCGCGCGTTCCGCGCCCGCCCCTCGGCGTCCCGGTCCCGCCCGCCATCCGCCCGTCCGGCATCTCCGCTCATCCCGCCATTCTCCGCCCCCACCCACCCGTGGGTGATCGCCACCCGAAGAGTGGGGTAATGTTCTCCTGCACGCCGACGCGGGATTCCCCGCCGCCGACGAGCACCGGGACGTGGCGCAGCTTGGTAGCGCACTTGACTGGGGGTCAAGGGGTCGCAGGTTCAAATCCTGTCGTCCCGACTCGAAAGAGTCGTCGATCGAGGGGCCGTTTCAGAGCAATCTGAAACGGCCCCTCGATCGTTTTCGGGGGACCGCGCCTGACCGTGCCGGCGCGCGCTCAGGTGGTTCGGGAGCGGTAGAGGGCGGCCTTGGCGCGGTTGCCGCAGCGGGTCATGTCGCACCAGCGGCGCGAGCCGCGATGGGAGCGGTCGACGTAGAGGCGCGTGCAGCGCGGTGCCGCGCACTCCTTCACCAGGCGCGGCGTCTCGGTCAGCAGGCGGATCGCGTCGCGGGCCACCTCCGACAGGACCGCCTCGATGGTGCCGTGGTGCCGCACCGTCCCGTCGGGCAGGAGTTCGGGGCGCACCGGATCGGGCAGGGCGGCCGCGTTGACCGTGGCGCACTCCTCGGGGGGCAGAGGGGAGCCGGCGGCCGAGGCCTGCGCGAGGCCGTAGACCGCCTCGCGCAGGCGGACCGCCGAGGCCAGATCGGCCGGGGTCGCGGGCGCCGGGGTGTCGACCAGGCCCGACGCGGCGGCCCACTCGGCGAGGCGGGGCGCCGTCGTGAGCAGGTCGAGCGGGGCGTCCCGCCGGCTCTGCACGGTTCCGACGAAGTCCAGGGCGACGCTGCCGCTGACGAAGGCGAAGGTCATTCGCCAAGAGTAACCGTGTTGACGGGTTACTCGGGCCGCCTCTAGCCTCCCGGATAACCTGTTGGACCGGTTACTTCTCCGTGAGAGGCCGATGCTTTGATGCAAGGTGCCGACCCGAAACCCGCCACGGCCGAGACGGTGCCCGAGGAGCCGGCCGCCTCCGCTCCGCCGATCCGGGCCGACGCCGTGATCCCGGCAGCCTTCGTGGTGCTGTGGGGCAGCGCGTTCATCGCGGCGGTGATCGGCACCGACGCGGCGCCGCCCCTGCTGCTGACCTTCTCCCGGTTCGCGGTCGCCGGTGTCCTCCTGGCGCTGATCGCGGTGGTGAGCAAGTCGCCCTGGCCCCGGGGGCGGTTGCTCCTGCACGCGATTGTTACGGGCCTGCTGATGCAGGCCGTGCAGTTCGGCGCCTTCTACACGGCGATCGGTGAAGGGGTGCCGGGCGGTGTCGTCGCGCTGATCCAGGGCTTCAACCCGGTGCTGATCGCCCTGCTGGCCGGCATGTTCCTGGGCGAGCGGATCACGGGGCGGCAGTGGTGCGGCTTCGTCGTGGGCGGTGCGGGTGTCGGGCTCGCGGTCGCGGGCGCGCTCGACTTCTCCGCCACCGCCATCGTGCTGTCCTTCGTCGGGCTGCTCGGTCTGAGTGCGGGCACGGTCTACCAGAAGCGCTTCGCCCAGGGCGTGGACGTCCGCAGCGGTACCGCCGTGCACTTCCTCGCCGGCGCACCGGTGATGGGCGTGATGACCCTGGCCTTCGAGGATCCGAAGGTGTCCGACTGGGGCGCCTTCGGCGGCTCGCTGGCGTGGATCGTCCTGGTCAACTCGGTGGGAACCTTCCTGCTCCTCAACTTCATGCTCAAGAAGCGAGCCGTCAGCCGGGTCGGCGCGCTCTTCTTCCTCACCCCGGCCGTCACCGCCCTCCTCGCCTGGTTGGTGATCGGCCAGACGCTCGGCTGCTCCGCGATCGTCGGCCTGCTGCTCGGGGGCGCCGGTGTGCTGCTCGTGACGCGCAAGTAGGCGCCGCTGCCCGGCGTGGGTCATCTCCGTTTTTCCGGTGGCGAGTTGGCCCTCGCGGCGTCACCCTGCGGCTTGATGGAGTGGCGTACGTCACTTATTAAGAGTTGTTTAAGAATCTACGTCGCGAGTGCCCGCTTTCATGGGGGTTCGTGGGCAGTTGACGGTCACCTTGACTGCCGGTCAAAGTCTCCTCGGCTTCTCCCGGCCCTCCACGGTTTCTCCGTACCGTCCACAGCTTCGCCCCCTCTGGAGCACCCGCATGCGCAATCCTGACCCGGAGTCACGCCCCGCGCCGCAGGACCATGACGTCTTCGGCAAGGTCGCCCGGCCCGACGGCGCTGGTCCGGGGGCCCGGGTGCAGGATCTCGCGCTCTTCGACGCCACTCCGGCTCCGGCGAGAAGGGCCTCCGCCTCCCGGCGGAGGAAGCGGGGTGGTGGTCCTTCTCTGCCGTTGCTCATCGTCGGGTCGCTCGCGGCCGGGATCGGACTGGCGGTCGGACTCACCTCCGGTCTCGACCGGGCGGGCCCGGACGAGCTGACCCTCACGATGCCCGATCTGCCGGAGGCGCCCTCGGCGACGCCGGACCCGGGGGTCCCGGACGCGGCGGCCACGGACGCGGTGGACAAGGCGGGGGCGGCGACGACCGCGGGGGCGCGTACCGGTACGGCGACACCGGGCGCGCAGTCGCCGGGCCCCGGCCCGTCGCGTACCCGCCCCGCCCCGCCGTCGGGCACGCCTGCCCCGCCGTCCGGCGCCGGAGCCGTCGTCCCGACGGACACGGTCTCCCCTTCCCGTACCCCCACCCCCGTGCGGACGTCGGCGCCGCCCGCCACCCGTCCGCCGGCCTCGCCGACCGCGAGCGCGACCGCCCGGCCGTCCGGGCGTCCCGATCCGGGCGTCCTCCGCGTCGGCAGCACCGGGCCCGAGGTCGAGGACCTCCAGCGGCGGCTCCAGCAGCTCCACCTGTACCTCGGATCCGCGGACGGAACGTTCGGCGGGTTCCTGGAGGCGGCGCTGAGCCGCTTTCAGGAAGCCCGTGACATCCCGGAGGAGCGGGGCGTGTACGGACCGCTGACCCGCGCGGCCCTGCATGCCGAGACCGACCGGGGCGGCGGGGGCGGCTGGGGAGGCTGGGGTGAGGGTGAGGGCGACGAGGATGACGAGGACGGCGACGACTGGGGCGGCTGGCGCGACTGACGGGAGGTCAGCCGGTGGTCTGACGGGCCGCTTCCTCGATCAGGTCGGCCACGGGGCGCGGCTGGGAGGCCAGGGAGGCGTGGCCGGCGGCGAGTTCGACGGTCCCGCGGGGGTTCATCCGCGCGGCCATGCGGCGCTCGTTGTCCGGGTGGATCATGCGGTCCTCGGTGGAGACCTGGTACCAGACGGGCTTGTCGCGCCAGGCCGGCGCGGTCACGGCGTCGCCGAACGTGGAGGCGAGCGGCGCCTTCTGGGTGACGGCCATGACGAGGGCGTCCTCGGCGGACAGGTCCTGGGCGAAGCTCTCGTGGAACTTGTCCTGCTTGATCCAGAGGTAGCCGTCCGAGTCCGGCGCGATGCTGTCGAAGGCGGCGGGCGGCATCTCCTGGGTGAGCTGCCCGGGGCTCTCGCCGGCGTCCGGCGCGAAGGCGGCGATGTAGACGAGCGCCTTCACGTTCGGCAGGCCGCCGGCCTCGGTGATGACCGCGCCGCCGTAGGAGTGGCCGACGAGGACGACGGGTCCGTCCACCTGCCGGAGCATCTTGCGGGTGCGCTCGGCGTCGTCGGCGAGGGAGGTGAGGGGGTTCTCGACGGCGCGGATCCTGTCGTACCCGCGCTTGTTCAGCTCGACGATGACGTTCGCCCAGTGGGCGGCGCCGCCCCAGAAACCGTGGACCAGGACGATGGTGGGCTTGTCGCTCATGGCGCTGTTCTCTTCCCTGCCTTGACGATCCCGTGACGGGATCGGTACGGACCATGACCGAGAGTGATTCTCGTGGGTCGTGGTCCGTACGGCGCGGTGCGACATGCGCACGGGTGGCGGCCGCGCCAGTGCTCCGCCGCGGCCGGTCCCGCCCCGGGAGGGGGGCGGGCCGCGGCGGGGCGGGTCAGGCGAGGTCGGGCTCGATGGTCAGCTCGACGCGGTCGGTGTAGGCGCGGACCTCCGTGACCGGGTCGGCGTCCCACGGCAGGTCCGCCACGACGTAGGCGGAGCGGCCGGAGGAGTCGGCGAGGGTGCCCAGGCGGGCGTTCCGGGGGAGCGCCACCATGACCGAGGCGCAGCGGGCCGGAGCGTCGGGAGTGGTGGCCTCGACGGAGGGCCAGAAGGCGTCGTCGACGATCCAGGAGACCGGCTCGCCCTCGTAGCGGACGTCCGTCAGCCGGCCGGGGGTGTGCTCGACGAAGCGCTGCACGGCCCGGCGGGTCGGCGTCGGGTAGTCGGGGCGCACACCGAGTGCGAGGTCGACGATGGCGGGCTCGATGGGCAGGCCGGTGGCGAGGTGCCACATCATGGTGATGGCGTCGCCGGGGAGGCGCGCGGCGATCTCCATGAGGACCGGCTGGCCGTCGCGGAGCCGGAACTCGGCGTGGGTGATGCCGCTGTCGAAGCGCAGCGCCTTGAGGATCGCGGCGTTGGCGGCGACGAGCGCGTCCGTGTGGGCGAGCGGCAGGTCGGCGGGGCTGGTGTGGCCGATCTCGGTGAAGAAGCGGCTGTCGTCCTCGTTGGTGAGCTTGGCGGTGACGCCGCTCCAGATCAGCTCGCCGTGGTGGACGAGGGCTTCGACGGAGAACTCCGGTCCCGTGACGAGCTCCTCCACGAGGATCGTCTCGTCCGGCTCGTACGCGGTGAGCGCGGCGCGCAGCTCCTCGTCGTTCTCGACCCGGACGACGCCCGAGCTGAACATCCGGCCGGCCGGCTTGACGACGGCGGGGTACGCGTCGGCGGCGGCGGAGTCCCGCTGGTGCGGGGCGAAGGCCCGCCAGGAGGGGCCGTGGTCGCGGAGGATGACGCGCTGCATCACCTTGTCACGGCAGACGCGGGCCGCCCAGGCGCCGGGGCCCGGCAGACCGAGCGCCTCGGAGAGGACGCCGCACGGGTCGACGAAGACCTCGCCGCTGCAGATGATCCCGCGTATGTCGTACGCGGCGATCCAGTCCTGCACGGAGGCGAGGACACCGGCGATCACAGCGTCGGGGAACTGGCGGACGTCCCGGATCCGGGAGAGCGGGTGCGCGGGGTCGTCGATGTGGCCGGTCAGCTTCGCCAGGTCGGTGGTGGGGCCGACGACGACCAGCGGCGCCATCCCGCGCTCCGCGATGTCGGTGATCAGGCGGTGCTGGCGGGCGAGGGCCGCCAGGTCGCTCATGACGATCACGGCGGGCGGGCGTTGGCTCTGGGTGTTCAACGGAGCTCCTCCGGTGGGGTGCACCACGGCTGCCGGGTGCGAGGAACGGTCTCTTCATGATCCAGCTTGCCCGTCCGCGGCGTCCGCGGTCCGGCGATGCGCCAATCGGCTGTTCCGGCGGCGGAATTGGCCGGAACCGTACCCTCGCCCCGCCGCTACTGGCGGTAGGTCGAGAGGAAGCGGCCGATGCGGTTGATCGCGGTCTCCAGGTCGTCGGCGCGCGGCAGGGTGACGAAGCGGAAGTGGTCAGGCCGGGGCCAGTTGAAGCCGGTGCCCTGGACCAGGTGGATCTTCTCGCGCAGCAGCAGGTCGAGGACGAGCCGCTCGTCGTCGACGATCTTGTGCACCTCCGGGTCGAGCTTGGCGAAGGCGTACAGGGCGCCCCTCGGCTTGACGCAGCTCACGCCGGGGATCTCGTTCAGCGCCCGCCAGGCCACGTCCCGCTGCTCGGTGAGCCGGCCCGTCGGCAGGGTGAGGTCGTGGATGGACTGGCGTCCGCCGAGCGCGGCCTGGACGGCGTACTGGGCCGGCACGTTGGGGCAGAGCCGCATCCCGGCCAGCATGGTCAGGCCCTCCAGGTAGTCGCCGGCCTGCTCCTTCGGCCCGGAGACGACCAGCCAGCCGCTGCGGAACCCGGCGACGCGGTACGACTTGGAGAGGCCGTTGAAGGTGAGCGTCACCACGTCGTCGGCGAGCGCGGCCAGGCAGTGGTGCTCGGTGCCGTCGTAGAGGATCTTGTCGTAGATCTCGTCGGCCAGCACCATCAGGCCGTGGCGGCGGGCGAGTTCGAGGATGCCCTCCAGGAGCTCCCTCGAATAGACCGCGCCGGTGGGGTTGTTGGGGTTGATGACGACGATGGCCTTGGTGCGGTCGGTGATCTTCGACGCGATGTCGTCGAGGTCGGGGAACCAGTCCGCCTCCTCGTCGCACATGTAGTGCACGGCCCGGCCGCCGGCGAACCGCACCACGGCGGTCCACAGCGGGTAGTCGGGCATCGGTACGAGCACCTCGTCGCCGTCGTCGACCAGCGCCTGCACGGCCATCTGGATCAGCTCGGAGGCGCCGTTGCCGAGGTAGACGTCGTCGACGGTCACGCCCGGGACACCGCGCTGCTGGTAGTACTGCATCACCGCGCGCCGGGCCGGCAGGATGCCCCGGGCGTCGCTGTAGCCGTGCGCGTTGGGCAGGTTGCGGATGATGTCCTGGAGGATCTCCTCCGGCACCTCGAAGCCGAACGGCGCGGGGTTGCCGGTGTTCAGCCGCAGGACGCTGTGACCCGCCTCCTCAAGGGCGTTGGCCTGGTCGACGACCGGGCCACGGATCTCGTAGCACACGTCCTTGAGCTTGCTGGACTGTCGAAAATTCATCTGCGGCCTCCCGACCGTGACCGTCATCCGCGCCGCCGTGGCTGCTTTGTTCTACCAAGTTCCTACTTGGAAAGTCCAACCCTTTGGCTATGCTGGCCACCATGCCACGCCGAAGCTACGACCAGTACTGCGCCGTCGCCCGAGCCCTGGACGCGGTGGGGGAGCGCTGGAGTCTGCTGATCGTCCGCGAACTGCTGCACGGCCCGCGGCGGTACACCGACCTCCACGCCGACCTCCCGGGCGTCTCCACCGACATCCTCGCCAGCCGGCTCAAGCAGCTGGAGGGAGAGGAGCTGGTCGAGCGCCGCCGGCTGGAGCGGCCCGCCAACGCGACCGTCTACCAGCTCACGGCCCGCGGCGCCGAACTGCGCCCGGTCGTCGAGGCCCTGGCCGCCTGGGGCCTCGACGCGCTCGGCGACCCGCGCCCCACGGACGCGGTCCGCACCCACTGGTTCACCGAGCCCGAACCCGCCGTCGGTCCGGCCGACGCCGACGACAGCCCCTGGTTCGACGCTGTCGAACCGGCGGCCGGGGCAGCGGCCGGCCCGACCGACGCCGACAGTCCCTGGTTCTCCGGGCCCGATGCGGATGAGGCGCCCGGGGTGGGGGCCAGGGTGTGACCCTCGGCCCGGCTCGTCCCGGAACTCAGCCGGCGACGCCCGCCACCACCGACTCGCCCAGGATGTCGAGCCCTTCCGCCAGCTCCTCGTCGGTGGCGGTCAGCGGCGGCAGCAGCTTCACCACCTCGTCGTCCGAACCCGAGGTCTCCACCAGGAGGCCGCGGGCGAAGGCCGCGTCGGCGACCCGGCGGGCGAGCGGCGCCTCCCGGAAGGCCAGACCCCACGCCAGGCCCCGCCCGCGCCGGGCGGACATTCGCGCCCCGTACCGGTCGGCGAGCTCCCCCAGCCGGTCCTCGAACAGCGCGCCCCGCACCTCCGTCTGCTTCTCCAGCGCGCTGTCCGCCCAGAACTCCCGCAGCGCCGCCGTCGCCGTCACGAACGCCGGGTTGTTGCCGCGGAACGTGCCGTTGTGCTCGCCCGGCTGCCACACGTCCAGCTCGGCGCGGAAGAGCGTGAGCGCCATCGGCAGCCCGTACCCGCTCAGGGACTTCGACAGGCAGACGATGTCGGGGGTGATCCCCGCGGCCTCGAAGCTGAAGAACGGGCCGGTGCGCCCGCAGCCCATCTGGATGTCGTCCACGATCAGCAGGATCCCCCGCCGGTCGCACAGCTCCGCCAGGTCCGCGAGCCACGCGTGACCGGCCGGCTTCACACCCCCCTCGCCCTGCACCGTCTCCACGATCACGGCCGCGGGGAGGTCGAGACCGCTGCTGCTGTCGTCCAGCATGGCGTCCAGCAGCCGCAGGCCCGAGACCTCGCCGTCGGCGAAGCCGTCGTACGGGAGCCGCCAGGTGTGCCCGAGGGGCACGCCCGCCCCGCCCCGCTTGGCGGCGTTCCCGGTCACCGCGAGGGAGCCGAGGGACATGCCGTGGAAACCGCCGGTGAAGGCGACGACCGTCTGGCGGCCGGTCACCTTCCGGGCCAGTTTCAGCGCGGCCTCCACGCTGTTGGTGCCCGTGGGGCCCGGGAACTGCACCTTGTAGTCCAGCCGCCGGGGGGCGAGGACCCGCGCCCCGAACTCGACGAGGAACTCCTCCTTCGCCGCCGTCAGCATGTCCAGGCTGTGCGTCACCCCGTCCCGCTCCAGGTAGTCGAGCAGCGCCCGCTTCAGCACCGGGTGGTTGTGGCCGTAGTTGAGGGCGCTCGCGCCCGCGAAGAAGTCCAGGTACGCGCGCCCGTCGCGGGCGGTCATCCGGCTGCCCCGGGCCCGGTCGAACACGACGGGCCAGTTGCGGCTGTAGCTGCGGACCTCGGATTCGAGGGAGAAGGCGTTCATGAGGGGTCTCCTCGGAGAGGGGGGTGGAAGGTGAGCCGTAGGAACGATGAGGAGGAGTCCGGCGGCGTCAGACGCCGGACAGGACCGGGACTGCCGGCACCGCCAGGCCCACGAGCACGGCCAGCAGCAGCGCCCCGGCACACCGCAGGAGCGGCCCGCCGTGCCGTACCGCCGCCGCGGCGGCCAGCGCGTACCCGACCAGCGCCGCCGCGGCGGGACCGAGCAGCAGCAGGGGTACGCCGCCGTCCCGCGCCCCCGCCCAGGCGAAGGCGCAGCAGGCCGCGCCGACCGCCGCGACGAGCGCCGGGGCCGGGCCCCGGGCGGTGGACCGCCGGCCGGCCGGGTGCAGCCGCGCGGCGATCCGGGCGGCGGTGCGTACGTTGGTGAGGACGTAGGACGTCAGGACGGCGGCCGTCGCCACCGCGAGCACCCAGCGCAGCGGTGCCCCGGCCGGGGCGCGGGCGCCCTGCCCCTGGACCGCCGCGAGACCCAGGTAGACGACGCCCACGAGGACCGCGCCCAGGACCACGCCGACGGCGGTGCGCCGGGGGCCGGCCCCGGCCGCCGGAGCGGCCCCGGAGACCACCTCCCAGCCGACCCCGGCGAAGAACAGCGCCGTGAGCGCCAGCCACAGCGCCCCCGCGCCCGGGAGCCCCGACGGGGCCAGCGCCGTGCCCGCGCCCGGATCGGCGGGCCAGAGCCACACGGCGCAGGCGAGCGCCAGCACGCCGGCGACCCACGGACGCCACCGGAGCACCGCCGGCGACAGCTTCAGCGGGGCGAGCGCGCCCACCACGCCTGCGGCCAGCACGCCCAGGGCGAGCGGCAGTCCGCCGGAACCCGCCCGGGGCGGCGTCCCGTCGGCGGCCGTCAGCAGCGCCGTCGCGGCGAACCAGGCGATCGCCGCCTGACCGGCCGTGAAGGCGACCGCGAAGACACCGTCCACCGTCCGCTCCGCCCGGTCGCCGAGCAGCGCCCCGACCGCCCCGGCCAGCGAGGACGGACCGATCCGGGCGCGGACCAGCAGGGCGAGCACCAGCGAGACCGAGCCGCCCAGGACCACGTGGGCCGCCCAGACGAGGAGCGCGTCCCCGCCCGCGAGGGCCGCGACGACGGGCGGCATGACCAGCAGCCCGGCGCCGAGCACCCCGCCCGCGATCCGCCCGGCGATCGCCCGCTCGGGCCGGAGCGCGACCGGGCCACCGGAACCCGAACCCGAATCTGGAACCGGACCTGGACCTGGAACCGGACCTGGACCCGGACCCGAGGTCGGACCCGGACCCGGACCCGACTCCGAGGTCGGGGTCGGGGTCGGGGTAGAGGTCGGGAGCGAACCCGACGCAGACGAGGGCGCCGCACCCGGGCGCGTGCCCGGCGTCGCGTCCTGGCCGTCCGGAGGCTCCGTCACGGGAGGCGCTTCCGGAGGCTCTCCGCGATCACCTTGGCGCGGAGGGACAGCAGGCTGAACGAACCGGCGTCGCCGATGCCGTGGCTGGACTCGCACAGCCCGTTGAGGAACAGCGCCGGTGTCTCGGGTGCCACCGGCCGCACCTCGTAGTCCGGTCCGACCGACAGATAGCCGTGCGCGTCGAACGCGAACTCCTCCGCCACCCCGCGCATCAGCGCCGGGACCCGCTCCTGGTGAGCGGCGGGGCCGAGGTCGCGGAAGCCGGTGGCCAGGACCACGAAGTCGGCCTCGTGCACCTCCGACTGCCCCGTGTTCAGCTCGTCCACGCTCATCCGGACGCCGTCCTCGACGACCTCCAGCGAGCGCACCTGCCGGCTGCCGCTGACGAAGACCCGCTGCTCGCCGTCGAGGCGCTGCTCGTAGATCACGCGGTACAGCTCGCGCAGCACGTCCCCGTCGGCGGAGGAGTAGTTCGTCAGCCGCATGAACTGGTCGATGGCGTCCTTCCGTTCGCGGGAGGCGCCGTAGTAGTAGTCGGTGAAGCCGGGGAAGTACCCCTCCTCGCTGAAGGGGCTGGTGTCCTTCTCACGGAGCGTCAGCGACCGTACGAGTGTGGTCACTTCGGCCCGAGGGTAGCGGCGGGACAGGTCGAGGGTGAGCTCGACCGCGCTCTGGCTGCCGCCGACCACCGTCACCCGGCGCGGCACCACACCCGACTCCTCCAGCTCCCGCAGGGCCGGCAGGTACCGCGTGAGGTGGAAGACGCGCGGCGAGTCCACCGTGTCGAACGGCTCCGGGACCAAGGGCGCCCGGCCGGTGCCGACGACGAGGGCCCGCGCCAGGAGCGTCTCGCCGGCCGAGGTGGTGACCGTGTAGCGCGGCAGGCCCTCCTCGTCCCGGCCCAGCGTGACGCCGGTGACGCGCACCCCGTAGTCGACCAGCCGCTCGAAGTGGCCGGCGGCCCAGGTGACGTACTGCGCGTACTCCTTGCGCAGCGGGAACTCCATCGGGAGGTTGAGGTGGTCGAGCAGACGCCCGTTCTCGAACAGGTAGTTGATGAAGCTGTAGCGGCTGCGCGGATTGCGCAGCGAGACCAGGTCACGTACCGGGTGGTTCTGGATGTCCGAGCCGTCGAGCATCATCGCGCTCTGCCAGGACGGGCCCGGGCGGGCTTCCAGGAAGCGGATGTCGAGATCGTGCCCCTCTTCTTCCAGGGCGATGGCGAGAGCCAGGTTGGCCGGACCGAAACCTATGCCGAGCACATCATGGCAGCGGGTCACTGTTCCCCCTTGACGAGAGCGAATGGGAGTGGTGCGGGCCGGGGCTGGGGCGCGTCGGGCGCCGCCCACGGAGGGTCGGCCGGGGCGTGCCGTCAGACGGCGCCGGGACAGGAGCCGCCGGCCGGTACGGCGTCGGCGAGGACCGCCTCGGCGATGCGGCGGCCGGCCTCCGGCGCCGTCTTCACGCCGCCGCCGTTCCAGCCGCACACCGCCCAGGAGCGCGGGACGCCGGTCTCCGAGAGCAGGCCGGACGCGGGGCCGTCGCCGGCCGGGGCGCCGTAGGCGTCGGCGGCGCGGATCGTGTCGAGACGCGGTGCCGTGGCGAGCCACGGGAAGTGCGTGGTGAGCGCGGTGACGGTCGCCCGCGCGTGGTCGGGGTCCGGCGGCGCGCCGACCGGCACGTCCCAGACCAGGTGCGGCATGCCGAGCAGCGTCCGGTCGGCGCCGACCGGCTTGGCGTACAGACCGGTCCGCAGGTCGACGAAGGTCGCGTGGGCCGGGGCGGACGGGCCGCGCCCCACGATGCTCACCTGGATCGACCGCGAGCGGACCGGCGCCGCCGGCCGCAGTCCGGGTACCGGCTCGGCCCCCCACGGGCCGACCGCGGCCACGACGGCCCCGGCGAGGACCGTGCCCGCGTCGGTGACGACCGCCGGGCGGCCGCCGCGCGACTCCACCGCCCGCACGCGGACCCCGCAGCGGACGACGGCGCCGTCGGCGCGCGCCTGCTCCAGCCAGTCGGCCGTGACCTCCGCCGGAGCCACCCAGCCGGCCTCCGGCTCGACCAGGGCGATCCCGCCGGCCAGCCGGACACCGGCCGCCTCCGGGGGCCCCGCCACCACGTGCGCCGAGGTGCCGAGGGCGTCGTTGACGCGCCGCGCCGCCGCCCGTAAGGCCGCCTCCTCGGCCGGGTCGGCGACGGTCACCGCGCCGACCGTACGCAGCGGGGCCCGGCCCGACGCCCAGCGCCCCGGATCCCGGTAGGCGGCCAGGCCGGCCACCGCCAGCGGGGCGACGGCCGGATCGGGGTCGTAGGCGCGGACCATCCCGCCGGAGAAGCCGGTCGCCCCGGCGGCTCCGGGACGGTCCGCCTGCTCCAGGACGACGACGGACGCGCCCCGGCGGGCCAGGTGGTGCGCGACGGCGGCGCCGGTGATCCCGGCGCCCACCACCACGACGTCCGCGACGGCGGGCAGTTCGCCGCCGGGGACGGGACCGGCAGGCCCGGGGTCGCTCACGAGCGCCCGCTCGCGGCGGGCAGGTCCGCCGCCGCGCGGGCGGGCGCGGGCGCCGCGCACCGGGTGCCGGAGGGCAGGAAGGACCAGTCGGCCTCGCGGACCGGCTCTCCCGGCAGGCCCAGCCAGGCCCAGACCCGCTCGGCGACACCGGGGGTGACCGGCCAGGCCAGTGCGGCGAACACCTTGGCCGCCAGGAATTCGAGCGCCAGGCTGGTACGGGCCTCCTCCGCCAGCGACCGCACCCGGCGGGCCACCTCCTCCGTCGCCCGGAACTCGGCGCAGCGCTTCACGAAGGAGTCGAGCAGATCGACGTAGCCGCGGGCGCTGAACGCCTCCGGCAGGATCAGACCGTCGAGTTGACGTGTCGTCAGGTTGAGGTAGCGGTAGAACTCGCGGTGCGCGTCCGTCCAGGCGCCGGTGCCCGGCACCACGCCGCCGTCCACGCCTTCCAGCGTCGCGAAGCCGTCGAGCCACGCGTGTGCGGCGAGGTACAGCGGGTCCTCGGTCAGCCGGCCGGCCCGCTCCTCGGTGATCCGGGTGACCCGGCCCTCCGGGGCGTCGCGCAGCAGCGCCAGGCGGACGGCGTCCGGTCCCGCCTCGGCGAGCGCGTCGTCGGCCCAGACGGCGTGGCCCCGGCTGGTGGAGAACTTCTCGTCGCCCAGGTGCAGGAACTGGTTGGTGACGAACGCGGAGGGCAGGTACGCGTGCAGACCGGCCGCGAAGGCCAGCACCGGCAGCAGCACCGCGTAGTAGAAGCTGTTGTCGTAGCCGAGGAAGAGCACGATCCGCGCCGGGCCGCCCTCCTCCGCCTCGGACCTGGCCGCGTCGAGGAAGGCCAGCGCGAGGTCGGCCCACGGGTCGAGGGCCCGGCCGTCGCCCAGGTCGACGCCCCAGTCGGTGGCCCGGTCGAGCCGGTACGGCGGCAGCCCCTCGTCCAGCAGGCGCTCCACCAGGATCTGCAGGTCGGGCGCGGTGGACGACACCCGCAGGTACTCGCGCAGCTCGTCCGCGTAGGCGTTCATGTCCAGCCAGAGCCCGCGCTCCGGGCGGGTGACGGCCGCCGTGCCGCAGATCCGGCACTTCAGACCGGTCAGCTCCCTGGCCTCGTTGGGCCGTCCGCACGCCTCGCAGATCTCACCGACGCTGGACGCGTCGCAGTGCGCGCAGTTCCCGCTGGCGAACGCCTGGTGCAGCGACAGGTCGCAGCTCGGGCAGTACGCCGTCTCCCGCTCCTCCTCACGCACCGCGGGCGACGCCTTCACCAGGTCGAGCAGGGCCCGCATCCGGTCGCCGTGGCCCGGGTCGGTCAGGGGGCGGGTGAGCCGGTCGACGCCGACGCCGACCGTACGCAGGGTCGCCACGATGCCGTCGCCCTCGGCCGCGGCCACCGCCGTCGGGGTGGTCCCGCGGAGCAGCGCGGCGGTGGCGAGGTACGACTGGTTGTCGTCGGTGCCGGTGGTGTGCCGGGCGTCGCGGCCGGAGCTGCGCAGGGCGCGCACCATCATGTCGGCGCGGACGTAGGGGCCGGCGAGGTGGCCCAGGTGGAGCCCGCCGTTGGGTGTGACCGGCGGGCAGCACACCAGGGTGCGGTCCGCGAGCCGGTCGCGCGGGGGCGACTTCTCCAGGACGGCGACGGCGCTCGGGATGTGTTCCCAGTACACCGAGACGATGTCGAAGGGCTCGTCGTGGTCGTTGCGGATCTCGTGGAAGCCGAACGGTGACAGGTAGCAGACGTGCCCCGGTCCGAGCTCGCGCTCCTCGTCGCCGAGGAGGACGACCGCCTTTCCGGCCAGGACGATGAACATCTCGCCGTCCTGGTGGGCGTGGCGCTTCGAGGTGGTGTGCGCGGGGACGCTGCCGAAGACGGAGCCGAACGGCAGCCCCTCGATGTCGGTCGCGGACAGCATGGGTTGCAGGTGCATCTCGTACGACCAGCTCATCGCGGAACGGTCGAAGGCGCGCGTGATCACGGTTTCCCCCTGGTGGAGTGGTCGGTAGGGCCGGGCGGTGTCAGGAGTCCGAGGCGGGGCGGGCCGCCGAGGCGCTCACCTTGGTCGGCGCGCCGTCGGCGTCGAAGGGCCGGCGGAAGGAGAAGGAGAACGGCGAGGAGCCGTGGTCGTGCAGGTGCTCCAGCCGGACGCAGGCGTCCGCCCAGGTGGGGACCTCGTCGTCGGCCACCCACCAGGCGGCGTACGTCGGCCATTCCGGCTTCAGGAACCACTCGTGGCGCCGGCTGAGCGTCGTGCGGTGCAGTCCGCCGTAGGCGAAGGCGAAGACGGACTCCAGGTCGGCCCAGAGCGACAGGGTGCAGGCCCGGCTGTCGGTCTCGTCGGTCCGGCCACCGGTGTAGAAGCGGGGCACCTCGAACTTCCCCCAGTCGCCCCAGTCCCGGTGGAAATTGCTGAGGTGGCTCTGATCGGGTTCCTCTTTCGCCCGTGCGACGAATCCCCGGCTCCGCTCCGCCTCCTCGAAGGTCGGCGGCGTCAGGTCGTCGAATTCCTGCACCTCGGGATGCCCGTACGGTTCCTTCAGGATCGCGAACGTCGTGAACGCGACACGCGCCATCGGTCTCGGTCCTTCCCTAGTGAAATGTCCGGTCGTGGAAGACGGTGTTCTGCGGGGCGCGGAGACTATTTCCGCGCCGCACCCGAACCGCGGGCCATCAATCCGCGCATGAATGCGCGCTGGAATTCGGCCGGCATGATCATGCGGCCGGTCAGGGCGAGGTATTTCCCGCTCAGTTCCTGATTTCCGCAGATGGTCTCGAACATGCGCTTGCGGGTCGTCTCGTCCTTCTCGACGAGGGAGTCCCCGCAGATTCCCTCCGCGTGCGGCAGCAGGGTCTTCTCGAACCGTTCCCGGTAGGCGTCGAGCCCTTCGCGGACGCCGTCGGCGTCCAGCGTCCGGCCGGCGAACGAGTGGGCCAGCAGCTGGGCGGTGAGGAGCGCGAACCCGCACCCGACGCCGCTCATGGCGTCCAGGGACAGGGCCGCGTCGCCGACGAACGGGACGGAGCCGGCCACCGGCCGCCGGATCAGGCTCGGGTAGTCGGCGTAACCGAGCAGCGGCCCCTCCGGGACCGCGTTCGTCACCGACGGCGCGTCCGCGAGCCCGTCGAAGTACTTCAGGAACTCCTGCATCCGGCCGTCCGCGCCCCGCCATCCCTCGACCCGGGACTTCTCCGCGAAGAGCACCAGTTCGGTCCTGCCGTCGACGAGCGGGTAACTGCACGCCAGATCCCGCTCGTTCATCACGAAGACCGAGCGGTTGTCGGCCGGTGCCTCGATGCCCGTGAAATAGCCGAAGACCGCGGCCCGTTCGTTCGGGCGGCTCTCGGCCTCGTTGCCGAGCAGCCCGGCGAGGCGCGAGCGCCGTCCGTCCGCCGCCACCACCAGCCGCGCCCGGTACCGCCGGGTCCCGGTCTCGGCCGAGGTGTGCACGGTCCAGCCGTCGGCGTCCCGCTCGATCCCCTCGACCCCGGTGGCCTCGACGAAGCGGACGCCGTGCCGCCGCGCGGACTCCCGGATCGCAGGGTCGAGCACCCGCCGCTCCAGGTTGAGCGCGTACGACTCCGGCACCTCGGGGTCGTATCCGGGGCCCGGCGTCTCGACCACGCCGCCGGGCGTCACGAAGACGGCCTTGGTCGCCACCGACCAGGCGGGCTCGCGGAGATGGGCGAGTCCGAGGGCGTTGAGCAGGGGAACGGTGTGCGGCTGCACGAAGTGGGTGCAGAGCTGCTTGTGGTACGCGTCGGGCGTCGCCTTCTTCTCGAAGACCGCCACCCGGTACCCCATCGTGGCGAAGTGGACGGCGGTGGCGCAGCCGGCCAGGCTGCCGCCCACCACCGCCACGTCCAGCGGTGCTTCGTCGTGCTCCTCGGTGCTGCTCACGGATCGGCTCTCCACATCTCCGGTTCGGGCGGGGTGTTCGCGTGCGGTGGCGGGTGCTAGCACCCGCAGGTGGCGTGGTGGGTGTGGTCGGCGGCGGCGTGGCCCTCGATCGGGTGGCCGTCCCGCTTCCACCAGTCGAGGCCGCCGATCAGCTCCTTGACCCGGAAGCCCGCCGTCGCCAGCTTGATCGCGGTCTTGGTGGAGGCGTTGCACCCGATGCCGTCGCAATAGGTCACGTACAGCGGCGCCCTGGACAGGCCGGCCAGCGAGTCCTGGGAGATCGAGCGGTGCGGGATGCTGACCGCGCCGGGGATGTGGCCGGCCGCGTACGACTCGCTGCTGCGGCCGTCGACCACGACGAGGTCCTGGCCGGCGTCGAGCGCGTCCTGGAGGTCCGCCGAGTCGATCTCGTACGCGAGCTTCGCCTGGTAGTAGGCGAGCTGGTCGTTGTGCTCGCGGGGCTCGGCGGCGCTCGGGGCGGCGGCCGGCGCCTGCTCCTCCGGCTCGGCCAGGAAGCGGCCGGCGAGGGCGTAGAGGTCGCCCAGCGTGCTGGGCGTGACGAGGGAGTCGGCGTGCTCGCCGAGGTCCACTCCGGCGTCCTCCAGGAGGGTCACCAGGACGCTGATGGTCAGGAGCGAGTCCAGGCCGAGCGTGTTGAGCGGGGTGGAGTCGGGGAGCGGGGCGAGGTCCACCGGCTTGCCCAGCGCCGTCTCCAGGTACTCCCCGACCTTCTCCTTGACCGTGTCGTTCACCACTGTGCTCATATCCCCACCTCGTCATCAAAGGGTTCGACGGTGCCGTCGGCCGACAGTTCGAAGTACGTCGCGTGCGAGGGCCCGGCGGCCGCCGCGCCGAGCCGTTCGGCCAGGAAGGACCCGCTGCGGTCGCCGGCCCAGGGGGCGGGTGCCGGGGGGTTCCAGGCGATCAGGGCCGGGCGCAGGGGCTCGGGCAGGTGCTCGCGCAGATGCGCGGTCAGGTCGGGCAGGCTCCGCCGCTCCTTCGCGGCGACCAGGAGCGCGACGGCGTCCCGCCCCGCCCGCGTGACCACCGCGGCGGCCGCCCGCTCGACGCCGGGGAGGCCGAGGGCGGCCCGCTCGATCTCGTGCAGATGGGTGCGGCGGCCCGCCAGCCACACGATCCGTTCGTCGGCGTGGCGGCGCAGGACGAGGGCGCCGTCGGCGTCGTACGCGCAGACGTCCCCGGTACGCAGCCAGCGGGTCCCGTCGGCGTCGACGAGCAGCCGTTCCGTCTCCTCGGGCTGGTCGAAGTAGCCGCGCATGACCTGCGGGCCGCCGATCCAGAGCTCGCCCTCCGCGCCGGGCCCGTGGACCTCGGCCCCGTCCCGGACGAGCCGGGCGAGGGTGCCCCGCAGAGGCCGGCCGACGGGGCAGGGGTCGGCGCTCGCGGTCTGGGCGGGGCCGACGGTCTGGGTGAACCCGAAGATCGTGGCCTCGGGCGGTCCGAAGGCCTGCACCAGCCGGATCCCGGGGAGCCGTTCCGCCCAGACGCGCAGGACGGCGGACGGGCAGACCTGGGCGCCCGTCATGACCACTTCCAGGGTGGGCATCTTCTCCCGGTCGATCTGCCGGGCGTCGCGGGTGAGCAGGTCGAGCAGCACGGTGACGGCGAGGAGGTGGGTGATCCGCTGCCGGGCGATCGCGGAGCGCAGCAGGGCGCCCACGGGGAGGCTGCGGTACTGGTGGACGAAGGCCCCGACGGAGAGGGGCAGCAGCGTGTCCAGGAGGGACACGTCGAAGTGGAACGGGGAGAGGCTCAGCACCCGGGAGTCGGGGGTGAGGCGCAGCACCTCGTTGTGGCCGGTGAAGTGGGCGAGCAGGCCGGCTGCGGTGATCTCGGCGCCCTGCGGCACCCCGGTGGCGCCGGAGGCGAAGACGATGTAGGCGGTGTCCCGCGGGCCGTGGGCCAGGGTGGGCTGCGGGGCGTCGGGTCCGGAGAGGACCGCGCCGAGCTCCTCCCCGTGGAGCAACGGGGTGCCGGGGAGCGCGTTCGGGCGGGTCGCCGGTGTGATCACGGCGGCCGGCCGGACCCGTCGGAGCAGGGAGACGGTCCGGTGCTCGGGCTCGTCGGAGTCGACGGGCACGTGGACGGCGCCGCGCTTCCAGATGCCCAGGATAATCATGGGCATGACAGGCCGGGTCTCGGTGAGGACCGCGACCCGGTCGCCCGGGCCCACCCCCTGTCCGGCCAGCCAGGCCGCGATCCCGAGGGCGCCCTGTTCGAGCTCGGCGAAGGTGTACCGGGTGGTGCCGTCGTCGATCGCGACGCGCTCCGGCCACTTGCGGGCCGGGGCCGCCAGGAGGTCGCCGAGGGCGGGCGGCGTGCCGTCCGCGGCGGCGGGATCGGTCGACCACGGCGGCAGCGTCACCGCACCGGTCCTGGCAGTCATGAGAGGCCCTGTTCTGTGAGGGGGAAGGCGGTCCCGGCGATCTCGGCGACGGCGCTCCCGGCCGAGGCGAGCCGTCCGGCGTACAGGCAGAAGTCGTGCGGGAGGTCCGGGAAGTGCCGGTGCCGCAGGCCGGGGGAGCGGGCGGCCATGAGCTCCGCCCAGGCGAGCCCCTCGTCCCGCAGGACGTCGTGTCCCGCGGTCACGATCGAGCAGTCCGGCAGCCGCGCCAGGTCCCGGTCCCCCAGCCGCATCGGGTCGAAGTCCCGCTCGGAGAAGAAGGGTTCGAGGAAGGAGGTGAAGAGCCGCATCGCGTCCCGGTCGAGGAAGTGCCCCTCGCCGAAGGCCCCGTAGGAGGCGCGCTCCGTCCGCAGGTCGAGGACGGGATAGAGGAGCACCACCCGGGCGAACGCCCCTGGCAGCACCCGCAGGCTCAGGTAGAGCGCGAGGAGTCCGCCGACGCTGTCGCCCGCCAGCACGATCGGACGGTCCGTCAGGGTCCGGCAGCGGGCGGCGATCCGGTCCGCGAGGAGCCCCACCGACTCCTCCACGGTGTGCTCCGGCGCCTTCGGGTAGTCGTAGGCGTCCACGGGCGCCCGGAGGGTGCCCGCGAGCGTGCGTAAGAAGGGCTGGAAGACGGCGGTCGAGTAGTAGACCATCCCGCCGCCGTGGATGTACACGACCCACGGGCTGTCCGGGTCCTCCCCGGCCGGCCGGACGGTCACCCCGTGGGGGCCGGCCTCGACCGCGGCACCGTCCGCCGGGTCGACGGCGCCGCCGAAGCGGGCGATCCACCGTTCGGCGTTGGCCCGGTCCTCGGTGAGGGAGCCGGTGGAGCCCCGTACCGCCATGATCCGGCGGGCGGCGGCCAGCCGGGCGAACTCGGGGTGGAGCGGGGCGGTGTCCGTGTGCGCGGGGCGGAGCGCCTTCGTTCCCGTGGGTTCCGGGTGCGGCGGCTTCGTGCCTGTGGGTCCGGGGTGGAGCGCCTCCGTGCCCGTGGGTTCGGAGCACGGCGCCTTCGTATCCATGGGCTCGGAGCGGAGCGCCTCCGTGTCGGCGCTCCCCGGCTGTGGCCGGATGGCCGCCGCTTCCGTGTTCGTCTCCGTGCCGGCGTCAGGCATGGGTGTCCTCGTCGACCGGCTCGACGTCTCCCGCGGGGGTGAACGCGAAGCGGGTCGCGCCCGAGTCCCGGGCCGCCTCGGCGAGCCGCCGCATCAGCAGCTTCTCGTCCGTCTTGCCGGTCGAGGAGACGGTGAGCTCCGGGGACCAGGCGACGACGGTCGGCAGCATGTACGCGGGCAGCAGCTCGGCGAGCCGCTTCTCCACGTCCGCGACCACCGCCCGGTCCGGCGCCATCACCACCAGGGCGATCACGTCGTGCCCCAGGCGCGGGACCAGTGCGACGGCCGCCCGCTCGACGCCGTGGAGGCTCAGCGCGGTCTGCCGGATCTCGCCCAGATGGATCCGCCGGCCGGCCAGCTTGACCTCGTCGTCGTTCCGGCCGCGGAAGACGATGTCGCCGTTCTCGTCGTAGCTGCACAGGTCGCCGGTGCGGTAGTAGCGGACGCCGTCCACCTCGACCACCCGCCGGGCGGTCTCCTCGGGCTGCCCGTAGTAGCCGCGCATCACCTGCTCGCCGCCGATCCACAACTCGCCGACGCGGTCCGTCTCGTGGACCTCGGAGCCCTCGTCCACGATCCGCGCCGCCACCCCGCGCAGGGGCCTGCCGATCGGGTACGAGCCGACGCGCTCCCGGTCGACCCGCTCGATCTCGTGGGCGACGCAGACGATCGTCGCCTCGGTCGGCCCGTACACGTTGATGACCCGGACCTCGGGGAGCCCGTCCTTCCAGACGTTGATGACGCCGGGGTCGCAGACCTCCGCGCCCGTCATCACCATCTCCAGGCCCGGGAAGTTCTCCCGGGTCACGTGCCGCCCGCCCTCGGTGATCATCGTCAGCAGGGTGGAGACCGCGATCAGGTGGGTGATCCGCTCACGGGCGATGACCGCCCGCATCACGGCGCCGGCGTGCATACCGCGGAACTGGTGGACGTACGCGCCCAGCGACAGCGGCAGCAGCGTGTCCTCGATCGACACGTCGAAGTGGAAGGGGGAGAGGCTGAAGACCCGGGACTCCGGCGTGAACCGCAGCACCTCGTTGTGGTTGCCGAAGTACGCCACCAGATTGGCGACAGTGATCTCGACCCCCTTGGGCTCACCCGTGGAGCCCGAGGTGAAGATGATGTACGCCGTGGACTCCGGCCCGTGCGGCACGGTCGGCCACTCCCGCGCCG
The DNA here is from genome assembly GCF_042873895.1 of Streptomyces sp. NPDC004435. NCBI lineage: Bacteria > Bacillati > Actinomycetota > Actinomycetes > Kitasatosporales > Streptomycetaceae > Streptomyces > Streptomyces sp. NPDC004435. Next base: position 159,671 of record NZ_JBIAMB010000018.1, on the reverse strand, counting down.
GGCCCGCCAGGATCTCGTCCAGCTCCGTCCGGCCGGCCCAGCGGACCCCGTCGGCCACCGGCTCCCGGTCGTCGAGGGCGAGCACCACCCGGGGATCGAGCCGGCCGAGCAGTCCGCGCAGCCGCGGTTCCGGGGCCGTACCGTCGAGGGGGACGTAGACGGCGCCGCACTTCCAGATCGCCAGGGCCAGCACCGGCATGAGCGCGCTCTTCTCGGCGAGGATCGCCACCCGGTCGTCCGGGCGCACCCCCCGGTCGGCCAGCCAGGCCGCGAGCGTCGTGGCCCGCCGCTCCAGCTCCCCGAAGGTGAGGCCGAGCCGTCCGTCGTGGAGGGCCGGACGGTCCGGCCGGTGGAGCGCCGCCGCGCGGACCAGATCGCCGAGCGCGGGCGCCGGCCGGGCGTGGGCGGCAGGGTCGATCGACCAGGGGGGTAACGGGGCGGACGGCTCGGCGGTCCGCTCCTGCTCGGGGTTCGTCGTCACGAGGCGTCACGCACCCCGACGTCGTAGTGGAAGCGGACCTTGTCCCTGGTGCGGGCGCCCATCCGCTCGTAGAAGCCGATGCCCGTCTCGTTGTCCGGCGGCGTCTGCCACTCGGCCCAGCCGCAGCCCTCGGCGAGCGCGAACTCCCGCAGGCGTTCCAGGAAGACCCGGCCGAGACCCAGGCCCCGGTACGCCTCCTGGAGGTAGAGGCAGTCCATGTACGCGAACCGCTCCGCGCTCCAGGTGGCGAAGTCGGTCGTCACGGTCATGAAGCCGCAGGGCTCCGCGCCGTCCAGCGCGACCCAGCCGTGCAGTGCGGGCCGCTCCCCGAAGAAGGCCGAACGCCAGCGCTCCACCTGGCCGTTCTCGTGGAACTCCGCCTTCTCGTACTCCGCGTGCTCGACGCAGAGCCCGAGCAGCGCGTCCAAGTGGTCCGGCTCGATCGGCCGGACCGCGATGTCCTGCTTCACACCCACCCCGAGAAGGTCGTTTCCAGATACGCGTCGACCGCCGCCCGGTCGTCGCTGCCGCGCGCCAGCACGGTGTTGACCCAGGCGTCCCGCTCGAACTTCACCACTTCGAGCTCCCAGACGCAGGCGATGAGGTCCCGCTCGGCGAGGGGGGTGAAGGACGTGTTCCCCTCGGCGTCGACCACCGCGCCGCGCACCCAGTGCTTCAGCATGTCGGCGTCGTACCACTGGCTCACCAGAAGATACGTTCCTTCTGCACCGCGGTGCAGGATCAGGAAGCCGGCCGGGTGGTCACCCCGGGCCGGGGACTCGCTCAGCACCGTGGCCGCGTGCCGCTCCAGGAACTCCGGCTTCGGCAGGTCGCCGGCGAGCTCCGGGTCCGCGAACATCGCGTACGCCTTCAGCGCCCGGCCGTTCACGTGCACCGGGGGGAGCGCCTTCACGAGGCGCGGTGTGTAGGTCAGAGGGTTCATGCGGAGCTGTTCCCCGCCCTCGGTTCGCGTTCCATGTCTGACACGTGCTCTTCGCCTCCGGGCTGTCGTGGATCAGCGGTGCGGAAGTGCTCTGAAGAACGAGAGGAACTCTGGTGACGGATCCTCATATATAGCGGTACATCACTGCATGGGGTCGGTGCGCGAGTAAGATCATAGAGATCGGAAGGCCTGTGCGAAAGACCACGCTGACCTCGCCGTTTGTGTGAAACCTGTTCAACCTCGGCGCATCGGGGCCGGCATGGGCGCTCTGTCTCGTCCACCGTAGCCCTCGGGTGAAGAACACCGTCACTCTTCGGTCGAAAGCTTCCCCAACACCTCGGTGAACGACATTCAGGGGCGGTTCACGCATCTGCCCGAACTCGCTTTCGCAGTAGTCCCGTTCAGGAAGCGGAGTCCGGAAGTCGACGGCCGGGAAGCAATGTCCGGGAAACAACGTCCGGTCCTTCATGGCGCGTTACCGCCTTTCGCGGAACCGATCCGACCGGTATTCATTCGGTGTTCGGGCGGCCGGAACTCGGGTCTCGTACCATCCGTCACGTCCGGCGGTGTCACGACGAAGGGGAACGTATGGGAATCCGGCCACTGGCGAAGGCGCGCACGTCCTTCGCCGCGACCTTCGGCGGGCTTCCGTCCGGCTTCTGGTGGCTCTGGACCGCCCAACTCATCAACCGCGCGTGCGGGTTCGTGATGCCACTGCTGGCCTTCTACATCACCGAGGAGCTGGACCGCAGCGCCGCCTTCGCCGGCACCGTCGTCGCCGGCATCGGCGTCGGCTCGCTCGTGGCGGGACCGTTCGGCGGCGCGCTCGGCGACCGGTTCGGCCACAAACCGACGCTCGTCGCCGCCCTGGGCGCCACCGCGGCCAGCATGATCGCCCTCGCCTACGCCCGCTCCCCGTGGGCCCTGATCGTCGGCGCCTTCGTCGTCGGCGTGACGAACAACGCGACCCGGCCCGCGCACAACGCGCTCATCGCCGACGTGATCCCGGGCAAGGACCAGGTCCGCGCGTACTCGCTGAACTTCTGGGCCATCAACGTGGGTTACTCCATCGCGATGCTCTCCGTCGGTCTCGTCTCCTTCACCGGCTACACCGCCCTCTTCTGGCTCAACGGCGCCACCACCCTGATCGGCGCGGTGATGATCGCGACCCGCGTGCCCGGCCGGGCACGTCCCGCCGAGCCCACGGAGGCGGAGGAGGCCGCGGGGGGATTCGGTGCCGTGCTGCGCGACCGGAGCTTCGTCGCCTTCGTCGGCGCCCAGTTCCTCGTGCTCACCATCCTGCTCCAGTCCGAGAGCGGACTGCCCATCGCGATGAGCCTGGACGGCTTCTCACCGAGCACCTTCGGACAGGTGGCCGCGCTCAACGGCATCGTGATCGTCGCCGTCCAGCTGCCGCTCACCCGGCTCTACAAGCGCTTCCCCGAATCGTGGGTCCTCGCCGGCTCCTCGGCCACGGTCGGCATCGGCTACTCCGTCCTCCTCCTCGGGGACTCGGCCTGGATCTACGGCGTGTCGATCGTCGTGTGGACCCTGGGCGAGATCGGCAACACCCCCACCAGCTTCGCGCTCGTCGCCCGCATCTCCCCGGACCACCTGCGCGGCCGCTACCAGGGGCTCTACCAGGTCGCCTGGACCGGCTCCGCCGTCGTCGCGCCGCTCGTCGGCGGCTGGGTGATCCACACCTGGGGCGCCGGCCCGCTCTGGATCGGCTGCCTCGCCGTCGCCCTCGCCGCGGCCGTCGCCCAGCTCGGCATCGGCACCCGGCTCACCCGCCGAGTCGCCACCAAGGACCCGGAGGAGCAGCCGGAACCCGCCAAGTCGGCCCCGGCTTCCGACGCGGGCTGAACCGGTTGGCGGGGAGGACGCTCTCGGCCAGGCCGGGTGGCCGTGCCGGGGTGGGCCGTGCCGGTCCGTGGAGGGGCGGCGCGGGGCGGGCTCGGGCGGCCCGGAGCAAGGCGAGGCCGGGCAAGCCGGCCGGGGCAGCGTGAGCCGGTCCGCGCCGGGGCGGGCAGCGGCGCCCGCCTGCCCCTGCGCGCGGAGGGAACCCCTCCGCCGGCCCGTCCGTCGTACCCTCCGCAAGCCGTGATCTGATCCACCGTGCGCGAACCGAGCGAGGTGCCATGCCGACGAACGACCCGGACACGCTGGAGACGACCCTGCCCGACGGCCGGAGGATGACGCTCTCCCTCCCCGCCGACGGCGCGGGCTGGGCCGCCGACGGCATCGCCGCGCTGCGCCCCGTGCGCCCCACCCACACCGGCCGGGGCCAGGAGCCGCCCGCCCTCCCCGAGCGCCCCGCCCTCCCCCTGGAGGTGGCCCTCCTCGGGTTCGCCCTCTAGGACCTGTCTGAGTGGTACGGCCCCGGGCGCGCCCGGAGCCGGAGCCCGCGACCGGAGCCCGCGACCGGCGCCCGCCGGTTCCGCCTCGCGTGCGCCCAGCGGTGTGGCCGGTCCGCCGTGCTGCCGGGGAGTGGGGCGGCGGACGGGTTACGGTCGCCGGTATGGCCGGTGATCGACGCGGGTGGCTGCCCTGTCTGCTCGGCGGAGCGGTGTTCGTGGTGTGCATGGCAGGCACCACGCTCCCGACCCCGCTCTACCCCCTCTACCAGGAGAAGTTCGGCTTCTCCGAACTCACCGTCACGGTGGTGTACGCCGTGTACGCGTTCGGGGTCATCGGTGTGCTGCTGCTCGCCGGCAACGCCTCCGACACCATCGGCCGGCGCCCCACCCTGCGATGGGGACTCGCGTTCGCGGCCGCGAGCGCCGTCTGCTTCCTCTGCGCGGACGCGCTGGGCTGGCTGTACGCGGGACGGCTGCTGTCCGGGCTCTCGGCGGGCCTCTTCACCGGCGCCGCCACCGCGTACGTGATGGAGCTCGCCCCACCCGGCGGCACCGCCCGCGCCACCCTCGTGGCGACCGCCGCCAACATGGGCGGCCTCGGCTGCGGTCCCCTCCTGGCCGGCCTCCTCGCCGAGTACGCCCCCGATCCGCTGCTGCTGCCGTTCGCCGTCCACCTCGTCCTCGTCGCCGTCTCGGCCCTCGTCCTCCAGTGGCTGCCCGAGACGGTGGCCGACCGCAAACCCCTCAGCGCCGTACGACCCCGGAAACCCGCCCTCCCCGCGCGCGTGCGGGCGGTCTTCGTACCGGCGGCCGTCGCCTCCTTCGTGGGCTTCGCCCTGTTCGGCGTCTTCACCTCCGTCAGCCCCGCCTTCCTCGTCCGCTACCTGGACGTCGACAACCACGCCGTCAGCGGCCTCGTCGTCGCCCTCGCCTTCTTCGCCTCCACCGCGGGGCAGGTCGCCGCCGGACACGTCGGCCCCACCCGCTCGCTGCCGCTGGGCTGCGCCGTCCTCTTCGCCGGCCTCGTCCTGCTCGCCTGCGCCCTCTACACCGACCAGCTCGTCTTCGTGATCCTCGCCGCCCTCGTCGGCGGCACCGGCCAGGGCCTCGCCTTCCGGGCGGCGCTCGCCGCCGTCGCCGCCGCCTCGCCCCCGGACCGGCGGGCCGCCGTCATCTCGTCGCTGTTCGTTGTCGCGTACACCGGCATCTCCCTCCCGGTGATCGGGGTCGGTCTGCTGGCCGACCCGCTCGGCCTGGAGGGTGCCGGCCTGGTCTTCATCGCCTGCATGCTGGTCCTGGTCGCGTCCGCCGCCGCCTACCTCCTGCGGCGGATCAGGACGGGGGCCGACGCCCCCACACCGTGAGCATCCCGGCCGACAGCGCCGCGCACTCCTCCGAGTCCAGCCAGCGCACCGCGGCGTCGAGGGCGGCGTCGTCGACCAGACCCGTGCCGACCATCGCCGCCCGGCTGCGCTCCCAGGTGTCCGCCCAGAACCGGCTGATCGGGCTGCCCGGCACCAGCGGCGGCACGTGGATCTCGGCGGCCACCCCGGCCAGACCGGCCGCGCGCAGCAGCGCCGGATACGACGGGACCCAGGAGACGTCCGTGCCGATGGTCTCCCGCAGCCCCCGCCACATCGCCCGCATCGCGCGCGTGTACGGCGTCCCGGGCGCCACCTCGCTCGTCAGGTCCACCGCGTCGCTCAGCACCAGCACCCCGCCCGGCTCCAGCAGCTCCGCCAGCCGGCCCACCATCCGCTCCCGCTCCGGGACGTGCATCAGCACGAACCGCGCGTGGACGAGCCGGAACCGGCCAGGGGAGAAGTCCGGGGCGGTGACGTCGGCCTCCAGGAGGTCGAGCCCCGGCACGGGCCGCTCGGCCAGGAACCGTACGTCCCGGTCGACGGCGAGCACCCGCTCCACCCCTAGCTCCCGCAGGAGCCCGCGGGACACCGTGCCCGTCCCCGCGCCCACGTCGAGGCACCTCCACCCGGGACCGGCGCCGAGCGCGCTCAGCCGGGCCAGGGTGACGTCGTCGTAGGCGAGCGCCCCGAAGTCGATCCGCTCACCCTCGCCCGCCTGCTCCGGCCGGAACACGGCCTCGCCGTACCGCCCGCCGGCGTCGTCACCCGCGCCGGGGGTCACGGGGACGTCCGGTGGTGGCCGAGGCCGATCTCGTACGGGCACATGGGCGAACGGACCCCTTCACATGGGCGGGCGGGGACGGGAGAGGCGCGCGGGCGGGGCTCTCACCCCTCCGATCGTCCACCCCGGCCTCGCCGCCCGCATCCGCGGCGGCCGTTCGGCCCAGGGTTCCGGCTCCCGCCCGGACCCGGGGCCGTGGGCACCCGGGTCAGGTCCGGCGGGCCCGCGGGGCCGTACCCTGGCTTCCGTACGTGTGAGGGAGCGGAGGACCGGAATGGCCGGGACGGCGGTGGCGGACGAGGTGCCGGGCGAGGTCCCGGACGAGGTTCTGGCCGGGGTGAGGGCCGAGCTGGCCGCGCTGGAGGACCCCCGGATGCGCGAGGTCAACGAACGGCACGGCGACGACCACGGCGTCAACCTCTCCCGGCTCCGCGCGATCGCGAAGCGGCTCAAGACGCAGCAGGAGCTGGCCCGGCGCCTCTGGGCGACCGGTGACACCGCCGCCCGGCTGCTCGCCACCCTCGTCTGCCGCCCCAAGGAATTCGAGCGCGCCGAGCTCGACGCCATGCTCCGCGAGGCCCGCGCCCCCAAGGTCCACGACTGGCTCGTCAACTACGTGGTCAAGAAGAGCCCGCACGCCGAGGAGCTGCGCGGCGCGTGGCTCGGGGACCCGGACCCCGTCGTGGCGAGCGCCGGCTGGGCCCTCACCACGGAGCGGGTCGCGAAGCGTCCGGGAGGACTCGACCTCGACGCCCTCCTCGACACCGTCGAGGCGGAGATGAAGGACGCCCCGGACCGGCTCCAGTGGGCCATGAACCACTGCCTGGCCCAGATCGGCATCGAGCACCCCGCGCAGCGCGCCCGGGCCCTCGCCATCGGCGAGCGCCTGGAAGTCCTCAAGGACTACCCCACCTCGCCGGGCTGCACCTCCCCCTACGCCCCCACCTGGATCACCGAGATGGTCCGGCGCCGCGAGGCATAGCCGCGCGGCGCCGCCGCTGGGGAGGGGGAGGGGCCGTCCGGGATCGGTCCTGCACCGAGCGCCTGCTGAGGTGCCCCGGACCGGCCCGCACCTCGGTGCCGCCCCCCACCGGCACACCGCGGCGCGGTGACACCGGCCGCCCGCCACGCACGCCGAACCGGCGCCACCCCCCCTCGGGCGGTGACGCCGGCTCGACAGTCGCCGGCCCTCAGCGGGCCGTCGTCACTTGCCGGTCCACGCGTTGCGGATCGACAGTGTCGAGGTGTTGCCCTGCTTGTCCGTGACCTCGGCGGCGAGCGAGACGCCCGCGCCCTTCGCCGGGTTCTTGACGGCGATCCGTCCGCCGACGACCGGCACGGCCTGCCAGGTCGCGCCCCCGTCGTAACTGACCTTCACCGTGAGCGACTTGAGGTTGCCCCCGGCCGCCGAGCCCTGCACCGTGACCGGGACCGAGGCCCACGTGCGCTCCGGGGCCCGCGTCTGGAGGTCCACCGGGGCCGCGAAGCGGACCGTGGACACCGGCAGCGCCGTGGTCGCCGTGACCTGCTTCGACCGGAACGCGAACGAGGTCTCGATCCGGGTGGACACCCTGGCGACCTCCGCCGGCCGCTCCGCCGAGGTGACGAGGCGGTACGCGGCGTCGGCGCCGTCGACCGCGAAGGGCTCCGTACCGCTCAGCGGGTCCTCGTTCGACGCGACCTTCACGCCGTCGCGGTACAGCGTCGTCGTGGCCGAGGAGTACCGGGCGAAGCCCGTGTGGCCCCGGCCGTCGGCCAGCAGCGGCACCGCGCCGACGAGCTGCTGCTCGCCCGTCGCCGGATCGGGCGCCGTACGGAAGACGCCCATGCCCTCGCCCAGGAGCGGGCCGAAGACGCCGGCGTTGAACCGCTCGCCGTACGTCCGGCCGGCCTCGTACCGCTTCGGCGCGGCCATCTCGTAGCTGCCCTCGAAGGCCGGGTAGCCCCACTCGTCGGGTGCGCCCAGCTGGTTGAAGCGGGTCAGCCAGCGGACGCCGTCCCCGGTCGAGACGTGGAAGGTGCGGGTGCCCGGCGCCGGCTGCGGGGCGGAGAAGCCGTTGCCCTCCGGCGCCCCGGGCAGGTGCGCGTACGGGGAGGCGAGCGCGGACTTGCCGGGGGCGGAGGCGCCGAGGTCCACCTTCAGGGTGGCGAACTCCGCCGCCTTCACGTGCCGGGCGTAACCGGTCGCGACGGTCTGCGCCTTCCCGCCGAAGGCCACCGCGTACTGACTGGTGGCGTCCTTGACGAAGTGCGCGTCCCAGGTCTGGAGCAGCGAGCCGTCGGTGACGGCCGGGCCCTGGTGGGCGGTGCGGAAGCCGGTGAAGCCGCGCAGCACCCAGCCGTTGCCGACCCGGCCGATCTCCGTGTCACGCTCGTAGTACGTGCCCGCGTAGTCCGCGCGGTCGATCCCCGGCACGGTCAGGTCCACCGGCTTCGTCGTGCGCGCGTCGACCGTCACCGTGGTGTCCCCGGAGACGTCGAGCTTCGGCTGCGCGATCCAGTCGGTGCCCTTGGCGTAGTCCGAAGGGTCCTCGTAGACAGCGGTGTTGAGGGTGTACGACCCCTTGGGCACGCGGATCGTGTGGCTGCCCGGCTCGCTGTCGATCCGGGTCTGGAAGCCTGCCGCGGGACCGGCGATGCCGGTCAGGGTGTTGGCGAAGTCCTCGGCGTCCGTGCCGTCGCGGCCCAGGGTGCGGACGGTGAGGTCGTACGACTCCGCCTCCCGCACGGCCACCGCGGCCGTACGGACCGACAGGCCCGCGCCCTTGGCGGTGACGTACCCGGTGAAGGAGCCGTCGGTCCCGCCGGCGCGGGTGTCGGCGGTGAGCTCGACCTCCGCCGTCCCGCCGGCCGGCACGGTGACCCGGGAGGCGCCGAGCGTGAAGAAGCCCTCCGGGGCGGGCTCGCCCGCGGGGCCCAGGCCGGAGACCGACAGATCGAGGGTGACGTCGGCCGTCCCGAGGTTGCGGTAGCCGACCTTACGGGTGACCGGCTCGTCGTCGGCGTGCGGCCATCGGGCCGTGCCGAAGTCCAGCGACACCGGCGCGGGGATCACGGTCCCGGCCAGTGCCCGGTCGACCTGGATCCGGCCGGTGCCCTGCTGGAAGGCGCCGAGGCCGGCGCCGCCCTCGGCGGACCCGGTCAGCGCGCCCTTGAGCTCGGCGGCGGTCCAGCCGGGGTGCCGCTGCTTCAGGAGCGCGGCCGCCCCCGCCACGTGCGGGGTCGCCATCGAGGTGCCGTCGAGCTGGAGGTAGCCGGGCGCCGGGTGCGGGGTGCCGGGGCGGGTGTCGAAGGTGCTGCCGGAGGCGGCGGCCGCCGTGATGGCGACACCGGGCGCGGTCACGTCGGGCTTGACGGCGCCGTCGCCGACGCGCGGTCCGGTGCCGGAGAAGGGGGCGAGCCGGTCCTCGTGGTCGACGGCGCCGACGGTCAGCGCGGCGTCCGCGCTGCCGGGGGAGCCGACCGTCGAGGCGCCTGCCTCGCCGTCGTTGCCGGCGGCGACGGCGAAGAGGATGCCCTTCTCGGCGGAGAGCCGGTCGATCGCCGCCTCCAGCGGGTCGACACCGGGGCTGTCCGGGCCGCCGAGGCTGAGGTTCACCACGTCGGCGCCCTCGGCGGCGGCCCACTCCATGCCCGCGAGGACGGCCGAGTCGTCGCCGTACCCCTCGTCGTCGAGGACCTTCCCGCTGATCACCTCGGCGCCGGGCGCCACACCCTTGAAGCGGCCGCCCGACCGCGCGCCGGTGCCGGCGGCGATCGAGGCGACGTGGGTGCCGTGGCCGACGCGGTCCACCGCGTCGGGGGAGGCGGAGAAGTTCTTCTCGCCGACGACCCGGGTGCGCAGGTCCTCGTGGGTCCTGTCGACGCCGGTGTCGAGGACGGCGATCCGTACGCCGGTGCCGTCGAAGCCGGACTCCCAGGCCCGGTCGGCGCCGATCTGCCGGACGCTGCGGTCGAGGCTCGCGCCCCGCACCCCGTCCAGCCACACCGTGCCGATGCCGGCGGCGGTGGCCCGGGCGCCGCTCGCCCGCCGGTCGGTCAGCGCCTCCCAGACCCGGGCCAGGTCGTCCTGGGAGGCGAGCAGGGCGTCGGCGCCGAGCGTCGGGAAGGTGCGGCGCACCTCGGTGTCGCCGGCCGCGCGGAGCGACGCCCGCGCGGAGCCGGCGTTCCCGTCGTACCGGACGATCAGTTTCAGTCCGGAGCCGTGGCTCGCCCGCAGCCGGGGGTCGGTGAGCACGGAGAGGTCGAAGAGCCGCTGGTCGAGCCGGCCGTCCGCGATCAGGGGCCGCGCGTCGGCGGGCACCACGAGCGTGCGGTCGCCCGTGCGCCGCACCTCGACGGGTATGCGCTCGCGGCCGGGGGCGGCCTCGAACCGCACCATCCGGCCCTCGGCGTCCACCACCACCCGGTCACCGGTGACGAGCGTGATCCGCTGGTCAGCGCCGATCCGGGCGGGGTGCGGGGCGGAGGCGTCCGAGGTGTGCGGGACGGAAGGGGTGGTCGGGGCGGTCGCCATGGCCGGCCCGGTCATGCCGGCCACGAGGGCCACCGAGGTGGCCGCGGCGATCGTGAAGGCGCGTGCTTTCTGCACGGGTGCGCGCAAGTCTCCCCCAGGAGCTTGGGATGAGGTGGGGTGGTCGAATCCGGCCAGCGGCGCGAACGGCGCCCGCGGTCGGTCAGCGCAGTATCCGAGGTCACCGGGGAGTCGATCAACGGCGCTGGGGGAGCGGGGCTTTGGAGCATGTGGTTTCCGGCCACGCCGGAGGGCGCGAGTTCGATGGGGTGACGACGGGCGTGTGACGAGCCCGTGACAGCCCTGCGATACCTGTGCGACGGCGGTGCCGGACAGGACGTCCGCGCCCCAGGTACGGAGCCTTTCCGGCCCGTGCCGCCGCCCCGGGCGGAGTCTCGCTCTCCGATTGGCCGTAACCGGGCCGCGGGAGCCCGGTCCATCCGCGCCGTTCACGCCCCCACGGTCCGGCCACCGCCGACGGGGAGGCCCCCCTCCTGCGGCGCCTCCGCCGGACCCGAACCTCCCCCACCCGCCCGCCGGTTCACTCCCGGACGGCCCCGACTCCAGCGTCCACGACCCCCGCGCCCCGACTCCCGCCGGCCCGCCCCTCCGTCCCGCCCCCCGAGCGCTCCGCCCGGAAGGCGCGCCGGTAGGCGGCGGGGGTCGTGCGCAGGGCCTCGTGGAAGCGGCGGCGGAGATTGACGGCCGAGGAGAGCCCGACCCGCCGGGCGATCGTCTCCACCGGCAGGTCCGTCTCCTCCAGGAGCGCCCGGGTCGCCGCGATCCGCCGGTCGAGGAGTCATCGCCCCGGGCTGATGCCCAGCTGCTCCGTGAAGCGCCGGGTCAGCGTCCGGGACGAGACCCGCGCGCGGGCCGCCATGTCGGCGACCGACACCGGCTCCTCCAGCCGCTCGCCCAGCCAGTCCAGGAGCGGCGCCAGCGAGTCCGCGGCCGGTCCGGCGGCCGGCCGCTCCGCGTACTGCAGCTGACAGCCCTCGCGGTGCGGCGGCATCACCATCCGCCGGGCGATCCGCGTCGCGTACCCGGCGCCCTGGTCGGCGCTCACCAGATGCAGGCACAGGTCCACGCCCGCCGCCGCCCCGGCGCTCGTGGCGACGTCGCCGTGGTCCACGTACAGCACCGCGGGGTCGACCCGCACCCGGGGGAAGAGGGAGGCGAGTTCGGCGGCGCGCGCCCAGTGCGTGGCCGCCCGCCGCCCGTCGAGCAGCCCGGCCGCGGCCAGGACGAAGGCGCCCGTGCAGAGCCCCACGATCCTGGCACCGCGCCGGTGCGCCCGCCGCACCGCGTCGACCACCTCGGGGGGCACCCCGCTCGCGGCCGGCGCCCCCCAGCCCGGCACCAGCACCGTGTCCGCGCGCTCCAGCGCCTCCAGACCCGTCGTGACCAGCATGTCGTAGCCGGCGTCGGTCGCGACCACCCCCGGCCGCCCCGTACAGACCTCGAACGCGTACCGCGCCGGGATCGCCGGCCCGTGGTCGCCGAACACCTCGGACGCGCAGGCCAGGGAGAAGACCGGCTGCGGGGGCCTGAGCAGCGCCACGACCCGGTGCGGAGGAGGGGAGTCGGGGTGAGGACGGAGGGGCATGGCGCGAAAGTACTCCATCGTGTCGTTCGGGACACTGGGGACGGCGAAAGGTCCGGACCACCATCGGTGCGGTGACCACCGAACGGCCCGATCTCCGCGCCCCCTCCGCCCCCGCCCGGCCGCCGCGTCCCCGACACGCCTTGTGGGACCGGCGGTTCGCCCTCTACTTCACCGCCCGCGCGGTCTCCCTCCTCGGCGACGCGATGATGCCCGTCGCCGCGGGGCTGGCCGTCGGCGCGCTGTACGGAGTGACCGGCGCCGGCCTCGTTCTCGGCGTCTGGACCGGCACGTTCGTCCTGCTCGTCCTCTTCGGCGGCGTCCTCGCCGACCGGTTCGGCGCCCGCCGGATGATGGTCGGCGCGGACCTCGTCCGGGTCGCCACCCAGGGCGTGCTGGCCGTCGCGTTCTTCACCGGGCGGCCGCCGTTCTGGCTGCTCCTCGCCATGGCGGCGCTGGCCGGCGCGGCCGTCGCCATGTTCCTGCCCGGGGTGAACGGGATGGTCCCGCTCGTCGCCCGTGACCCGCAACGGGCCAACGCCACCCTCAAGGTGGCCGACGCCCTCGCCCACCTCCTCGGCCCGGCGCTCGCGGGCCTGCTGATCGCCGTGACCGACGCCGGCACCGTGTACGCCGTCGACGCCGCCACCTTCCTCGTCAGCGCGCTCTGCCTCGCCCTCCTCCGACTGCCCCGGAAGGCCCCCGAATCCGAGCGGCGGAACGGGAGTTCGCTCCGCCGCGATCTGCGCCAGGGCTGGCGGGAGTTCCGCGCCCGGTCGTGGATGTGGGCGGTGATCCTGGTCTGGGTCGTCCACGGTGTGCTCGTCTTCGGCCCGCTGGTGCCGCTGAGTTCGGCCCTGATCGGCGACCGCCTCGGCCCGCACGCGTACGGCCTGACGGTCTCGTTCCTCGGGGCGGGGACGGTCCTCGGCGGGCTCGTCGCGCTCCGGCTGCGCCCCGCCCGGCCGCTCGCCGCCGGTGCGACGGCGATGCTTCTTTACACCGCGCTGCCGCTCTCCGTCGCCCTGGACGCCGGACTGCCCGCGCTCTTCGCGGCGCACGCCACCGCCGGTGCCGCCCTCGCCTTCTGGTCGGTGATGTGGGCGACCAGCGTGCAGACCCACACCCCGCCCGAGGTCCTCAACCGCGTCACCGCCTACGAGCTCGCCGGTTCGGTCTCCGGCATCTCCGCCGGCCAGCTCCTCGCCGGCCCCGCCACCGCCCTGACCACCCCGCACCACTTCCTCCTGGTCTCGGCGGGCACCTGCGTGGCGGCGAGCGCGGCCCTCCTCGCCGTCCCGGCGATCCGCGGACTCCGCCGGGCCCCGCGCACCTGAGCGCACCACGAGGGGAGATTCAGGGAGCGGCATCCCCCGCCGGCCCCTGAGCGGGGGACTCGTCCCAGTCCCAGGTGCCGACGTACGCCGCCCGGCCCGTGCGCCGGGCCTCGGCGAAGGCGGAGAGACGGACGAAGTCCCGGGGCGGCATCAGGGCCTGCCACTGCGGGAGCGGGAGGACGCGTACCTCGTCGTGCTCCGCCGGGTCGAGGACGAGCTCCGCGATCTGCCGGTCGCTGAGCCGCCCGCCGTCGAAGACGTACCCGGCGGTCGCCAGCGGCCACGCCGCGCCCGGCAGGCCGAAGACGGCAGCCAGCAGACGCGGGGGCCCGGCCACCACGAGTCCGGTCTCCTCCTCGGTCTCCCGTACGGCGGTCTGCCACGGCCGCTCGCCCGCCTCGGCCGTACCGCCCGGCAGCTGCCAGGGGTGTTCGTCGCTGTAGACGGCGTGGAGCTGCACCGGCCGGTCGGCCCCGTCGGTGAAGTACACCGCCCCGAACAGGGTGGCCTTCGGCAGCGTCGCGACGAACTCCTCCACGGGAAGGAGGGCGGGCGCCACGGGGGCGGGAGCGGGAGCGGTGGGCGGGGAGAGGGGCTGCATGACGGCCTCCGTAGGGAGTGGGGGACGGGGGTCGGGCTCGTCCGGGTTCAACGAGCCCGACCCGCCCGGCGTGCACAGGTGTTTCGGACGCGCCCCGTCCCGTCTCCCTGTCCGGTCCGGTCTCCCGACCCGTCCCACCTGCGGATACCGCGGAGTAGGGTGAACGGGACCGACAGCGTCCGACCGTCACGACCCGAAGGGCCGCCGCATGACCGAGCAGGTCGAGCAGACCGTCACCCCCACCAGCCCCGTCGTCCGCCGCGTGGGCGAACGCCACCGGTACGAGATCCTCGTCGACGGAGAGCGGGCCGGACTGACCGCGTACCGCGACCGCGACGACCGCCGGGTGTTCTTCCACACCGAGATCGACGACGCCTACGCGGGCCGGGGTCTCGCCGGGATCCTCGTCGAGCAGGCGCTGACCGACGTGCGCGCCGCCGGGATGCGGATCGTGCCGGTCTGCCCGTACGTCGCCAAGTTCCTGAAGAAGCACGAGGAGTTCGCCGACATCACCGACCCGGTCGCCCCCGAGGTCCTGAGCTGGCTGGACGCGCGGCTCGGCCGCTGACCCCGGCTGCGCTCCGGCGTCGGAGCCCCGGCGTCGGAGCCCCCGGTGTCAGACCCCCGGCGGGCAGGCGACCAGCAGGGGGAGGAGCGGTGCGGTGAGGACGGCCGAGGCCAGCGAGGAGCGCAGCGCCGGGTGCGCGGCGGGCCGCGGCCCCAGGATCCGCTTCATCCGCACCACCGCGGGGGAGGGGCCGTCCGGACCGGCGACGCCGAAGGCCCCCTTCGGCGTCCGGCTCGCCGCCAGTTCGTACATGGCGGTGGCGAGGACCGCGTCCGGGTGGCGGCGCAGCGCCCGGTCGTCGGCGCTCATCTCCAGCAGGAGGGCGACCTGGGCGCGGACGTGCCGGGCCAGGGGCAGCCGGGGGAAGAGGCCGGCGAAGCCCTCGGCCGCCGCGAGCGGCAGATGGTGCCGGCCGGCGACGTGCGCCCGCTCGTGCTCGACGACCGCGTCCAGCTGCCGGGGGCTCAGGAGCCGGACGGCGGAGTCGCTCACGACGACCCGGGCGCGGAGCCCGGGCAGGCAGTACGCGCCGGGTGTGGCGTGCGGGAGGACGGTGACCCGCAGGCGGGGGCAGCGCACGCCCACCTTGTCGAGCCGGTCGCGGTGGCGGGCCCGGTGCACGCCGGCCCGTACGCAGCGGTGGAGCACCGCCCCGGCCCAGGTGCCGAGGACGGCGACCGGCAGGGCGACGGCGAGCCGTTCGGCCGTGCCGGGGTCGGGGTCGGCGGGACCGGAGCCGACCCCGCAGGCGTGCAGCAGCCCCGCGAGCCCCGCGTGCAGATGCTCGGTGGGGGTGGCGAGCTGCGCGGCGGCGAGCGCCAGCGCCAGGACGAAGGTGACGGTGAGGGCGAGCCAGACGGTCACGCCGAGGGCGGGCGCCCGGTGCGGCCAGGCGCTGCGCAGCAGCACGCGCGGGGCGGTGACGCCGACGAGTGCGGCGTAGCCGAGCAGGGCGGGGGCGGCGTTCACCCCTCGGACCGCCGCTCGGCTTCGCGGAGCGCGGCGCGCAGCGCGTCGAGTTCGTCGGCGTCGAGGTTCTCCACGAAGCGGGCGAGGGCGGCCGTGCGGTCCTCGCTGGCGCCGAGGCCGTCTTCCATGAGGGCGGCGGCGTACGCCTCGCGGGTCGCCGAGGCCCGGTAGAGCCAGACCCGGCCCTCGCGGGTCCGGGTGAGGTGGCCCTTGTGGAAGAGGATGCTGGTCACCGTGGTGACGGTGGTGTAGGCGATGTCGCGGTGGCGGTTGATGTCGTCGACGATCTCGCGCACCGTGGCGGGGCGCTGCCACCGCCAGAAGCGGTCCATGATCTCCGCTTCCAGCTCCCCGAGCCGACGCATGCGTGTCCGTCCTCTCCGCCGATCCCGGTCCTGGGCGCGGTCCGGGGGATCCCGGCGCCGCGACCGGCCTCATGGTAGTCGGGCCGGTCGCGGCGGCCGGGGTGGCGGTCCGTCCGGGCGGGCGGTGGGTGCGGGGGCGGCCGGGGTGGTCGTGGCCGGAGTCCTCGACGGTCCCGGCGACCACGGGACTCCCGCCCGGGCTCGACACCTCGGAGCGGCGTCGGGACCGGTGCGGCGGCTCAGACGCCGCCGGGTCCCGGGATCTGCGTCGCCCGCGCGTTGCGCTCCCACCCGGACCACAGGCCGCCGTCCCCGCAGGCGCCGCAGCCGGGGCCGGCCGAAGAAGACCCCGCGCGCGTTCTCGTCGCCCATCAGCCAGAACCGCAGCCACGCGGTCGTGGGGGCGCGGAAGTCCCCGCCGTCCCCGATGGACGACAGGTGACCGGCGCCGCGCACCTCCCCGTACACGGCCGGCAGGTGCCCCGAGTCGCGGTACAGCGCCTTCACCAGCGCCGGCCACACCGTCAGATCACGCTGCCCGGCCAGGTAGAAGACCGGTACGCCGGTGAGGTCCGGGTCGGTCAGCGGCCCCGGCTGGATCGGCACCGCCGTGTCCACCCGCGCGTCGACCGCCGCGTTCACCGCCGCCGCCCCGCCCTGCGAGTGCCCCGCCGAGCCGATCCGCTCCAGGTCCACCTTGCCGTGGTACTCGCTGCCGGGGTCGGCGTTCCGCCGCTCCAGCACGTCGATCCCGGCCCGCATGCTGATCGCGAAGTTGGAGGCGGGCGTGTTGGCGGCGGCGACGATGAAGCCGTGGCTCGCCCAGTGCCGCAGCAGCGAGCTGTAGATCCCGGGCACGGCCCCTGTGCCGTTGCCCCAGATCACCACCGGGTGCCGCTCGCCGGACGGGCCCATCGTCCTCGGGTGGTAGAAGGTGTGCACCGCTTCGATGTCCACGTCCACCTCGTACGGGCCCGGCTCGCCCCAGGCGGTGCCCACCGACAGGATCCCGCCGGTCGCCGCCGCCCCGGGTTCAGCCGTGGCGGCGGGTGTCATGCCGAGCACCGGCAGCACGGCGAGCAGCAGACCGCCGAACAGGCGGCGCCACGTTCTCCCTGGCATGGGAACTCCTCTGTGGTTCCTGACGGTCGCGCGTCCTCGCAACCGTGGCCAGGGACATCGTGGAGCGGCCGGGCTCCCGTGTCTGTGCGCGCGGGCCCAGTCCTGCGAGGCCCGGCCTGTGCAACTGCCCAGTCCGGTGGCGGTCAGCTGCCGGACGTCAGTCCTCGGCCCGTGCGGCGCTCCGCGCCCGCAGCGTCAGCGCCGCGTACAGTCCGCCGGCGACGACCAGCCCCACCAGCCAGCCGAAGTCGTCGAGCGGGGCGAGGAAGGGCAGCAGCGGCTCCTCCCGGCCCGAGCCTCCCGTCGACCCGCCCACCGCGAGCACCCCGCCCGCCAGGAACGCCACGACGGCCCGCCAGTTCCAGCCGCCCGTGTACCAGTACGGGCCTCCTCGCCGGTACAGCTGATCCGGCCGCAGCCGCGTCCTGCGGATGATCCAGTACTCCGCGACGAGGATGCCGGCGACGGTGCCGAAGAAGCCCTCGGCCGTGTCCGCCCACTCCAGCACCGGATAGTCGGCCGTGTCCCGCGTCTGCCACACCACCGCCGAACCCACCAGGGCCGCGATCACCGCCGCGCCCCGGAAGCGCAGCAGGGACGGCACGGTGCTCGACAGGTCGTACGCGGCCGAGACCAGGTTCAGCCCGAGGTTGGTGCACAGCGTGGCGACGATCAGCATGACCGCGGCGAGCAGGGGGCCGCCGGGCATGCCGGCCACCGCGTGTTCGAGCAGCGGAACCGAGCCCTCGTACCCGGATCCGGACATCAGCGCCATCGTGTAGAGGAGCATCCCCGTCATCACGAGCGGCAGCAGCATCCCGACGCCCGGCCGGTGACCGGAGCCGGGGCCCTCCGCGCCTCGGCGTGCCCCGCCCAGGTGCACCAGATCCGGAACGGTCAGACCGACCGCGGCGAACACCGCCGTCGCGGAGGCGAGCGCCGGGGCGGCCGCCGACCAGAAGTCCGCCCCCCAGCCGATCGGCCGCTCGGGCCGGGGCAGCATCGGCCCCTCCGCGTGCGTGGAGACCCAGAGCAGAGTCCCGAGGAGGCCCAGGAGCAGCACCGGCGCGGCGACGTTCGCGAACGCGCGCAGCCCGTTCGGCCCCTTGGTGACGATCCACAACTGGACCGCGAGGAAGGCCAGATAGGCGGGACCGAGGAAGCCCTCGAAGTCGTCGAAGTCGTCCCCCGCGGCCAGCAGTGTCAGTCCCCGCAGGGCCAGGTCCGTCTGGAACCCGAACCACACGCACGCCGCGGCGAACCGGAGCAGCGCCGGCAGCGCGGCCCCCCGCACGCCGAACGCGCTGCGCGCGAAGACCGCGAACGGCAGACCGTACCGATCCCCGGCGTGTTCCACCAGGAACGACGGCAGCAGGACCACCAGCAGGGCGATGCCGCAGATCAGCAGGGTCTGCGGCCAGCTGAACCGGTCCTGGCCCGGCAGCCCGGAGAGCACCAGATGGGCGAGACTCCAGGAGACGCAGACCCAGACGGCCGCGAAGTCCCACCAGTGCCAGCGGAACTCGCCGGTCTCGGCCGGGAGCAGATCCGCGTTGGCGTACCGCCGGTCCGGTTCCCCCGCCCCTTCCGCCTCCGCGTACGCGTGTTCGGGCCCGCTCATCGCGCGCCCCGCACCGAGCCGCCCCGGCCTCGCCCTCGGGCATGGCGCTTCACCATCCGTACCCCCCGGTCCCCCGTGACCACCCTGGTCGCGACCTCAGGATGCTCGCACGAACTCGCCTTCGTGGTAAGCGAGTTGTGGCGGAGCGGAGGATCGGAGGGTCGGCTTCCGGGGCGCTCCGGAAGCCCGGGTGAGTCGCGTTGACGCGGCCGGTTGACTTGTGTGACAGGTGGGACGGATTGTCAAGCGGGGGTCCCCGTGACGCACCTGGCCGGAATCCATGCCGTCCGATCGGGGGGCCGCCCCTCCCGGAGACCCCCGACCGGCCCCGCTGTCACCGGGCCCCGCGACACGTGGCGCAAAGCCGCCGGAGCAGTCGGTAAACCAGGGCCGGAACAAGATCACCGCATCGAGGTAATGCCCCTCGGCTCTCCGGGCGGGGCGTGCTGACGGGCCGTTACTGTTCCCCGGGTTCGGACGGATGGCCGGACGCCCTCCCTCCCTACCCCTCCTCGACGGGTCCGGCGTGTCGCCGTGCCCGGTCACCACCCTCGCTAAGGAGACCCCGGTCCGATGACCGTCGACACCAGCCCGGAAGCCCAGGCGGCCCCCCCGCAGCAGTCGCTCAGCACCCACGCCGCGCGGAACCTCGCCTCGACCACCAAGTCCGCCCCGCAGATGCAGGAGATCACCTCCCGCTGGCTGCTGCGGATGCTCCCCTGGGTGGAGACCAAGGGCGGCGCCTACCGGGTCAACCGCCGGCTCAGCTACACCGTCGGCGACGGCCGGGTGGAGTTCGTCCAGGACGGCGCCACCGTCCGCGTGATCCCCCGAGAGCTCGGTGAACTCGCCCTACTGCGCGGCTTCGACGACGTCGACGTGCTCACCGCGCTCGCCGACCGCTGCGTCCAGCGCGACTTCTCCGCTGGCGACATCATCGTCACCCGCGGCAACGCGGCCGGCGAGATCCACCTCCTCGCCCACGGCCGCATCAGCCAGACCTCCGAGGGACCCTACGGCGACGACGTCGCGGTAGCCGTCCTCGGCGACGGCGACCGCTTCGGGGAGAACGCGCTCCTCGACGCCGACGCCACCTGGGACTACACGGCCACCGCCGAGACCAGCGGCACCCTCCTCACCCTCTCCCGCGCCGACTTCGCCGCGGTGAAGGCCAACTCCCCGGCCCTCCAGGCCCACATCGAGGAGTTCAGCACCCTCCCCGACCAGCGCCAGAACAAGCACGGCGAGGCCGAGATCGCGATGTCCTCCGGGCACGTCGGCGAGGCCGTCCTCCCCGGCGCGTTCGTGGACTACGAGCTCAAGCCGCGCGAGTACGAGCTCTCCGTCGCGCAGACCGTCCTCAAGGTCCACACCCGCGTCGCCGACCTCTACAACGGCCCGCACAACCAGACGGAGGAGCAGCTCCGCCTGACCATCGAGGCCCTGCGCGAGCGGCAGGAGCACGAGCTCGTCAACAACCGCGAGTTCGGCCTGCTCCACAACGCCGACTTCAAGCAGCGCATCCAGACCCACTCCGGCCCGCCCACCCCGGACGACATGGACGAGCTGCTCAGCCGCCGCCGGGGCACCAAGCTCTTCCTCGCCCACCCGCGCACCATCGCCGCCATCGGACGCGAGTTCAACGCCCGCGGCCTCTACCCGGACCACGTCGACCTCGGCGGCCAGTCCGTCCCGGCCTGGCGCGGCGTGCCGATCCTCCCCTGCAACAAGATCCCGATCACCAAGGAGCAGACCAGCTCCATCATCGCCATGCGTACCGGCGAGGACAACCAGGGCGTCATCGGCCTCCGCCAGACCGGCCTCCCGGAGGAGTACGAGCCCGGCCTGTCGGTCCGCTTCATGGGCATCAGCGAGCAGGCGATCATGTCCTACCTCGTCACCACCTACTACTCCGCCGCCGTCCTCGTCCCCGACGCCCTCGGCGTGATGGAGAACGTGCAGATCGCCCGCCGCCGCGACTGACGGCCCCGGCCGTCCCGCATCCGGGACGGACCACCCCACCCAGCAAGGAGCTACGGATGCCCGACCCCGGGCTCTCCCCCCTGCCGGCACACCTGCCCGCGGCCGCGGCCCGCCTCGGGGCCGACGTCCTCGACCGGGCCCTCGGCGGCCCGGCCGCCGAGACGCCCGCGCCGGAGGCCGCGCCCCGCTGGATCCCCGGCGGACCCAGCGGACTCGGCACGGCCACCGTCTCGTTCACCCGTCCGGCACCGCCCCCGGTGCCGGACGGGCTGCCGGACCCGGCCGGCGGACCGGCCGGCGCCGTCCCCGCGGTCGAGGGCCGGCCCATCCCCGGCCTCTACTTCCATCCGGTCCCCGACCCCGACCCCGCCCGGGTGGACGAGGTCAGCCGCCGGATCAAGGACTGGGCCGTGGACGAGGTCCAGCTCTACCCGGAGGAGTGGGAGGGCCAGTTCGACGGCTTCTCCGTCGGGCGCTACATGGTGGCCTGCCACCCCGACGCCCCGACCGTCGACCACGTCATGCTCGCCACCCGGCTCATGGTCGCGGAGAACGCCGTCGACGACTGCTACTGCGAGGACCACGGCGGCTCCCCGATCGGACTCGGCGGCCGCCTCCTCATGGCGCACACCGCGCTCGACCCCCTCCACACCACGGCGGAGTACGCGCCGGCGTGGGCGGAATCGCTCGGCTCGGACGCCCCGCGCCGCGCCTACCGCTCCGCCATGGAGTACTTCGTCCACGCGGCCACGCCCTCCCAGTCCGACCGCTTCCGGCACGACATGGCCCGGCTCCACATGGGCTACCTCGCCGAGGCGGCCTGGGCCGAGACCGGCCACATGCCCGAGGTGTGGGAGTACCTGGCCATGCGCCAGTACAACAACTTCCGCCCCTGCCCCACCATCACCGACACCGTCGGCGGCTACGAACTGCCGGCGGACCTGCACGCCCGGCCGGAGATGCAGCGGGTCATCGCCCTCGCGGGCAACGCGACGACCATCGTCAACGACCTGTACTCCTACACCAAGGAACTCGCCAGTCCCGGCGTCCACCTCAACCTGCCGGTGGTGCTCGCGGAGCGCGAGAAGCTCTCCGAACGCGACGCCTACCTCAAGGCGGTCGAGGTGCACAACGACCTCATGCACGCCTTCGAGGCCGCCGCCGCCGAAGTGGCCGCCACCTTCGCCGTCCCCACCGTGCTGCGCTTCCTCAAGGGCGTCGCCACCTGGGTCGACGGCAACCACTACTGGCACCAGACCAACACGTTCCGCTACAGCCTGCCCGACTTCTGGTAGACGACCTCCACCGAGAAATGGACTCCCCTGTGACCACCGAGCTGACCTCCACCGAAGCCTCCGCGCTCATCCCCGGCCCGGCGACCCCGTACCAGGGCGACATCGCCCGCTACTGGAACTCCGAGGCCCGGCCCGTGAACCTGCGCCTCGGTGACGTGGACGGCCTCTACCACCACCACTACGGCATCGGCGCCGTCGACCACGCCTCCCTCGGCACCCCCGAGGACAGCGAGTACGAGAAGAAGCTCATCTCCGAGCTGCACCGGCTGGAGTCCGCCCAGGCCGAGGTCCTCCTCGACCACCTCGGCCCGATCACCGCCGCCGACACCCTCGTCGACGCCGGCTGCGGCCGCGGCGGCTCCAGCGTCATGGCCCACCAGCGCTTCGGCTGCAAGGTCGAGGGCGTCACCCTCTCCTCCACCCAGGCCGAGTTCGGCAACAAGCGCGCCCGCGAGCTGGGCATCGACGGCCACGTCCGCGCCCAGGTCTGCAACATGCTCGACACCCCGTTCGAGAAGGGCTCCGTCACCGCCTCCTGGAACAACGAGTCCAGCATGTACGTCGACCTCGACGACCTGATGGCCGAGCACTCCCGATTCCTCAAGGTCGGCGGCCGCTACGTCACCATCACGGGCTGCTGGAACCCCAAGTACGGCCAGCCGTCCAAGTGGGTCTCCCAGATCAACGCCCACTTCGAGTGCAACATCCACTCGCGCCGCGAGTACCTCAAGGCCATGGCCGACAACCGCCTGGTGCCCCAGGCCGTCATCGACCTGACCCCCGACACGCTGCCCTACTGGGAGCTGCGCGCCACCTCGTCGCTGGTCACCGGCATCGAGGAGGCGTTCATCGAGTCGTACAAGGACGGCTCCTTCCAGTACGTGCTGATCGCCGCCGACCGCGTCTGATCCCCGCGCGGCCGGCCACCGGGCCGGGCCCGTCCTCCGGGACGGGCCCGGCCCTCACCCGTCCCCCGACCGCGCCGCGTTCCAGCCCACCAGCTCCGCCGGGCGGTCGGTGATCACGCCGTCCACACCGAGCCCGGCGAGCACCCGCCAGCGCGCCGGGTCGTTCACCGTCCACACGTTCACCGCCACCCCGGCCGCGTGGAGCTCCGCCACGGCACCCGGCCGGGCCGACAAGCCCTGGTCCGACACGTGGTACCCGGTCAGGCCCAGCTCCCGGGAGACCGCGACCGGATCCGCGTCGAGCAGGTCGCGCAACAGCGCCCGCGGCAGTTCGGGCGCCAGCTTCCGCGCGTGCTCCAGCGACACCACGTCGAAGCTCTGCACCACCACCCGGTCCGCCATTCCCCGCTCCCGCACGTCCCGGACGATCCGCGCCACCTCCGCCTCCGTGTGCGGCCCCTTGACCTCCAGGAGCAGCCGGCCGCCCCGCTCCCGCAGGTCCGTCAGCTGCGCGGCGAGCGTCGGCACCCGCGCCCCCGCGAACGCCGGGGCGAACCAGGAGCCCGCGTCCAGCGCGTCGAGCCGCGCCGACGTCAGCGAACGCACCGGACCCGTGCCGTCGGTCGTCCGGTCCACCGTCGCGTCGTGCAGCACGTACGGCACCCCGTCCCGGCTCGGCCGGACGTCGTTCTCGATCCACTCCACCCCCGCCCGGCGCGCCACCTCGCCCGCCACCAGCGTGTTCTCGGGCGCCGTCGAGGACGCGCCCCGGTGGGCGATCACCGTCAGGACGGGCGAGGGGGCCGCGGCCGGCGTCGGCGCGGGAGCGGTCACGAGCGGGACGCACAGGGCGGCGCCGGCCACGGCGGCCCGGCGGCGGAGTCGTACGGGAGTCACGGCCGGTGAGCCTACCGCCGCCCCCGGCGACCGGGCCGCGACGCACCGGCACCGAACCCCTAGGTGATTCGTCCGGGTCTGCGGCATCGTGGGGACGCGCCCGCAGCCGTGCCATCGGGGGACAGCGGCCGGGCGGAGAGACAGGGGGAAACGACCCATGGACGAGGGGACACGACCCAGAACCGGCACCCCGGGGCGGACGGACACGGCGGACCGGACCGGACGCGGCCGGGGCGTCCTCGAAGGGGCCTTCGCCCTCCTCGACGCGCTCCGGCGGTGCGGCGAGGAAGCCGGCGTCACCGAACTCGCCCTCGCCTGCGGGGTGCCCAAGGGCAGCGCCCACCGTCTGCTCGACCAGCTCGTCACCGTCGGCGCCGTGGAGCGCCGGGGCTCCCGCTACCGCGTCGGACCGGAGCTCTACCGGCTCGGCCAGGCGTGGGAGCCGCACCCGGGACTCCGGCTCGCCGCCCGACTGCCCGTGCAGCGGCTGCGCGCCACGACCGGCGCCAGCGTCGTCCTCGCCGTGCTCCGCGAGGACCAGGCCATCGTCGTCGCCTCCGCCCCGGGCGAGCTGGAACCGCTGGTGCCGGTCCGCGACGGCACCGCCTTCCGGCTCGACACCGCCGCCGGCCACGCCCTGCGCGGCCCCCTGCGGGGCGGTCCCGTCCTCGACCGCGAGGACGTGATGGACGGCGTGTGCTGCGCCGCCTTCCCCGTCCGGGGCCGGGACGGGCGGACCGTCGCCGCGCTCGCCGCGATGGTGCCCGCCGGACGGCGGCTCGACGCCCTCGCCGCGTCCGTCGCCGACGCCGGGGCCGCGCTCGGCCGCGCCCTGACCCGCGGCGTACCGCACCGCGCGATCCCGGCCGCCGCGCTCGCCCCCTGAACCGCCCGCCGACTCCGCCGGCCCGCGGTTCCGTTGAGCGGAACGCGCGTAGAACCGAGCGGGGGAGGGACGGCACAGTGAGGGACGTGCCGGGGGAACGGCACACAGGCACCGAGAAGCACGCACACCTTCGGGGGAGACCACACCATGCGCAAGAACCGAGCCGCACGCGCTGCCGCCACCGCCCTCCTCGGGCTCGGCAGCATCGCCGCCTTCGCCGGCACCGCCCACGCCGAGCCGATCGACTACGTCCGGATCGAACTCGTCGAACTCCACTGCCAGAAGAACAGCGAGGGCGACCACGACGAGGCCTACCTCAAGATCACCGACGCCAACGGCAACGCCGTCAAGGTCTGGCCGGGCAACGGCATCAGCTACCAGACCATGGGCACCGGCTACGTCCGCTCCATGGCCGACGGCAACTCCAACGCCGCGCTCATCCTCGGCAAGCAGCAGGCCCGCACCCTGACCCTCTGGGACAAGGACACCTTCGGCGGCGACGACAAGCTCGGCGCCACCCTCGTCACCGGCACCGAGGCCGGTGCCGAGACCCAGTGGCGCAGCGTCGAGGGCTCCGGCGGCGTCTACGTCATCGGCTACCGGGTCATCGACATCTGAGCAGCCGTCAAGAATGCGTGAGGGCCGTGCCGGTGACCCCGGCACGGCCCTCCGTCACGTCCCGCCTCAGACCGCGCCGGGCGCGTGCAGCTCGCCCGAGCGCGCCACCCGCGCGTACCAGCGGGCGCTGGTCTTCGGGGTGCGCACCAGGGTGTCGTAGTCGACGTGGACCATGCCGAACCGCTTCGCGTAGCCGTACGCCCACTCGAAGTTGTCCAGGAGCGACCACAGGAAGTAGCCGCGGACGTCGACGCCGTCGGCCATCGCCCGGTGCACCGCCTCCAGGTGCGCGTGCACATATGCGGTGCGCTCGGGGTCGTGGACCCCACCGTCCTCGCCGACCACGTCCTCGTACGCGGCGCCGTTCTCGCTGATCACCAGCGGCAGGTCCGGGTACGCCGCGGAGGTCCGGCGCAGCAGGTCGTACATGCCGCTCGGGTCGACCGGCCACCCCATCGCCGTCCGCTCGCCCGGCGCCCGGTGGAAGGCCACCCGGTCGGCGCCCGGCCAGGGCGAGTGCGCGCTGTCGCCGTGCCCGTCGTCCTGCGGCTTCTCCTCGCCGTCGGCGACGTGCGCCACCAGGGTGGGCGCGTAGTAGTTGATGGCGAGGAAGTCGAGCGGCTGGTGCGCCGCCGCCGTGTCGCCGTCCCGGACGAAGGACCAGTCGGTCAGGTGCCGGGTGTCGGCGAGCAGGTCCTCGGGGTAGGCGCCCTCCAGCATCGGGCCCAGCCACACGCGGTTGCCGACGGCGTCGATCCGCCGTGCCGCCTCCAGGTCCTCGGCCGAACCGCTGCGCGGCCGCACCTCGTGCAGGTTGAGCGAGACCGCGATCTGACGGTCCGCCGGCAGCGCGGCGCGCAGCGCCTGGACGGCGAGCCCGTGGCCGAGGTTGAGGTGGTGGGCGGCGCGCAGCGAGGCGACCGGGTCGGTCCGCCCGGGGGCGTGCACCCCGGAGCCGTAACCGAGGAAGGCGGTGCACCAGGGCTCGTTGAGGGTCGTCCACCGCTTGACGCGGTCGCCGACCGCGTCGGCGACGATCCCCGCGTACTCGGCGAACCGCTCGGCCGTGGCGCGCTCCGGCCAGCCGCCCGCGTCCTCCAGCTCCTGGGGCAGGTCCCAGTGGTAGAGCGTGAGCGCCGGCTCGATGCCGGCCGCGAGCAGCTCGTCCACCAGCGCCCGGTAGAAGTCCAGGCCCTTCTGGACGGCGGGACCCCGGCCGGTGGGCTGGACCCGGGACCAGGAGACGGAGAACCGGTAGGCGTTCAGGCCGAGTTCGGCCATGAGTGCGACGTCCTCGCGGAACCGGTGGTAGTGGTCGACGGCCACGTCGCCGGTGTGGCCCTCGAAGACCTTGCCGGGGGTGTGCGAGAAGGTGTCCCAGATGGACGGGGTGCGGCCGTCCTCGCGGGCCGCGCCCTCGATCTGGTAGGCGGCGGTGGCCGCGCCCCAGAGGAAGCCGGAGGGGAACTGGCGGACGGCGGTGAGCGGCCGGGTTTCGGACGCGGTCATAGGAGAGCGCTCCCAACGCAGGGGTACGGGTGGGCCCGGCCGGGTCCGGCGACTGCGACGGACCCGGCGGAGCCGGGGGATGCGGTACGGAAGAGGGGGGCGGCCGTCAGCTCTTGACGGCGCCGGCGGTGATGCCGCCCACGATGTGCTTGCCCAGGAAGGCGAAGACCAGCAGCAGCGGCACGGTCGATATCAGCGCACCGGTCAGCACGATCGCGTGGTCCACGGTGTGGTTGCCCGCGCCGAGCCCGGCGAGCGCGACCTGGAGGGTCGGGTTGCCGTCAGGGGTGAGCGCGATGAAGGGCCAGAAGAAGTCGTTCCACGCCTGCACGAAGACGAGCATGCCGAGCACGGCCATCGCCGGGCGGGCGACCGGGAAGACCACGTGCCAGATGATCCGCAGGCTGTGCGCCCCGTCCATGCGGGCCGCCTCGACCAGTTCCACGGGCAGCGCCTCGACGAGGAACTGGCGCATGAAGAAGACGCCGAAGGCCGCCACGAGCGAGGGCAGGACCACCGACTGGAGCTGGTCGAACCAGTCGAGGTCGGTGATGATCTGGTAGAGCGGGATGACGCTGAGCTGCGGCGGGATCGTCATCGTGGCGACCACCAGCGACAGCAGCATGCCGCGCCCCTTGAAGGGCAGCTTGGCGAAGGCGAAGCCGGCGAGGGTGGAGAAGAGGACGGTGGAGCCGGCCACCAGGCTCGCCACGACCGTGGTGTTGATCAGCGCTTCGCCCATGTCGACCTGGTCCCAGGCGAAGCTGAGGTTGTCGAGGAGCCGGGAGCCGGGCAGCAGCGGGGCCGGGGCCTGCACCACGCGCTCGCCGGTGTGCGAGGCGGCGACCACGTTCCAGTACAGCGGGAAGAGCGAGACGACCGTGGCGATGACCAGGAGCACGTAGGTGAGCGGCCCCGCGTGGTGCTGCCGGCCCGCCGTCTGGCGGAAGCGGCGGTGCCCCGGGCGCCCCCCGGGCGTCTTCGGCTCGACGGTCGCGGTGGTGTCGAGGGTGCGGGCCATGGTCAGTCCCCCAGCTTCTTGCGGTTGCGGCGGGAGACGAGCGCCTGGATGCCGCCGACGAGCAGCAGGAGCGCCAGCATGACCCAGGCGATCGCCGAGGCGGAGCCCAGCGCGCCGGTGATCCAGCCCTTCTCGTACATCAGGAGGCTCAGCGTCTGGAACTGGTGGCCGCTGCCGCCGCTGATGCCGACGCTGCCGCCGAAGAGCATCGGCTCACCGAAGAGCTGGGTGGCGCCGATGGTGGAGACGATGATGGTGAAGAAGATCGTCGGCCGGATGGAGGGGATGGTGACGCTGATGAACTGGCGCCAGCGGGACGCGCCGTCCAGCGAGGCGGCCTCGTAGAGGTCCTGCGGCACGGCCTGCATGGCGGCTAGGTAGATCAGCGCGTTGTAGCCGGTCCAGCGCCAGGTGACGATGACGGAGATGGCGATCTGCGCCGGCCACTTGGCGTTCTTCCAGTCGATCGGGCCGATCCCCACCCAGTCGAGGACGCCGTTGATCATCCCGTAGTCGGTGTTGAAGAGCTGGGCGAAGACCAGGGTCGCCGCCGCGATCGAGGTGGCGTACGGGGCGAGGATCGCGACCCGGAAGAAGCCGCGGCCGCGGAGCTTGTAGTTCAGCAGGTGGGCGAGGCCGAGCGCCATCAGGAGCTGCGGGACGGTGGAGATCACACCGATGGTGAAGGTGTTGAGGAGCGCGTTCCAGAAGAACTCGCTGGTCGCGAGGTCGGTGTAGTTCTCCAGGCCCTTCCACTCCGGGGTGCCGCCGAGCTCGACCCGGTTCAGCGACAGATAGCCGGTGTAGATCAGCGGGAAGAGGCCGAAGGCCGCGAAGGTGAGGAAGAAGGGGGTGATGAAGACGTACGGGATCGCCTTGACGTCCCAGCGGTACAGGGTGCTGCGCCAGCCGCCCGGGCCGGAGCGGCGGCGCCGGGCGCGGGGGCCGGGCGGGGAGGGCGGTGCGGCGGGCGGCGGGGTGCCGCCGCGCTCCGCCCGTACGGAGGTGGCCACGGGTGGCGTCCTTCCAGGTCGATGCGTGCGGTGGTGCGGACGGCCCCGGCCCGCCGCCGGCAGGTGGCGGCGGGCCGGGGCGCGGTCCCCGCTACTGCTGGATCTTGTCGTCGACCAGCTTCTTGACGTTCTCCCAGGCCTTGCCCGGGTCGGTGCCGCGCTGCTCGATGTCGAGGATGCCGTTGTCGGTGAGGAAGGTCTTCACCTGGCCGTCGTAGCGGCTGATGACGGCGGGGGTGATGCCGGCCGCCGCCGAGGAGAAGATCTTGCCGACCGGGGTGTCGCCGAAGTACGGCAGCTTGGCGTCCTGCACCGCCGGGGAGAGCAGGGTGTCCTTGGAGGACGGGATGTTGCCGTTCACGGCGAAGACCTTGGCGTGCTGCTCGGGGGCGGTCAGCCAGGCCGCGAGCTCGGCGGCCTCCTTGGTGTGCTTGCCCGCCTTGGGCACGGCGAGGAAGGCGCCGCCCCAGTTGCCGGCGACCGGCGGTGCGGCGATGTCCCACTTGCCCTGGTTGGCGGGACCGGCCTGGTCCTTGATGATGCCGGTCATCCAGCTCGGGCAGGCGACGGTGGCGAACTTGGAGTTCTTGAAGGCGGCGTTCCAGGTGCCCGCCTCGTCGAACTGGCGCAGCTTGGCGGTGAGTCCGCTCTCGGCGGCCTTGACGCCGAGCTCCCACGCCTTCTTCACGCCCGGGCTGTTCTCCCAGTCGAGCTTGCCGGTGGCGTCGGCGTACTGGACGGGGTCGCTGGAGAGGACGGCGTTGAACAGGCCGCTGGCGGAGTCGTGGAAGGCGGTGCCGGCGGGGGCGCTCTGCTTGTACGTCTCGCCGACGGTGAGGAACTTCGCCCAGTCGCCGTTCCACAGCTTGCCGACCTCGTCGCGGTCGGTCGGCAGCTTGGCCTTGGCGAAGAGGTCCTTGTTGTAGCAGACCGCCATCGGGCCGATGTCGGTGCCGAGGCCGATGACCTTGCCGTCGGCGGTGGTGGCCTGCTTCACCTTCCAGTCGAGGAACTTGGAGGTGTCGGCGCCGCCGTCCTTGACGACGTCCAGCCACTTGGCGGCCATGGTGGGGCCGGTGGCCTCGGCGATGTAGCCGACCTCGATCGCCTGGATGTCGGCGGTGCCGCTGTTCTGGGAGAGGCGCAGCTTGAGCGTGTCCCAGTACTTCTGACCGTCGGAGACGTTCGACTCCTCGATCTTGATGTTCGGGTGGAGCCGCTCGTACTCGGCGTAGAGCTTCGCGCCGGTCTTGTTGTCGTAGCCGAACGAGCCGAAGGTGCCGACGCGCAGGGTGATCTTGCCGCCGTCCTTCCCGCCCTCGTCGTCCTTGTCGCTTCCGCAACCGGTGAGCAGGA
The DNA here is from genome assembly GCF_042873895.1 of Streptomyces sp. NPDC004435. NCBI lineage: Bacteria > Bacillati > Actinomycetota > Actinomycetes > Kitasatosporales > Streptomycetaceae > Streptomyces > Streptomyces sp. NPDC004435. The sequence goes on along the minus strand of NZ_JBIAMB010000018.1, from coordinate 129,557 downwards.
CCGTGCCGGTGACCACTGCGGCGACCGCCGCGGCGGCCGTGCGGCGTCCGCGTCTGCTGCTGGAAGTGCGCATTCCACTCTCCTCGTCCAAGGTGGTGCTCGTTGTGCGCCAAGAGGTCCGGCCGGCTGCTCGCGGCTCGGCGGGTCCTGCCGGGACCTGATGCAGGCTGTTCGGCGTCCCGTGTGATGGGAGCGCTCCCACGTCGTTGCCGGAAGGTTGCCGCCGAGGGGTGGGGGGTGTCAAGACATGAACGCGGATTCGTTACCGGAAGGTGTTCGGCGGGTTTCCGGGCGCCCGGGCGCGGGTCTTCACGTCATCTCCTGAACGCACGCGTGGCGCCGCGGGAGCGGGGTGCTCTAGGGTGGGAGCGCTCCCATCCCGGTGTGGCCCCTCGCGGGCCCCTTCCTCCGGCACGGCCCTCCCGGCCGCCCGCCCGAGGCTCCGCCCACCGCGGCCCTGGTGAGCGGCACGAGGTCCGACGAGGGGAGCACGGCGAGCGTGAACGGACGGCAACACAGCAGACCCACCCTGGAACAGGTCGCGGCCCGTGCCGGAGTGGGCCGGGGCACCGTCTCCAGGGTCATCAACGGCTCCCCGCGCGTGAGCGAGAGCACCCGCGCCGCCGTGGCCCGGGCCGTCGCCGAGCTGGGCTACGTGCCGAACCAGGCCGCCCGCGCGCTCGCCGGCAGCCGCACGGACGCGGTCGCCCTCGTCATTCCCGAGGCCGAGGCGAGGCTCTTCGCGGAGCCCTACTTCCTCGACCTGATCCGCGGCGTCAGCGCCGAACTGGCCGAGGCGGACAAGCAGCTGCTGCTGACCCTGGTCCGCAGCGAGCAGGAACGGCAGCGCTTCGAGCAGTACCTCGCCGCCCAGCGCGTCGACGGCGTCCTGCTGGCCTCCGTTCACGGCGACGACCCGCTCCCCGACCGCATCCGCGAACTCGGCATCCCGGTCGTCATGAACGGCCGCCGCTCCGAGGCCGAACCGGTCCCGTACGTCGACTCCGACAACATCGGCGCCGGCCGCGCCGCCGTCGCCCACCTGGTCGGCCGCGGCCGGCAGCGCATCGCCACCGTCACCGGCCCCCTCGACATGTACGTGGCCAGGGCCCGCCTCGGCGGCTACCGGGCCGGTCTGGCGGAGGCGGGACACGCCCCGGACGAGGGCCTGGTCGCGACCGGCGACTTCACCGAGGACGGCGGCCGGCGCGCCATGCGCGGCCTGCTGGAGCGGCGCCCGGAGCTGGACGCGGTCTTCGCCGCCTCCGACGTCATGGCCGCAGGCGCCCGCGCGGCCCTCCGCGAGGCGGGCAGGCGGGTCCCGGAGGACGTCGCCCTGGTCGGCGTCGACGACTCCCCGGTGGCCCGTCTGATGGACCCCCCGCTCACCAGCGTCCGCCAGCCCATCGAGGAGATGGGCCGCACCATGGCCCGGATGCTCCTCGACGACGTGGCGGACGCCCTGGACCCCGCCCCGAGGCGCGTCCTGCCGACGGAACTGGTGGTCCGGGGGTCCTGCTGACGGGCCGGTGATGGGGTCGGTCGGTCGGACGACGGGGCCGGTGGCGGGTGGGGCGATCGGGCGGGCGACGGGAGGAGAGGCCCGCCGTCCGTCCGGTCGTGTGTCCGGCGGGGCGGCCGGAATCGCGACCCGCCGTCCGTCCGGTCCGGCGGGAAACGCGACCGGGCCGGACGGGGTCTCCGGGCCCGTCCGGCCTTCGTCACGTGTGCTGGGGTGCCGTCCCCGGACCCGCCGGGCCGGGGACGGCACCCCCTCGGCGCGCTACAGCGCCGGGTGCGCGTTCTTCAGGAGCTCCTGGAACTGGGCCGAGAACCACTGGCCCGAGATGGGGGCGTCGGGGAGCGCGCCGGACATGCTGTTGCCGTTGCGGGCGTTACCCGTGTACGTCGGGTCGCACATGCGGTCGAAGCCCTTGCCCTCGTCGTTCGGGATCTCCTTCGAGGCGCCGTCGGACTCGCCCGGGGGCTTCATCCAGACGTACGCGTCGATGCCGGCGGCCGGGGCGGCCTGGGGACGCTCGCCGAGGCCCGCGCCGGACTGGTTGCACCAGTTGCCGAGGTGGATCCGCCGGTCGTAGCGGCCGCCGTTGACGTAGGTGTCGACGCTGGTCAGCGCCCCGGGGCCGGTGGGCCGCTGGGTGCCGCCCCAGCCGTTGCGGGAGGTGTCGATCAGCATGCCGAGCTTGCTGTCGAAGCCGAGCGAGACCAGCTTGTCGCGCATGGCCTGGGCGTAGGACAGCTCGTCGGTGTACTGGTTCCAGTCCACCCACTTCGAGGTGCGGACGGAGGCGCCGTTGACGCTGTCGCCGATCTTGAAGTGGTCCTCCTTCAGGGCGCTGTAGTTGGCCGTGTTCACGATGAAGCCGTGGACGTTGGCGACGGTCGAGCCCTCGGCGGTCGCGGCCTGCTTGAACAGCTCGGCGGAGGGGGCGAAGTTGGAGTCCCAGCCCAGCCAGCCGTGGTGGCCCGCGTCGACGTAGTTGTAGACGTTGGCGATCGAGCCGAGCTTGTTGAGCGCGTAGCCGACGCCCTTGATGTAGTTGCCGTTCGCCTTCATCACGTTGCAGTTGGCGGTCTCGGTCGGCCGCCCGGCCACGTTGGTGACGAGGTTGGGCAGGGAGTCGATCTCCACCGTCGTGACGATCCGCAGGCCCGCGTACTTGGGGTCGGCCAGGATCGCCGCGATCGGGTCGATGTACTGCGTCTTGTACTTGTCGATCTCCGTCGGGCCCAGCTCGCCGTTGGAGGCGAGCGCGGCGCAGTCGCGGCCGGGCAGGTTGTAGATGACCAGCTGGACGACCAGCTCGCCGCTGCCCTTCTGGACCAGGGCCTCGTCGAGGTGGGCGCGCAGCCCCATGCCGCCGTTCGCTCCGGCGATGGCCGCGGTGCGGTCCAGCCAGACGCCCGTGGGCTGGTCGGAGATCTTGGTGCCGCCGGGCTCCGCGGCGGCCTTGGCGCGCCACTCCGGGTTCACGTACACCTTGGCGCCGGCGTAGGGGTTGTCGGCCTTCTGGCCCGGCGGGGTGGTCGGCGGCGTCGTGGGCGGGGTGGTGGGGGGCGTGGTCGGGGGTGTGGTCGGCGGGTCCGTGGGCTGCGTGGCGGTGTTGCAGGTGACGCCGTTCAGCTTGAAGGTGGCCGGCACGGCGTTGGTGCCGCTGTAGGAGCCGTTGAAGCCGAAGGAGGTCGAACCGCCGGTGCCGAGCATGCCGTTGTAGGACAGGCTCTTGGCGGTGACGGCGGCGCCGGACTGGGTGAGGGTGGCGTTCCAGCCCTGGGTGACCTGCTGGTTGCCGCCGTAGCTCCACTCCAGCGTCCAGGAGGCCACCGGGTCTCCGGTGTTGGTGACGACGACGTTGGCGCCGAAGCCGGTGTTCCACTGGTTGGTGATGCTGTAGTCGACCTTGCAGCCGGGGGTGGCTGCGCCGGCGGTGGCGGTGCCGAAGACCGTGGCGGTGGCTCCGGTCGCGGTCACGAGGCCGAGCGCCGCCAGGAGGGCGGTACGGCTGGTGCGGCTCATGGGGGTGGGGATTCCTTTCGGGTAGTTCGCCCGGCGAGGGGTTCGCCGGACCTGACGGGCGGACGTCACGGCTTGAGGGCGCGCAGGTGGTCGCGCAGTCCGATGCCGAACGCGGTGGGTGTGCCGTCGTACGAACTGATCAGCGCGGGACCGGAGTTGCAGTTCCAGGTGTTCCAGGTCCAGCCCAGGTACGAGAGCCCGCGGTCGTCGAACCACTTCATGACGCGGTCGATGAACGCGTGTCCGCAGGTGTTCTCGCCGATCTCGCCGGCCAGCAGGGGGACCTGCGCGGCGACGGGGGCGAGGGTGTCGTTCCAGCACGTCTCGGTGGAGCAGGTGTTGAAGTTGTAGACGTGCCAGGCGGCGCCGAGATTCTGCGCCGGGTCGGTGGGGCGGTGGGTCAGCCACTGGCTGAGGTCGTTGGAGTACGCGATCCCGGGCACGAGGACGAGGTTCTTCGCTCCCGTGGCGCGGACCGCGTCCAGCAGGTCCTGCATGCCGGCGACCTCGTACCCGATGCCGGGGCAGGTGCCGCCGTCGCGCCAGCAGGTCCATGCCTGCGCCGCGGTGGAGGTCGCCCGGTCCGGATAGGGCTCGTTGAAGAGGTCGAAGACGACGCGCTTGTCGTGCTTGAAGGTGTCCGCGACCGAGGTCCAGAACGCCGGCGTGTAACGGGCGTTGGGCATCGGCTTCTGGCAGGAGGCGTGCACGTCGCCGCAGCCCGAGGAGTTGCCGGTGTACTGGCCGTACGTCCAGTGCAGTTCGAGCACGGGTGTCATGCCGTGGGCCAGGACCTTGGTCACCAGGTCCTTGACGGCGCCGATGTAGTGGGCGCCCCGGTACTCGGGCTTGATGTTGTCCAGGCCGAGCCAGCACTCCTCGTTGAGGGGGATGCGGACCGTGTCGGCCTTCCAGTCGGCGATCGCCTTCACGGAGGCGTCGTCGGCCGGACCGTCCCAGATGCCGTGGCCCTGGACGCACATGAACTCGCCGCCGGAGCGGTTGACGCCGAGGAGCCGGCGGACCGCGCCGTTCTGGTCGGTGAACTTGTTGCCGGTGACGGTGAGTTCGGGCGCGCCGGTGACCGGGGTCGGCGGCGGAGAGGTGGGCGGGGTGGTCGGAGGGGTGGTCGGGGGAGTGGTGGGTGGCGTGGTCGGGGGATCGGTCGGGGGAGTCGTGGGCGGGGTGGTCGGAGGAGTGGTGGGCGGGACGGTCGGCCCGTCCACGGCGCAGGGCACGCCGCCGAGGGTGAACGCGGTCGGGGCCGTGTTGGCCCCCGTCCACGAGGCGATGAAGCCCGTCGTCGCCGTGGCGCCCACCCCGAGCTGGGCGTTCCAGCTCTCGTTGACGACGGTCACGGCGGCGCCGGACTGGGTCCACCTGCCGCCCCAGCCCTGGCTGACCTGCTGGCCGGCGGGGAAGGAGAAGCCGAGGCTCCAGCCGTTCAGCGCGGTGCCGTTGTTGGTGACGCTGACGGCACCCTGGAAGCCTCCGGTCCACTGGTTGGTGACCGAGTACTCCACGGTGCAGACGGGTGCGGCCGCGGCTCCTGAGGCCGTACCCACGACGGTGAGCGCGGTGCTCGCCATCGTGACCGCTGCTCCTGCGAGCAGCGCGGTGAGACGTGGGGGATGTCGCATGAGCGAGTCCTCACAGCGAGGGCACGCCCCCTACGGCGTGCCGCCTGGATGGAATCGCTCCCACTGGTCGGGGCAGACCGTAGCGTCAACCGAAGCCAAGCAAAAGAGGAGTTGAGGAAATTCCTCGCCGTTTGCCTTCGACTCTTCACGCATCTTGACGTGGTTGCGTCACGCTTGCACAGTGGGAGCGCTCCCACTGGTTCACGGCTTGTTCACGTACCCCCCGAGCACCCCCTGAACGGTCCGCTCTTCGCACACCCCGACCTCCCGAGCCGCGAGGAGATCCACCCGTATGCCACGCCTGAGACCACGCCGCCCACGCAGGCACCTCACCGCCCTCACCGCGGCGCTCGCCCTCCCTCTCGGCCTGCTGGCCGCCGGCGCCGGAGCCGGCACCGCGCAGGCCGCGGCCGTGCGGTGCGGCGTCGACTACAAGACGAACGACTGGGGTTCGGGCTTCACCGCCGAACTCACCCTGACCAACCGGGGCTCCGCCGCCCTGAACGGCTGGACCCTCACCTACTCCTACGCCGGTGACCAGAAGCTCACCAATGGCTGGAGCGGCGTCTGGTCCCAGTCGGGCGGGAACGTGACGGTGACCGACGCCGGCTGGAACGGCACCGTCGCCCCCGGCGCGGCCGTCACCACCGGCGGCCAGTTCACCTACAGCGGCACCAACGCCGCCCCGACGAACTTCGCCGTCAACGGCACCCCTTGCACCGGCGCCCACCAGCCGCCGGTCGCCGTGCTCACCAGCCCCGCCGCCGGCGCGGTCTACGGCCAGGGCGACGCCGTCCCGCTCGCCGCCACCGCCGCCGCGGCCGACGGCGCCACCGTCGACAAGGTCGAGTTCTACAGCGACACGACCCTGCTCGGCACCGACACCACCGCCCCCTTCACGTACAGCGCCACCGCTCTCGCCACCGGCGCCCACTCGCTCTACGCCAGGGCGTACGACAGCCAGGGCGCCTCCGCCGAGTCCGCCCCGGTCGGCATCACGGTCGCCGCAGGGCCGGCGCTCGTCGTCACCCCGGGCGCCCTGAGCGTCCGCCAGGGCTCCACCGGCACCTTCGACCTCAAGCTCTCCAAGGCCCCCGCCTCCGACGTCACGGTGACCGTCGCCCGTACCTCGGGCAACACGAACCTGACCGCGAGCCCGGCCACGCTCACCTTCACCCCGTCGAACTGGAACACCGCACGGAAGGTGACCGTCACCGCGGCCGCCACCGGCACCGGCGTGGCGGTCTTCGGCGCGACCGCCCCCGGCCACGCCAAGGCCGAGGTCTCCGTCACCCAGCTGGCCGCGGACTCGACCTACGACGCCCGCTTCCTCGACATGTACGGGAAGATCACCGACCCGGCCAACGGCTACTTCTCGCCCGAGGGCATCCCGTACCACTCCGTCGAGACCCTGATCGTCGAGGCCCCCGATCACGGGCACCAGACGACCTCGGAGGCGTACAGCTACCTCATCTGGCTGGAAGCCATGTACGGCAAGATCACCGGCGACTGGAGCAAGTTCAACGGCGCGTGGACGATCATGGAGAAGTACATGATCCCCACCCACGCCGACACGCCCACGACCGGCACCTACAACGCCTCCAAGCCGGCCACCTACGCCCCCGAGTGGGACCTCCCCTCCCAGTACCCGGCCAGGCTGGACGGCGGCGTCGCCTCGGGCTCCGACCCGATCGCCGGCGAGCTGAGGAGCGCCTACGGCACCGACGACATCTACGGCATGCACTGGATCCAGGACGTCGACAACGTCTACGGCTTCGGCAACGAGCCCGGCAAGTGCTCCGCCGGACCGACGGCGACCGGCCCCTCCTACGTCAACACCTTCCAGCGCGGCCCGCAGGAGTCCGTCTGGGAGACCGTGACCCACCCGACCTGCGACAACTTCTCCTACGGCGGCAGGAACGGCTACCTCGACCTGTTCACCGGGGACGCCTCCTACGCCAAGCAGTGGAAGTTCACCAACGCCCCCGACGCCGACGCCCGCGCCGTCCAGGCCGCCTACTGGGCCGACCTGTGGGCCAAGCAGCAGGGCAAGGGCGACCAGGTCGCCGGCACCATCGGCAAGGCCGCCAAGATGGGCGACTACCTGCGGTACGCCATGTTCGACAAGTACTTCAAGAAGGTCGGCAACTGCGTCGGCCCGACGGCCTGCCCCGCCGGCACCGGCAAGGACAGCGCCCACTACCTGATGTCCTGGTACTACGCCTGGGGCGGCGCCACCGACACCTCGGCGGGCTGGTCCTGGCGGATCGGCTCCAGCCACGCCCACGGCGGCTACCAGAACCCCCTCGCCGCTTACGCGCTGAGCTCGTACGCCCCGCTCAAGCCCAAGTCGGCCACCGGACGGACGGACTGGGCCACCAGCCTCGACCGGCAGCTGGAGTTCTACCGCTGGCTCCAGTCGAGCGAGGGCGCCATCGCGGGCGGCGCCACCAACAGCTGGCAGGGCCGGTACGCCACCCCGCCGGCCGGCACCCCCACCTTCCACGGCATGTACTACGACGAGAAGCCCGTCTACCACGACCCCGCGTCGAACCAGTGGTTCGGCTTCCAGGCATGGTCGATGGAGCGGGTCGCGGAGTACTACCAGCAGACCGGCGACGCCGAGGCCAAGACCGTCCTCGACAAGTGGGTCTCCTGGGCGCTGTCGAAGACCACCGTCAACCCCGACGGCACCTACCGCATCCCGTCCACCCTCCAGTGGTCCGGCGCACCCGACACCTGGAACGCGGCGAACCCCGGCGACAACGCCGGCCTGCACGTCACCGTCGCCGACTACACCGACGACGTCGGGGTCGCCGCCGCCTACGCCAAGACCCTCACCTACTACGCGGCCAAGTCCGGCCACACGGAGGCCAAGCGCGTGGCCAAAGCGCTCCTCGACGGCATGTGGGACCACCACCGTGACCCGCTGGGCATCGCCGTGCAGGAGACCCGCGCCGACTACCACCGCTTCGACGACCCGGTGTACGTGCCGAACGGCTGGACCGGCGTGATGCCCAACGGCGACAAGGTCGACGGCACCTCCACCTTCGCCTCGATCCGCTCCTTCTACCAGGACGACCCGGCCTGGCCGAAGATCGAGGCCTACCTGGCGGGCGGCGCCGCCCCCGTCTTCACCTACCACCGGTTCTGGGCCCAGGCGGACATCGCCCTGGCCATGGGCTCGTACGCGGAGCTGCTCGAATAACAGCCCGCCCCGCGCGAGGGGCTCCGCGTACGACGAGGCCGGGCGGCCCCCGCGAGGGGCCCGCCCGGCCTTCGGGCGTTCCCTTCGTTCCCTTGCGCGCATGCGGCTCTCCGTCACCGGCGGGCGTGGCTCAGACGTCGCGGTGGCGGACCGCCGCCACCGCGACCACGATCCCCGCCAACGCCCAGGACCCGAGGACGGTCCACGCCTCCGCCACGGTCGCCGGGTACTTCTCCACCACCGGCAGCTCCGGATTGCGTATGAGCGTCCCCCAGGCGTCCAGGGGCAGCAGATGGCCTGCCTCCCGGACCCAGCGGTAGGTGTCCCCCTGGAACAGCGCGGGCAGCAGCAGGAGCAGGCCGATCACGGTGACGGCGGCCCCGGCCGCGTGGCGGACCACGGCCCCCGCCGCCATGCCCGCGAGCCCGCACACCGGTGCGAGCAGCGCGGACGCGGCGACGGCCCGCAACGCGCCCGGATCCGACAGAGACAGGCCGCCGTGCTCCCGCAGCAGCGCCTGAGTCACCGAGAACGACACCAGAGCGACACACGCACCGAAGATGAGCAGCACCCCCGTCACCACCACCGCCTTCGCGGCGACGACCGCCCGCCGGTCCGGTACGGCGGCGAAGGTGGTCCGTGCCAGCCCCGTCGCGTACTCGCCGGAGAGCGCGATCGCGCCGAGGCAGGCGGCGAGGACCATCAGCAACTGCCAGGCGGGATCGACGAACGCGGTCCCGAGGGCGTCGAACGCGAACGGCGCGGGCTCGGATGCGACATCCGTACCGGGGCGCGGCCCCCGGTCCAGCCGATCCGCGTTCGACCGGGCCGCGTTGACACAGATCCCCGTCACCACGAGCCCGCCCACTCCGAGCACGCCGGGGGTCGAGCGCAGCGACCACAACTTGATCCACTCCGAGTGGAGCAGGTGCCGGAAGCGTGCCGGCTCCGCCGGCGGGGTCAGGTGACGGGTGGGTGCGGCGGCGCCGGTCATCGGACGGACTCCTCACGGGCGGGTTCGGGCAGGGGAGAGGGCGGGGGTGCGGCGCGGTCTTCGGGGCCGGGGTTCCGTGGCCCGTCGGGCACCGAGGCGCTGAACTCGACGCGGTCGGCGGTCAGGTCCAGGAACACCTCTTCCAAGGAGGCCGTCCGCGACGTCAGTCCGTGGAGCCGTATGCCGTGGCGGTGCGCCAGGTCGCCGACCCGCTCCGCCGTCGCACCGGTCACCGTCCAGCCGCCGTCGTCCTCGCCCCGGAGCGCGGCGCCGGGCTCACCGCGCAGCGCGTCGGCGAGGGCCGAAGGGTCCGGGGTGCGGACCGCGACACTCGTGCCGCCACCCCGCCCCGCGAAGACGGCGAGAGGCTCCGCGGCGACCAGCCGGCCCCGGCCCACCACGATCAGGTCGTCGGCGGTGTGCTCCATCTCGCCCATGAGGTGACTGGAGACCAGGACCACCCGGCCCTCGCCCGCCAGCGTCCGGAACAGGCCCCGCACCCACCGCACTCCCTCGGGATCGAGGCCGTTGAGCGGCTCGTCGAAGAGGAGTACGGGAGGGTCGCCGAGGAGCGCGGTGGCGATCCCCAGGCGCTGCTTCATGCCCAGGGAGAAGCCGCCGATCCGCCGGCCGGCCGCAGACGAGAGGCCGACGGCTCCGAGCACCTCGTCGACCCTGCGGGCCGAGAGGCCGTTGCCCCGGGCCAGCGCGGAGAGATGGGCACGGGCGGTACGGCCCCCGTGCACCTCGTGCGCGTCGAGGAGGGCGCCGACGTGCCGCAGCCCGCGAGGCAGGTGGCGGAACGGGGTTCCGTCGACCACGACCCCGCCGGAGCTCGGCGTCGCCAGTCCCAGAACCATGCGCAGAGTGGTGGACTTGCCCGCTCCGTTGGGCCCGAGGAAACCGGTGACACGGCCCGGCCGGACGGTGAAGGACAGGCGGTCGACCGCGGTGACGCGCCCATATCGTTTCGTGAGTTCGTTCGCTTCGATCACGCTGTCCACCGTGCCGCCCCGGCCTCCGCCGTGACATCGGCCCACGGGCGAGTCCGCCTCCCCGCCCTATCGCCCGCGGGCGTAAGCCCGCGAGCCGATGCGCGGCCGGCCCGAGCGTTCCTAAGATCGCCGCATGACCGTCCACCCGGCCGTGACCAGCGCCCTGACCTGGTCCGCGGCGCTCGCCTACCCCGTCGTCCTGAACGTCGTCATGCTCCACACCGCCGAACCCACCGGGGTCCGGCTCGTGGTCCCGACGCTGCTCGCCGCGCTCGTGGGGCCGCTGTTCCTGCGCAGACCGGCGATCGGGTTCGCGGTGCTGCTGGTGGCGTCGTACACGGGGACGGTGTCGGCGGCCTCCCGGATCGCCGCGTTGTACGCGCCGGGCACGGAGGCAGGCTGGGAGTTCGGCCAGATCCAGGCCGTCCTCACCGACCTCGCGGTGGTCCATGTGGCCGCCACCCGCCGACCCCGCGTCGCGTTCGTCTGTGTCCTCGCGGCGCTGGCCACCCAGGCGGCGGCGCTCGCCCACTGCCGGACCGGTGCCGCGAGCTTCCTGTCCACGCTCGTCCTTCTCGTGCTGACGCTCGCCCTGGCCTGGACCTACGGTCACCTGCGGCGCGTACGGAACCAGCACCGTGCCGAGCTGCGGGACCGGGTGACCGCCGAGGCGGTCACCGCCGAACGGCTGCGCATCGCCCGGGAACTGCACGACATGGTCGCCCACAACATCGGCGCCATCACCATCCAGGCGGGAGTGGGCCGCAGAGTCGCCGGCACGCGCCCCGAGGAGGCCGTCCGCACCCTCACGGCCATAGAGAGCACCGGGAAGGACACGCTCGCCGGCCTGCGCCGGATGCTCGTGGCGCTGCGGGCGGACGACCCCGAGAACGCCCCGCGTGAACCCGCGCCCGGCCTCGCCGACCTCGACAGGCTGGTGACGGCCACCGCCGACGCGGGCGTCCGGATCGACCTGGAGCGGCTCGGGACACCCCGGACGCTCCCGCCGGACGTGGAACTCGCCGCGTACCGGATCGTGCAGGAAGGAGTCACCAACGTGGTGCGGCACGCGGGCGCCGATGCCTGCCGGGTCGTCGTCGACCTGGGCGACGACGCCGTCAGCGTCGAGATCACCGACGAAGGACCCCGCATCCCCGCCCGGAGCGGTGGAGGAGGCGACAGGGACGCCGCCACCCTCGGGGACAGTGCCCGGGGAGACGGCGCAGGAGGACAAGGTGCCGGAGGACGCGACGCCGGACGCCGCGGTGCTGACGGATCCGGGTACGGCATCACCGGGATGCGCGAGCGGACCGCGCTGCTGCGCGGCCAGTTCACGGCAGGGCCCCGCCCGGGCGGCGGCTTCCGGGTGGCGGCGCGCCTGCCGCTCCCGCAGGAGGCGCTCCTGCCACGGCCGAAGGAGGACCGATGAGCACCGAACCCGTCCGGCTCCTGCTCGTCGACGACCAGCCCCTCATCCGGGCGGGCCTGCGGCTCCTCGCCGCCGAGACCTCCGGACTCGACGTGGTCGGTGAGGCGGCCGACGGAGCCACGGCCGTCGAGCTGGCCGAACGAACCCTGCCGGACGTGGTGCTGATGGACGTTCGGATGCCGGGCATGGACGGCATCGAGGCCACCCGGCGCATCACCGAAGGCCCCAGCGGAGCCAGGGTGCTGGTCCTCACCACCTTCGACGACGACGAGAACGTCTACGGAGCGCTGCGCGCCGGCGCCAGCGGCTTCCTCGTCAAGGACATGGACCTCGATGACATCCTTGGCGCCGTGCGGGTGGTCGCGGGCGGGGACGCGCTGATCGCCCCGGCGGTGACGAGCCGCCTGATCGCGGCCTTCGCCCGGCAGCCCGACCCCGCGCCGTCCACGGGAGCCACCGCCGGTCCCTCGGGGAGCCCGCCCGCGTCCCGCCCGCTCCCGGAGGCCGTCACCGACCGGGAGCGGGAGGTCCTCACCCTGGTGGGGCGCGGGCTCTCCAACGGGGAGATCGCGCGCGAGCTCTTCATCAGCCCGGCCACGGCCAAGGCGCACGTGGCCAGGCTGTTCACCCGGCTCGATGCCCGGGACCGGATCCATCTGGTGATCCTGGCCTACGAGTTCGGGCTGGTGAGCCCCTATGCGTGACGGACGTCAGCGGCCCGTCGGGGTGAGGACCAGGGCGAAGGACGCCGGGGACGCCTCCAGGCGGTGCTCCGGGAGGACGCCGGGGCCGCAGGAGTGGGAGCCGATGCCGTGCAGGGCGTGATCCAGGTTCAGCCACAAGGTGTCGCCGGGCTTCAGATCCGGCCGGTGGCCGGCGGCGTCCAGCTCCGCGTGGGTCCAGCGGCGGGCGGTGAACCAGAAGGCGGACTCACCCTCGATGCGCAGGTCCGTGTCCCCGCCGGTGAGTTCCAGTCGCCGGGTGTCGACACGCGCGCCGTTCTCCTGCGGGCGGACGTAGGGGGTCTGGAGGGCGGCCACCGTGGACTCCCAGAGCCCCAGGCGCGCGGCGGCGCGGGTGTCCGGGTACGCCTCGCCGGGGCCGCCGCCGTACCACTCGACCCGGTCGAGCGCCGCCGGAAGGCCGAGTCGTACCCCGAGGCGGGGGAGCGGCGCCGGCCACAGGCCCTCCGGGACGACGCTCACGGCGAGCCGGGCCGCGGTGCCGTCGGAGGTCCAGCGGTAGGTGACGGCGAGACCGAAGTCGCGGGCCGCGGGCGCCACCCGGGTCCGCACGGTCAGCCCCTCGGTGTCCGGCTCCACCGCGACCGTGCGGTGACGCATCCGGTGCAGACCCAGCGTCCGCCAGAGCGGGCCGTGGCGAGTGTCCGGCTGCCAGGAAGCCCCCTCGTCGTTGTCCGTGGGAGCCCGCCACACATCCAGGCCGAAGCCCGCCACCGCGAGCCCGCCCACGCAGAGCGGAGTGCCTGTGCGGGCGTCCAGCACCACCGGGCCCAGGACGATCCGGTCGCCCTCCACCACCGCCCGGACACCGGCGCCCAGGGACGCCGGGGGACGGGCCGGGGAAACCGGCAGCTGACCCCAGGCGACCTCGTGACCCGCGGGCGCCCACACCGTGGAGGCCGCGAGCACCGCCCGTACGGTCCACACCGTCTCCGCGCCCGCCGGATGCGGGGGAGGCTCCGGCAGGGCGACCTCCACCCGCTCCCCGGCCGGCACCGGCGGCACGTCCAGCTGCCCCTCGCCCACCATCCGGCCGTCCGCCAGGAACTCCCACCGGAAGGCGAGCCCCGACAGGTCCGCCACATCGTGCAGGTTGGCGACCAGGGCGCTGCCCGGACGCGCGCCCGGTGCGATCCGCACCGGCTCGATCACCTTCTTGTACTCGACCAGGCCCGGCGACGGCGTGCGGTCCGGGAACAGCAGACCGTCACAGACGAAGTTCCCGTCGTGCAGCTCCTCGCCGAAGTCGCCGCCGTAGCCGTACCCGTGCACCGGATGGACCAGACCGTGGTCGATCCACTCCCACACGAAGCCGCCCTGGCAGCGTTCGTACGTCTCGAAGAGGCGCTGGTACTCGCTCAGTCCGCCGGGGCCGTTGCCCATCGCGTGCGCGTACTCGCAGAGGAGGAAGGGGAGTTCACCGCGGTGCTCCGGGCCGCCGTCCTCCCGTCGGCCGATCTCCGCCACCTCCGCGTGCGGCGGGTACATGCGGGAGTACACGTCCACGTCCGGGCAGGAGCGGTCCCCCTCGTAGTGCACGGGCCGCGAAGGGTCCCGGTCACGGATCCAGCGGGCCATCGCGCCGAGACCGGCGCCCGTGCCGCACTCGTTCCCCAGCGACCAGAGCACCACCGACGGGTGGTTCTTGTCCCGCTCGACCAGCCGGGCCGCCCGGTCGAGCAGCGCCGGAGTCCACCGCTCGTCGTCCACGGGATTGCCTCGCCAGCCCAGTTCCTCGAAGCCGTGGGTCTCCAGGTCGCCCTCGTCGATCACCCACAGGCCGTAGGAGTCGCACAGGTCGAGGAAGGCCGGGTGCGGCGGGTAGTGCGAGGTCCGCACCGCGTTGATGTTGTGACGCTTCATCAACTCCACGTCGGCGCGCATCGTCTCCCGGTCCAGGGTCCGCCCCGTCTCCGGGTGGAACTCGTGCCGGTTGACGCCCCGGAAGAGGATCCGCCGCCCGTTGGCCTTGAGGACGCCGTCCTCCACGTACACCGAACGGAAGCCGATCCGCAGTCCGATCCGCTCCCCGCCGGCCGTCAGCTCGCCTTCGTACAGCCGGGGCACCTCCGCGCTCCACGGCTCCACAGGCACCGTCACCGACTCCCCGGTCGCCAGGTCGAGCCCCAGCTCCGGCACCCGGACCCTGCCCGGCACGTCGCAGTCGACCCGCAGCTCCCCGGACCCGGCCACATGGTCGTACGAGGCGTGCACGAAGAAGTCGCCCGGCGCGCCCTCCGGGCGGTGCAGCAGCGTCACGTCCCGGAAGATGCCGGGCAGCCACCACTGGTCCTGGTCCTCCAGGTACGAGCCCGAGGACCACTGGTGGACCCGGACCGCGAGCACGTTGTCCCGCTCCCGCAGCAGCTCACCGACCGCGAACTCGTGCGCGAGCCGGGACCCCTTGAACCAGCCCAGCTCCGTGCCGTTCAGCCACACCCGCGCGCAGGACTCGACCCCGTCGAAGCGGAGCACCGCCCCGCCCTCAGCCGGCCAGCCGTCCGGCAGGTCGAACCGGCGCAGGTGGTCCCCGGTCGGGTTCTCGTCGGGGACGTGCGGCGGATCGACCGGGAAGGGGTAGGCCACGTTGGTGTAAGCGGGTCGGCCGAACTCCGCGTCCTTGCCTTGGAGCACCCAGTGCCCCGGCACGGCCACGGTCCCCCACGCACCGGCGTCGAACCCGGGCTCGGTGAACGAGGTGTCCGCCGCGTCGGCGGCGGGGGAGAGGCGGAACGCCCAGTCGCCGCCGAGCGGTAGCCGCGCGGCGTCCGACTCCGCCGTCCAGGCGCGCGCCGGCAGCGTGCCCCGCTCGGGGGCGAAGGAGGTGTACCAGGGCAGATCGGTCACGGGGTGCTCCCGTCGGAGGCGAGAAGACAAGGGAAGGGAGAGGGAGTGAGGGGAGGGACGCGGGGCGTGGACACCCGCCGGCAAGCGCTTGCGCGACGCGTTCCATCCCATCGCGCCGCACGCTCCCGCACAACCCCGCGCCGAGCCCCGGACCTTGGACTCTTCGCGCCCCGCCTGGACAGTCCGTCGAGCGGCCGCTTAGGGTCGGGGGTCCCTGTCGTCGACGGGCACCCCGATCCCCCCACCGGACCAGCCAGGAGCGCGCACGTGGTCACCCTCGCCGACGTCGCCCGTCACGCAGGTGTGTCCTCCAGCACCGTCAGCTATGTCCTGAGCGGCAAGCGTTCCATCTCCGCCGCCACCCGCGAGCGCATCCAGCACTCCATCGACGAGCTCGGCTACCGCCCGCACGCAGGCGCCCGCGCCCTCGCAAGCAGCCGGACCAGCATCCTGGCCCTGATGATGCCGCTGCGCACCGGGCTCTACGTGCCGGTGATGACGGAGATCGCCATGGCCGTCACCACCACCGCCCGCGCCCACGGCTACGACGTGCTGCTCCTCACCGGCGAGGAGGGTCCGGAGGCCGTGCGCCGCGTCGAGGGAAGTGCCATCGCCGACGGCATGATCGTGATGGACGTCGAACTCGACGACCCGCGCCTTCCCCTCCTCCGCGAGGCCGAACGGCCCTCCGTCCTCATCGGCCTGCCCGCCGACACCGCCGGCCTCGACTGCGTGGACCTCGACTTCGCCGCCGCCGGCGCCCGCTGCGTCGACCACCTCGCCGGACTCGGCCACCGCGGCCTCGCCGTCCTCGGCGAGCCCCCCGCCGTCTACGCCCGGGGCACGGGCTACGCCGAACGCACCCTCTCCGGCATCCGGGCCGCCGCCGCGGAGCACGGCCTCGACGTACTGCACCGGCCTGTCGACGGCACCTACGCGGCCGTCGCGGCAGCCGTCGCCCGGATCTTCGAGGAACGTCCGGGCACCACCGCCCTCGTCGTGCAGAACGAGGCCGCCGTCGAGCCCCTCCTCGCCGTTCTGCGCCACCAGGGCCGGGCCGTCCCCGAGGACGTCTCCGTCGCGGCGCTCTGCCCCGATCAGGTCGCCGTCCACGCCTCCGTACCGCTCACCGCCGTCGCCGTGCCCGCGCAGGACATGGGACGGATCGCCGTCGAGCGACTCGTCTCCCGGCTGCGTGGCGCACCCCCTCGCGGCACCGAACTCCTCGCCCCCCGCCTCACCGCCCGCGCCGCCACCGGTCCGGCACCCACCGCACCCACCGCACCCGGGCACGACCGTGGCAGGGACTGACACAGGCCGGGACGGCGCCGACCAGGACCGGGACACGGGCCAGGACCGGAACCGGGACACGGGCCAGGCCAGCGAGAGGGGCCAAGACCAGGACGGGGCCGCCGAGTTCCGGGAGTTCTTCGATCGTCACTACGCCGAACTCGCCCGCCTCGCGCACCTCCTCACCGGCGAGACCGACGCCGCCGACGACCTCGCCGCCGACGCCATGCTCGCCCTCTGGCACCGCTGGGACCGGGTCCGCGCCGCCGACCACCCCGCCGCATACGCCCGGGGCGTCGTCGCCAACCTCGTCCGCACCCGCATCCGCGGCACCGTCCGCGAACGCCGCAGGATCGCCGCCTTCTGGGACCGGCGCCCCGAGCACACCGAGGACCCGGACGTGCCCGCCGTCATCGACGTCCGGACCGCACTGCGCGCCCTGCCGTTCCGCAAGCGCGCCTGCGTCGTGCTGCGCCACGCCTTCGACCTCTCCGAGCGGGACACCGCCCTGGCCCTGGGCGTCTCGGTCGGCACGGTCAAGAGCCAGACGGCCAAGGGCATGGCCGAACTCCAGAAGCTGCTCGGTGAACGGGCCGCCACCGAACTCGCCGCGGGGAGGCGCTGATGGACGAGGAACGGCTGCGCGGCGAACTGCGCGAGGCGGCCCTCGCGCACCGGCCGGACCGGGCCCGGATGCTGGCCCGCGTCGAGCAGGGCATCACCACCCCACCGGCCGACCGCGACCGCGCACCCTTCCGCGACCGCGCACCCTTCCGCGCCCGCAAGCCGCTCCGCGGACGCGAGCCCTCGGGCGCCCAGCCGCAGCCGCCCCTTCGCACCCGCTGGGGCGGCCGGCCCAGCTGGACGGCGACGGCGGCTGTCGCCGCGACGGTCGTCGGTGTCCTCGGCCTCGGCGGTCTCGCGGTGACCGCCCTCCAGGACCGGCCCGCGCCCTCGGCGGGGGTCGCGGCGCCCGGCCCGGCGGCCCGCGCGGCCGGCACCATCGACCCCGGCAGCAACCAGTGGTGGGCCCAGAGCGACCTGGCCGTCACCACCGAGGCCGAGGTCACCGGGGTCAGCGTCGAGGTGAGGGTCGCCCTCAACGGCGGCGTCGTCACCACCGGCCACTGGCAGACCCGGTCGGCGGAGGACTTCGAGGTGACGGTCGCGGAGGAGTCCGGCGCCCTGGTCTACCGCTGGACGCTGAAGCGGGGCCGCACGGTCCCGGCGGGCCCGCACACCTTCGCCGCCCAGTACAACCATGCCGAGGGCACCCGGGACGCCTCGGGCGACACGTACACGGTCGTCCTGACCGGCCGTGACGGCGGCCGGACGACCCTCCGGGGCGCCTTCGGCTGACAGCCGTCGGCCCGTCCGGACCAGCTGTCGACGCACCATCCCGCCGACAGCAGGGGAGACCGCCGACAGGGGAACCGCTCAGCGGCACACCTCGGCCGCCGGGCGCCAGTCGCCGAGGTAGGCGGCCCGGGTCGCCGTCGCCGCCTGCGCCGCGGTCAGCTGCGGACGGTTCTCCGGGACCGTGACCGCCGCTCCCCGGCCCGTGTTGCGGTACTCCGCGAAGCGCTGCTCCTGCCACGGGTACACGTCCCGCATGTTCGCGTACGGCGCCACCGCGTCGATTCCCGCGCCGAGCACGCTCTCCCGGACCACCAGCGACGGCCAGGCCGTCGGGTCCGAGCCCGGCACCCACGGGCGGGCGAGCTTGTAGAAGCCGTCCGGGGCCTCGCTCGTGACCCGGCAGCGGGAGGCCAGGAAGCCGTACGGGTTGGCACGGGCCGTCGACGGGGCGAAGACGAAGCCGTACGGAGCCCCCGCCAGGTCCGTGCGGAGCAGCGTCCGGAAGTGGCAGCGCTCGAAGACCGCCGTGGCCCGCCCGAAGACGAAGTCCACGTCCCCCTCCACGTAGCAGTGCGCGAAGTACTGGCGGGCGAAGGCCGTCAGGGACATCGAATCCGCGTAGAGGGTGTCCTGGTGGCCCAGGAAGCGGCAGTGGAAGAAGGCCGAGCGGTCGCCCTGCGCCTTCACCGCCACCGCCTGCGTGCCCGGGTTGCCCGGCAGGTCCGTGCGGAGGAAGTCGTTGGCGAAGGTGACCGCGTGGGCGGTGAAGTCCGCCCCCTGGAGGGTGACCGTGGCGGAGCCTGTGGTGCCGTACGTGCCGGAGCCGTCCGGCTTCGGGGTGCCCGCCGCGTTGTCGTACACGACCACGACGTCCTCGGCGTCGCCGCTCGCCCCGACCCACGTCATCCCGGTCCGGGCCGGGCTCACCGCGACCGTCTCCCGGTACGTGCCCGGCGCGAGCACCAGCGTCCAGCCGGGCCCGTCCGCCGCGTCCACCGCCGCCTGGACGGAGGTGTGGTCGCCGAGGCCGCCCGGGTGGACGTAGAGCGTCCGGCTCGTGAGCCGGGAGGCCGGCGAACCGTACCGCCCGAAGGGCCGCGACGGGCGCCCCGCCGCGACGGCCGGCGCCGCCGGCAGGGCGAGGGCGGCGAGGGCCGCGCCCGCGCCGGTGAGGAAGGCCCGGCGGCCCGGGGACGTACCGAGGGGGAGGTGGTGCGAGGGCATGCGGACGCTCCTTCGCCGAAGCGTGGAAGGAAAGAGGGAGAAAGAAAGGAGACCGGGCCGGGGCGGGCGCGACGGGACGGGGGTTGCCGCGCTCCGCCCCGGCCCGGGGCAGGGGGGAGGGTCAGCGCAGGCGGCCCGCTCCGGCGCCGAGACCGACGAGGAGGGGCACCGCCCACGGGTGGTCGACGCGGGTGCGCAGCACGGGCGTCCAGCCCGCGTCGCCGCGCAGCGCCTCCGCCGGGAACTGCTCGTTGTGCACGTCCAGCAGGTCGACGGGGCGCCCGTTGACGTAGTTGCCCTTCGTCGTGACGGGCGCGTCCTTCCACTTCTTGAGGATCTGCCCGGCGGGCACCTCGGAGGAGAGCGAGAAGGCGTTCTTCTCCGCGTACAGCTGGGACTCCTGGCCGATGCCCAGGCTGTACACGTAGTTCGTGTCCGGCACCTTGAAGTGGTTGTTGTACGCGTCGACCTGGCCGAAGCGGACCCGTGGCGCGCGCTCCACCACGTCGTCGAAGAGGTTGTGGTGGAGGGTGACGCGCAGCTTGCCGCGGTCGGTGGCGCCCGCGCTGTCGCTGTTGCCGATCATCAGCGTCTTGTCGTGGTCGGTGAAGACGTTCCACGAGACGGTGACGAGGTCGGCGCCGCGCACCACGTCCAGCTCGCCGTCGTGCTGCTGGTAGACCTCGCCGTAGTACGACGGCAGCGAACTGTCCGGGTGGGCGCCGTCGGTGAAGGTGTTGTGGTCGATCCACACGTGGGTGGAGCCGTAGACGACCAGGCTGTCGTACTCCGAGTTCCAGGCGCCGGTGGCGCCGTCCGTCGGGTCCCACTGCGGGAAGCAGTCGAGCGGGCTCTCCAGGGTGAGGTTGCGGATCACCACGTTGTCGACGCCCTGGACCTGGAGGCTGCCGCCGAGGATCGTCGCGTTCCTGCCGACGCCGACGAGGGTGGTGTTGGCGGGCACCTTCACCTTGATGGCCTCGCCCTGTGCGGCGGCGGAGGCGGCGCGCAGCTCCTCCTGCGGGCCGCTGACCTCGTTCTCGTACCCCCAGACCGCCGGGTCGTAGTCGGCGAGGTACCGGTCGAAGTCGTAGCCGGGGGCCTCGAAGGCGGCGCAGCCGGCCTCGGTGGCGTTGAGGATGCCGGCGACCTTGACGATGCGGGGCTCGGTGCCGGGGGCCGAGAGGGCGGCCCGCAGCTCGGCCCAGGTGGTGACGGTGAAGACGCGGGAGGGGTCGGCGGCGGCGCCGCCGGTGGTGCCGGTGCCGTCGGAGGCCCAGCCGTCGCCGGCGGGGAGGGTGGCGCGGGCCGGGTCGGCGGCCGGGCGGTGGCCGGAGTGGGCGCCGGCGGCGGGCGCGGTGACGGTGAGGACGAGGGCGGCGGCGGCCACCGCTCCCAGCTTCGTGCTTCTGTTCACGCGCGGTTCTCCTCAGGATGCGGAAGGGGCGGGGGGAGGGGTAGGGGAAGGAGCAACGGGAGGGGCAGGGGAAGGAACTGCGGGAGGGGCTGCGACAGGGGCGGCGGAAGGATCCGCTGGGGGCCAGGTGATCCACTCGGCGGGGATCTGGGCGTCGAGCCCGCGGGTCTCGCGCGGGGCGAGGACCCGGGTGCGGAGCAGTTCGCGGGCGACGAGCCGGGCCACCTCGATCGCCCCGGGCGGGTTGAAGTGGGTGTTGTCCTGCTCGGTGGCGGTCCAGTTGAAGTACGTCTTCGTCGCCTCGGGCCCGAGCCGCTGCCACAGGGCCAGCGACAGCGCCTCGATGTCGAGCAGCGGTACGCCGGCGGCGGCGGCGACCGCACGGGCGGCGGCCGGGTAGTCGCCGAGCGAGCGCTGGGCGGTGCCGGCGGCGTCGAAGCGGCGCCGCTCCACGGAGGTCGCGATCACGGGGCGGGCGCCCCTGGACCGGGCCGCCTCCACGAACACCCGGAGGTTGTCCTGGTAGGAGCCCCAGGGGTCGGTGTAGCGGGTGGGGTCGGTGCTCTTGGCGTCGTTGTGGCCGAACTGGACGAGCAGGACGTCCCCGGGGCAGAGGGCTGCCGTGACGGCGTCGAGCCGCCCCTCGTCGAGGAAGCTCTTGGTGGAGCGGCCGTTGACGGCGTGGTTGGCGACCGCGATCCCCCGGTGGAGGAAGAACGGCAGGGCCATCCCCCATCCGGTCTCGGGCGCCGCGTCGGCGTACTTCTGCGCGGCGGTGGAGTCCCCGGCGAGAAAGAGCGTCCGGGGGCGCCGGGAGGAGGACCCGCCAGGGCCTCCGGCACGGGCGGCGGCCGGCCCGGCGGCCAGGGCGAGCGCCAGGCCCGCCCCGGCCACGACCGCCTCACGACGGCCGACCGTCACTTCTGCTGGGACTTCCACTCGGCCTGGGCCTCGTCGAGCTGTTCGGCGAGGTCGTCGGCGAAGGCCTTGGCCGTCATCGAACCGAGGAGGACCTTCTGGAAGTTGGCCTCGTTGTCGGCCTTGGAGATGGTGTTCCAGTCGGGGAGGTAGTACGGCAGCTGGACGATGGTGGCCTTGCCGCTGAAGAGGACCTCGGCGGCGAGCTTGGTGGGCTCGGCCTCCTGGAGCCACGGGTCCTGGGCCGCCTCGACGTGGGCGGGGATGGCGCCGGCGGACTTGTTCCACTTGGAGTTGGACTCGTGGCCCGCGGCGAACTCGATGAACTTCCAGGCGGCGGCCTTGTTCTTGCTGGAGGAGAAGAGGCCGAGGCCGTCGACCGGGTTGGAGACCATCACACGGGTGCCGTCGTCCAGGGTCGGGTTCGGTATGCCGCGGAACTTCTCGGTGCCCAGGGCCTTCACGTGGTCCTGGTACGAGCCGAGGTTGTGGTTCAGCATGCCGATCTCGCCGCTGTCCCACTGGGCGACCATCTTGGTGAAGTCGTTGTTGACGTCGGCCGCCGGGGTGTTCTTCTTGAAGAGGGCCGCGTACTTCTCCAGCGCGGCGACGTTCTTCGGGTCGTTGACGGTGGTCTTGTCGCCCTCCCAGAAGGTCTGGATGCCGCTCTGGCCGTACATGGAGTCGAGGGCCTGGGCGATGGAGCCCGCGCCGCCGCGGATGGTGTAGCCGAAGCGGTTCTTGTCCTTCGCGGTGAGCTTGTCGGCCGCCGCGTAGAACTTCGACCAGCTGGACGGCTCTTCGAGGCCGGCCGCCTTGAAGAGGTCGGTGCGGTAGTAGAGGACGCCGTTGCTGGCGGAGGTCGGCACCGTGAAGAGCTTGTCCTGGCCGCCGGCCGCCCGGACGGAGTCGACCATGCCCTTGTTCAGCTTGCCGAACAGGGTGCTCTTCTCGATCCGCGCGTCCAGCGGCTCCAGAGCGCCCTGCGCGGCGATCCCGGCGAGCATCGCCGCGCCGACGCCGCCCACGTCCGGCAGCGCGCCGCCCTGGATGGCGGTGTCGTACTTGGACTGCACCTCCTTGGAGGCGACGCCGACGTACTCGACGTCGATGTCCGGGTTCGCCTTCTCGAAGTCGGCGATGATCTCCTTCCACACGTCGGTGCGGACACCGCCGTTGTTGTCCCAGAAGGTGATCTTGCCCTTGCCCGATCCTTCGGTTCCCTCGCTGCCGGCGCCGCTGCCGCCGTCACCGCAGGCGGTGACGGTCAGCACGAGGGCGCCGGAGAGGGCGAGGGCGAGGGCGGCTCTGCGCCGGCCGGGGAAGATGGTCATCGTCGGCTCTCTTCTCTCGGGGTGGTGCGGGGGATGGGGATGGAGATGGGGGTGGAGATGGGGGTGGAGACGGGTGTGCCTGTGAGGTGTGGGGGAGTACGGGGGGCCGCCGGGGTTCAGCGGTCGGCGGTGGCCCTGGGGTCGACGGCGGTCGCCGCGGCGGCGCGGCAGCGGAAGTCCGTGAAGACCCCCGCCCCTGAAGGAGTCCCGCCCGAGCCCGCCTCCGACGGAGTGCCGTCCGAGCCCGCCCCGGACGGAGTCCCGCCCGCCCCGCCCACCCCGTCCGCCCTGGGCGCGGCGGCGAACAGCCCCAGCAGGGCGCCCACCCACCGCCAAGGGGTGGCCGCGAACTCGGGGCCGAGCCGGACGGGTCCTTCGCCGGCGTCGTAGGAGAAGCGGCAGCGGGCGTCGGCCGTGACCTCGATCCGCAGCAGCACCTCGGCGGCGGCGGGAAGCGGGCGGGCCGGGGCCGCGTCCCGCTCGCGGTCGGCGTTGCCGGGCGCGAAGCGGTGGGCGAGCAGCACCCCGCCGTCGGTGGCGCGTTCCAGGCCGATCCAGGCGTACGCGTCGCCGAGGACGACCAGTCCGGCGCGCGCCCCGGGCGCCTCGGACTCCAGCCGGAGCCGGACCTCGACGGTCCGGGCGCCGGCGGGCAGCCGCTGGGTCAGCACGTGCGGCACCGACCGCAGGTCCCCGGCCCGGTCCGTGCGGACGCAGCGCAGCCGCAGCCCGTGCCCCTCGTGCGGGGTCGTCCACCCCGCGCCGGGGTTCGCGGTCCACGACCACTGCGGGCCGAACGCGCCGCCGGGGAAGTCGTCGTCCACGGCGGGCCGGGCGGGCGGGGCCTCCGGCAGGGCCGGCTTGCGGTGCACGCGTACGGGGGAGCCCTCGTCGCCCAGCACCGGCCAGCCGCCCCCGTCCCCGTCCCCGTCCCAGCGCATCGGCTGGAGGTGGACGAGCCGGCCGTGCGCGCCGGTCTGCTGGAAGTGCAGGAACCAGTCCTCCCCCGCGCTTGTGCGCACCCAGCCGCCCTGGTGGGGGCCGTTGACGTCGGTGTCGCCCTGGGAGAGGACGATCCGCTCCTCGTACGGGCCGAAGAAGGAGTCCGCGCGGAAGGCGCCCTGCCAGCCGGTGGCGACACCGCCGGCCGGGGCGAGGATCCAGAACCGGCCGTCGTGCCGGTACAGCTTGGGCCCCTCCAGGGTGGACCAGCCGGGGATCAGGTCGGCGTCGACCAGGGTCCGGCCCTCGTCGAGGACCTCGGTGCCGTCCGGGCTCATGCGGTGGCCGGTGAGCCGGTTGTTGAAGCCGGCGCGGGACTTGGCCCAGCCGTGCACGAGGTACGCCTCGCCGGTCTCCGGGTCCCACAGCGGGCACGCGTCGATCAGGCCCAGCCCCTCCTTCACCAGGTGCGGGAGGGTCCACGGTCCTTCGACGGCGGGGGAGTTGACCTGGAAGACGCCGTGGTCGGGGTCGCCCCAGAAGATCCAGAACCGGCCGTCGTGGTGGCGGAAGGACGGCGCCCACACCCCGCGGTCGTGCCGGGGCGCGGTGAACGCCTCCTCGGGGACGAGCCGTCGCAGCGCGTGCCCGACGAGCGTCCAGTTGACGAGGTCGCGGGAGTGCAGCAGCGGCAGGCCGGGGGCGCGGCCGAAGCTGGAGGCGGTGAGGTAGAAGTCCTCGCCGACCCGGACCACGTCCGGGTCGGACCAGTCGGCCGCCAGGACGGGGTTGCGGTACGTGCCGTTCCCCAGGTCGCCGGTGACCTCGGGCACCACGGACCCCCGCGCGCCCCGGCC
Organism: Streptomyces sp. NPDC004435; assembly: GCF_042873895.1. NCBI lineage: Bacteria > Bacillati > Actinomycetota > Actinomycetes > Kitasatosporales > Streptomycetaceae > Streptomyces > Streptomyces sp. NPDC004435. The sequence goes on along the minus strand of NZ_JBIAMB010000018.1, from coordinate 104,822 downwards.
CGTCACGACGCCACCGCCTTGCGTACCAGGGCCGCGGCCTCGTCCCGGTCGAGCCGGCCGTCGGCGACGACGGTGACCACGCGCCGGACGAAGGTCCCGCCGGCCGGGACCGCGAGCCGCTCCTCGGACGCGAGGGAGGAGCCGACGCCCGGGTACTCGGCGGCGCGGACGAACCACGGATCGCGCCGGGTGGTCCCGGTCGCACCGGCGAAGACCAGCGTCCAGCCGTCGCCGGCCATCGCGACCCAGTCGGCGCGGGCGCCGTGGACGGCCTCCTCGCCGTCCGCGGCGGGGCCGAACACCTCGGGCGCGGCGGCCTCCTTGGGGGCCCGCCAGAAGAAGCCGCCGTAGGCGGCGCCGGGGCGTCCGTTGGTGGCCGGGCTGCCGAGGGACAGGTCGCGGCCGGAGACGTTGGCGACGGAGAGGGTCAGGTCGAGCGCCCACGCGGTGTCGGTGAGGGGGAGGGCGGCGACCGTGCGGTGCTCGGCGAGCAGCCGCTCGCCGCCGGCGGTCCAGCTCAGTTCCTCGACGAAGCCGTCGGGGTCGCACAGTTTGAAGCCGTCGTGCCGCTGCGCGCCGTGGTTGTCCAGCTCCACGGGGCCGCGGCCCCGGACGAAGGTGCGCCCGCCCCAGAAGTTCCGTCCGTCGACGTCCGGGACGGCGACGGAGACGCCCAGGTGGTGCACGTGGTCCTCGGGCAGCACCTCGGTGACGGTCCGCCCGGCGGGCGTCGTCACCGGGTGCAGGTAGGGGCGGGGGGAGTGGCCGGGGGCCAGTGCGGGGCGGGTGACGCAGTGGGCGACCGCGCGGCCCGCGACCCGCAGGGCGGTGGTGGTGCCGGCGGTGCCGTTCATCGGGCCTCCGCCGGGACCGGGGCCGCCCAGGGGGCGCCGAGCTCGGAGTACAGCTTCAGTTGTTCGGCACTCGCGTCGACCAGTGCCTCCACGCCCGCCACGACCCGTCGTCCGGAGCTCGCGCCGGGCTCGGCGCGCCAGTGTGCGGCGGGCAGCGGCAGCGGGTCGGGGGCGGTGCGGACCGCCTCGACGACCCGCATGAACGCGCCGGTCCCGGCCGGCGGCACGAGCAGCGGGGTGCCGTCGGTGACGTGCGCGACCAGGTTCTCCAGGAGGTCGGTGCGTCCGTGGACGAGCTCCTCCGGGCCGTGTCCGGCGCGCTGGAGCAGGACGCGGTCCTCGCGGTACCAGAAGGTGATCCGGCCGCGGGTGCCGTGCACGACGACGTACGGCTCGCCGGTCTTCTCGGCGCAGAGGGTCGCCGCCACGGTGACCGGGAGGCCGGCGGCGGTGGTGACGCGGACGGCTGAGGTGTCGTCGGACTCGATGGCGTGGGCGTGGAAGAGCTCGGTCTCGACGCCGGCCACGTCCTCGGCGCGGGTGGCCCCGGCGAGGGCGAGGGCGGTGGCGACGGCATGGGCCAGCGGGTTGGTCAGGGCTCCGTCGACGACGTCGCGGCCGTCGAGCCGGCGCCGGCCGGCCCAGGGCGCGCGCCGGAAGTACGCCGCGTCGCGGACCCAGGCGCCGGCCGCGCCGACGCCCCTGACCTCGCCGATCGCGCCCTGGTCGATGAGCTCGCGGACGGCGGGGATCGCGTGCGAGCCGAGCGACTGGAAGCCGATCTGGCAGGCGGCGCCGGCCGCCGCGACCCCGTCGGCCATCCGGCGGAACTCCGCGTAGGAGGGAGCCGGGGGCTTCTCCAGGAGGATGTCGGCGCCGTGCCGGGCGGCGGCGAGCGCCATGTCGGTGTGGGTCTGGATGGGGGTGCTGAGCACGGCCAGCTTCGCGCCGGTCGCGGCGAGCAGCGCCTCGAAGTCGTCGGACTGGGCGGGTGCGCCGAGGCCGTCGAGCTCGTCGGCGTCGAGCGGGCGGAGCTCGCAGACGCCGGCGAGGCGGACGAGGCCGAGGCGTTCCAGGCGGTGGATGTTGAGGAGGTGGCTGCGGCCGTGGCCGCGGGCGCCGGCGAGCACGACGGGCAGGGGCGCGGAGGCCGGCCGGGGCGTGGGCGTGAGCGTGGGCGCGGAAGCGGGCCGGGGCGTGGGCGGGGGTGCGGAGGCGGGCATCGGGTTCATCCCTTCACCGCCCCGGCGCTGAAGCCGGTCACGAGCCACTTCTGGATGAAGGCGAAGACGATCACGACGGGGACGGCGGCGATGACACCGCCCGCGGCGAGCGCGCCGAGGTCGACGCTGTCGGCGCCCATGAGGGTGTTGAGGCCGACCGGGATGGTCTGCTTGCTCTGGCTGCTGAGGAACATCAGGGCGAAGAGGAAGTGGTTCCAGGCGTGGACGAAGGCGAAGGAGCCGACCGCGACCAGACCGGGCCGCAGCAGCGGCAGCACCACGATCAGGAAGGCGCGGAAGCGTGAGCAGCCGTCGACCCAGGCGGCCTCCTCCAGCGAGGGCGGCACGTTCCTGATGAAGCCGCTGATGAGGATCATCGACAGCGGCAGCTGGAAGACCGTCTCGGCGAGGATGACGCTGCCGATCGAGTTGATCATCCGCAGCTCGGCGAAGATCTGGAAGAGCGGGACCAGGAGCAGGGCGCCGGGCACGAACTGGGAGCAGAGGAGGGCCAGCATGAAGCCCTTCTTGATCCGGAACTCGAAGCGGGCGAGGGCGTAGCCGCCGGCCAGCGCGACCAGGGTGGTGCTGATGAGGACGGCGACGCCGATGAGCAGGCTGTTCTGGAAGAAGACGCCGAAGCTGCGGTCGGTCCACACCTTCTCGAAGTGCTCGGTGGTCATCGGCCAGGGCAGCAGCGAGGTGGAGCCCGCCGGCCGGACGGCGAAGAGGAGGATCCAGTAGAAGGGGACGAGGGTGAAGACGAGGTAGACGCCGAGCGGCAGGTAGATCTGCCAGCGGGGGACCTCGTCCCAGGCCCGGTGCTTCCTGCGGGCGGTCGCGGGCGGGGTGCGGTCCGGCGGGTCCGCGGGGGGCGTGGCCGGCCCGGCGGGCGCGGTGCGGGTGGGGGTGGCTGCGGCGGTCACTTGCTGTCGCCTCCGAACTTGCTCAGGCGCAGATAGACGATCGAGCAGAAGAGAAGGATCACGAACGCCACCGTGGTGAGGGCGGAGGCGTAACCGAAGTTGTGGGCGTCGACGCTGGTCTCGGCGACGTACAGCGGCAGGGTCGTGGTGACGCCCGCGGGTCCGCCGCCGGTCAGCGTGTAGAGCAGGTCGACGTTGTTGAACTCCCACACCGCGCGCAGCAGCGTGGAGAGGACGATCGCGTCCCGGATGTGCGGGAGCGTGATGTGGAAGAACTGGCGCAGCCGGCCCGCTCCGTCGACCTCGGCGGCCTCGTACAGGTCACCGGGGATGGACTGGAGGTCGGCGAGGATGAGGATGGCGAAGAAGGGAACGCCCCGCCAGAGGTCCGCGACGATCGCCGCCCAGAAGACGGTGCCGGTGTCGGAGAGCAGGGAGGTGCCGTACTCGCCGATGCCGAGGTCCGCCAGGTAGCGGGTGATGCCGGTCTGCGAGTTGTAGAGCAGCACCCAGATCGCCGAGGTGAGCACGCCGGAGACGGCCCAGGGCGAGAAGACGAGCGCCCGGCCGAGCGCCCGGCCGAAGAAGGTCTGGTTCACGATGAGGGCGAGCGCGAGCCCGAAGAGGAGCTGGAGCGTCACCTCCACCACGACCCACTTGAGGCTGAAGGAGAGCGTGCCCCAGAAGTGCGGGTCGTCGGTGAAGATCTTCGTGAAGTTGTCGAGGCCGGCGAAGCCGTTCCGCCAGGGCTTGGTCGGGTTGTAGTGCTGGAGGCTGTAGTAGAAGACGCTCAGCACGGGGTAGGCGATGAAGCCCAGCATCAGCAGGCCGGCGGGGGCGATCAGCAGATACGGCAGCCGGCGGGGCGTCGCTCCCGTGCGGCGGCGCCCCCGTGGCGTGGTGGCTCGGGGCGGTTTGGTCACAGCTGTGGCCATGACGGCGGCTCCGTTCTCGGGCGGGCGTGCGGGGTTCGGGAGGGGCTCCACCTGTGGTGAAGCGCTTCGCGAACGTCGTTCGACATACCGAACAAGAGGTTCGGCGGGGGTGGCCGGGGCCGGTGCGGCCCGCGGGCGGTGCGGGGGTGGGGCGCGGTGCGGGGCGGGCTCGCACCGCGTAAGGATCGGGATGGGGCACGATGAGGGGCGGGCTCGCCCCGCGTACGGATCGGGGCGGGGCGGTGGGCGGCCCGGGCGGGACTCAGCCCGCGTACGGATCGGGGGTCGTCCCCGGCCTGGCCAGGAACTCGAAGTCGCAGCCGGTGTCGGCCTGGGAGATCTGCTCCATGTAGAGCGCGCCGTAGCCGCGCTCGTACCGGGCCGGCGGCGGGGTCCACGCGGCCCCGCGCTGCTCCAGCTCCTCGTCCGTGACGTGCAGGTGGAGGGAGCGGGCCGCGACGTCGAGGGTGATCGTGTCGCCGGTACGGACCAGGGCGAGGGGCCCGCCGACGTGGGATTCCGGCGCGACGTGCAGCACGCACGCCCCGTAGCTCGTCCCGCTCATCCGGGCGTCCGAGATCCGGAGCATGTCCCGTACGCCCTGCTCCAGGAGGTACTTGGGGATCGGCAGCATGCCGTACTCCGGCATCCCGGGGCCGCCCTTCGGACCCGCCCCGCGCAGCACGAGCACATGGTCGGCGGTGATGCCGAGCCCGGGGTCGTCGATCGTCCGCTGCATCGTCCGGTAGTCGTCGAAGACCACGGCCGGGCCGGTGTGCTTGAGGAACCGCTGCTCCATGGCGACGTGCTTGATGACCGCGCCGTCCGGGCAGAGGTTCCCCCGCAGCACCGCGAGCCCGCCCTCGGCCGCCAGCGGCCGGTGCCGCTCCCGGATCACCTCGTCGTTGTGGACGAGGGCTCCGTCGAGCTGTTCGCGCAGGGTGGTGTGGGAGACCGTCGGCCGGTCCAGGTGGAGCACGTCCGCGATCCGCGACAGGAAGCCGGGCATCCCGCCGGCGAAGTGGAAGTCCTCCATGAGGTACGCCCCGCCGGGCCGCAGGTTCGCGAGGACCGGCACCGTCCGCGCGATCCGGTCGAAGTCGTCGAGCGTCAGCTTCACGCCCGACCGGCCGGCCATCGCGATCAGGTGGATCACCGCGTTGGTCGAGCCGCCGAGCGCCAGGACGGCGGCGACCGCGTCCTCGTACGCCTCCCGGGTCAGCAGCCGCGAGAGCCTGAGGTCCTGACGGACCAGCTCCACGATCCGCAGCCCCGACGCGGCGGCCATCCGGTCGTGCCCCGACTCGACCGCCGGCACCGAGGAGGCGCCCGGCACGGTCACGCCCAGGGTCTCGGCCGCGGCCGTCAGCGTCGACGCCGTCCCCATCGTCATGCAGTGGCCGGGGGAGCGGGCGAGCCCGTTCTCCAGCTCGGCCAGCTCGCAGTCGCCGATGGTGCCGGCCCGCCGCTCGTCCCAGTACTTCCACATGTCCGTGCCGGAGCCGAGGGTCTCCCCCCGCCAGTGCCCCGGCAGCATCGGACCGGCCGGCACGAAGACCGTCGGCAGGTCCACCGAGGCCGCCCCCATCAGCAGCGCGGGGGTGGTCTTGTCGCAGCCGCCCATGAGCACCGCCCCGTCCACCGGGTACGAGCGCAGCAGCTCCTCCGTCTCCATGGCGAGGAGGTTGCGGTAGAGCATCGGCGTCGGCTTCTGGAAGGTCTCCGACAGCGTGGACACCGGGAATTCGAGCGGGAAGCCACCCGCCTGCCACACCCCGCGCTTCACGGCCTGCGCGCGGTCGCGCAGGTGGACGTGGCAGGGGTTGATGTCCGACCAGGTGTTGAGGATCGCGATCACCGGCTTGCCGAGGTGCTCCTCGGGCAGGTAGCCGAGCTGCCGGGTCCGGGCCCGGTGGCTGAAGGAGCGCAGCCCGTCGGTCCCGTACCACTGGTGACTGCGCAGCTCGTGCGGAGCTTTCTCCCGCGGCTCCCGCGACGGTTCACGGGACCTTCCCCGGGTGTCCGTCATATCGGCCACCCGCCCGCGATCGCCGCGACCTCGGCCCGCTCGTCCTCCGGGAGCTCCCGGCTCGGCGGCCGGATGTCCCGGCGGCACAGCCCGAGCGAGGCCAGCGCCTCCTTCACCACCGTGACGTTGTCCGCGCTGCCGTTGGCGGCGCGCAGTTCCTCGAAGCGGCGGATCCGCTCCCACACCTTCATCGCCGTGCCGTAGTCCCCGGTCCGCAACGCCTCCAGCATCTCCAGGGAGAGCGCGGGGGAGACGTTGACCAGGCCGGAGGTGAAGCCGGTGGCGCCGGCGGAGAAGTACGAGGGCGCGTACGGCTCTGCGAGACCGGCCACCCACACGAAGCGGTCCAGGCCCGCGTCCCGGGCGAAGCCGGCGAACCGGGCCGCGTCCGGCACCGCGTACTTGACGCCGACCACGTTCGGGCAGGCGGCGCCCAGTTCGGCCAGGCGCACCCCGCTCAGCAGCGGGTTGCGGATGTAGGGGACGACGCCCAGCTCCGGCACCGCCTCGGCGATCGCCCGGTGGTAGTCGACCCAGCCGCTCTCGGAGACGTACGGGTGCACCGGCTGGTGGACCATCACCATCTGCGCCCCGGTGTCCCGGGCGTGCCGGGCCGCCTCGACCGCCGTCGGCACGTCGTGTCCGACGCCGACCAGGATCGCGGCGCGGCCGGCGGCCTCGGCGACGGTGGTCTCGGTGATCGAGCGGCGCTCGTCGGGGGTGAGGGCGTAGAACTCGCCCGTGTTGCCGTTGGGGGTGAGGGTGCGCACCCCGCCGTCGAGCAGCCGGCGCAGCAGCGCCCGGTGGGCGGCGGAGTCCACCCGGCCGTCCTCGGCGAACGGCGTGACCGGGATGGCCACGACGTCGGCGAGGGCGGCCCGAAGGGTCTCGAAGTTCATTGTCACTCGCTGTCCAGGAGGGAGGAGCCCGCGTTCGCGGCGGGTTCCAGGGGGTTCGAGGGGAAGGCGCGCTCCACGAACGAGGCGATGTGGGCGTGCACCGCCCGGCGGGCCCCGTCGGCGTCGCCCGCGGCGGCGAGCCGCAGGATCTCCTCGTGCTCGGCCGCCTCGCGCTCCCAGGAGGGGACGGCGGCCCAGGCGACGGTGGAGACGAGCGCGGCCTGGTCGCGCACTTCGTCGAGCATCCGCCCGAGCAGCGGGTTGCCGCAGGGGAGGTAGAGCGCGCGGTGGAACGCCCGGTTGGCCAGCGAGCGTTCGGCCGGGTCCTCGGCGCCGGCGGCCCGGGCGAGCGCCTCGTGGGCGTCGTCGAGCGGGGCGCCCGAGGCGACCGCGCGGCGGACCGCCTCCGGCTCCAGGAGCAGCCGGACGTCGTACACGGACCTGGCCATGTCCGCGTCGACCATCCGCACGGTGACGCCCTTGTACTGGCTCATGACGACGAGTCCGCTGCCCGCGAGCGTCTTCAGCGCCTCGCGCACCGGGGTCTTGGAGACCCCGAAACGCGCCGCGAGTTCGGCCTCCACGAGCGCCTGCCCGGGTCTGAGCCCTCCGGTGAGGATGTCGTGCTTGATCGCCTCCAGGACGTACTGGGTCCGGGAGGGGATGGGGCTGGGGGCGAAGGCCATGGAGCACTCTCAGATCTCGTGTATGGCGTCTCATATATGACGTACGAAGTGCAACGGGCATGAAGTTAAGGCGGCGCCGATGTTTCGTCAATGCTTCGCGCAGAGTTGATGGAAAGCGTTTTCTATCCGATGCGCGGGCGGCGGCCGGGGCGAGCCCGGGAGAGATCGTCCGGAGGCTGTTCCCCGGTTTTGTTTTCTGGGATAACTATTGGGGCGGGTACGCGCCTCCCGCCCGGCGACAGCCCCGCTCCCCACCCCACCCCGAGGACCCGCATGAAGTTCACCGACGGCTTCTGGCTGATGCGCGAGGGCGTGCACGCCTCGTACGCCACCGAGCTCCGCGACCTGCGCGTCACCCCCGGCCGCCTCACCGCGCACGCCTCCGTCAAGCCGGTCCGCACCCGCGGCGACACCCTGAACTCGGCGCTCCTCACGGTGGAGTGCCACGCGCCGGCCGAGGGAGTGATCGGCGTCCGCGTCACCCACCACGCCGGCAAGGTCCGGCGCGGACCCGACTTCGCCCTCGCCGCCCCCGACCCCGGGGCCGGGACCGTCCACGACGACGGCACCGCCGTCGAGCTGGCCTCCGGCCCGCTCCGTCTCCGCCTCGACCGCGCCCGCCTCTGGACCCTGGACTTCCTGGACGCCGCCGGCCGCCCGCTCACCACCTCGGGCCGCAAGGGCACCGCCTTCGTCACCACCCCCGACGGCGCCCACCACATGGCGGTCCAGCTCGCCCTCAGGGTCGGCGAGCAGGTCTACGGCCTCGGCGAACGCTTCACGCCCTTCGTCAAGAACGGCCAGACCGTCGACGTCTGGCAGGCCGACGGCGGCACCAGCAGCGAACAGGCCTACAAGAACGTCCCCTTCTACCTCTCCTCACGCGGCTACGGCGTCTTCGTGAACCACCCCGGCCGCGTCTCCTTCGAGCTCGGCTCCGAGGCCGTCGGCCAGGTCCAGTTCAGCGTCGAGGACCAGTCCCTGGAGTACTACGTCGTCGCAGGCCCCACCCCCAAGGACGTCCTGCGCCGCTACACCGCCCTCACCGGCCGCCCCGCCCTCCCCCCGCCGTGGTCCTTCGGCCTCTGGCTCACCACCTCGTTCACCACCCCCTACGACGAGGCCACCGTCACCTCCTTCGTGGACGGCATGGCCGCCCGCGGCATCCCGCTCTCCGTCTTCCACTTCGACTGCTTCTGGATGCGCGAGTACCAGTGGTCCGACTTCGCCTGGGACCCGGAGACCTTCCCCGACCCGGACGGCATGCTCGCCCGCCTCAAGGCCCGCGGCCTGCGCGTCGGCCTCTGGATCAACCCCTACATCGCCCAGAAGTCCGCCCTCTTCGACGAGGCCGCGCAGGCCGGCTACCTCGTGCGCAGGCCGAACGGCGACCTCTGGCAGTGGGACCTCTGGCAGCCCGGCATGGCCCTCGTCGACTTCACGAACGCCGGTGCCCGCGCCTGGTTCCAGGAGAAGCTGCGCCCGCTCCTCGCCCAGGGCGTCGACTGCTTCAAGACCGACTTCGGCGAGCGGATCCCCACCGACGTCGTCTGGCACGACGGCTCCGACCCCGAGCGGATGCACAACTACTACACCCACCTCTACAACCGCACCGTCTTCGAGCTCCTGGAGAAGGAGCGCGGCCCCGGCGAGGCCGTCCTCTTCGCCCGCTCCGCCACCGCCGGCGGCCAGCAGTACCCCGTCCACTGGGGCGGCGACTGCTGGGCCTCCTTCGAGGCCATGGCCGAGTCGCTGCGCGGCGGACTCTCCCTCTCCCTCAGCGGCTTCGGCTTCTGGAGCCACGACATCGGCGGCTTCGAGGGCACCCCCGACCCGGAGGTCTTCACCCGCTGGCTCGCCTTCGGCCTGCTGTCCTCCCACAGCCGCCTCCACGGCAGCGACTCCTACCGGGTGCCGTGGGAGTTCGGCGAGGAGGCGGTGGCCGTCGCCCGCCGCTTCACCCACCTCAAGCACCGCCTGATGCCCTACCTGTACGCGACCGCCGCCGAGGCCCACGCGACCGGCGTCCCCGTCATGCGCCCCATGGTCCTCGAATTCCCCGGCGACCCCGCCTGCCGCACCCTGGACCGCCAGTACATGCTCGGCCCCGACCTGCTCGTCGCCCCCGTCATGGACCCCGGCGGTGAGGTCGAGGTGTACGTCCCCGAGGGCACCTGGACCCACCTCCTCACCGGCGAGACGGTCACCGGCCCCCGCTGGCGCCGCGAGACCCACCCCCTCGACAGCCTCCCCCTGTACGTCCGCCCCGGCGCCGTCCTCCCCCTCGCCGCCCCCTCCGACCGCCCCGACGGCCCCTGGCTCGACGGCCTCACCCTGCTGGTCGCCCCCGGCGGCGCGCCGGGCACGACGACCACCGTCACGGTGCCGGACCACCGGGGCGACCCGGCGGCCGAGTACCGCGTCACCCATGGGGAGCCGGGCCCGACGGCCGTGGCCGCGGGCACGGAACTGCCGTGCACGGTCGAGCTGTTGGGCACAGGAGGACTGCGGCACGGGCCCACCTGATGAGGGCGTGACGTGCGGACGGCACGGCTCGTGCCGCCAGGTACGCCACCGCACCCGGAGCGGGGCGAGGCGGTCGGGGGATGTCCTCGTCCGCCGTCGCGGCCCAGATCCGCGAGCGTTCCGACGTCGGGCGCGCCGGGAGTCCCGTCGGCGCCGCGCCGCGCCAGAGCCACGCCACTGGCCGCAGACGTCGGCGCCCGGCCGCCCATGAGGACACGAGCTGACCTAATGGCGGGCCAGCATGGGCGCATGAGCGACGACACGACACCTGTCCGCCCGGTCCCCGAGGGCTGCACCACGGTCACCCCCTGGATCATCGGCTCCGACACGGCAGGCCTCATCGACTACCTGGAGCGGGCCTTCGGCGCGGAGGACCTGGGCCGCTTCGCCATGGAGGACGGCACTGTCGGCCACGCCGAGCTCCGCATCGGGAACGCCCGGATCATGGCCTTCGACAGCCCGCCCTCCTGGGCGCCGACCCCGGCCTTCCTCCGCCTGTACGTGGACGACGCACGGGCCGTCCACCGCCGCGCGGTGGAGGCCGGCGGCACCTCGGTCACCGAGGTCACCCACCTCTTCTTCGGTGACCTCGTCGGCCGCGTCCGCGACCCCTTCGGCAACCTGTGGTGGATCCAGACCCACATCGAGGACGTCGACGAGGAGGAGGCCGCCCGCCGCCTCGGCGACCCCGTCTTCACGAAGGCGATGGAGTACGTCACGGGGGCGCTGTACGCCTGACCGCGCCGAGGCGGGCGGGGCAGGGCGGGACACGGCGGGTCGGCCGGGGCGGGCGGCCGGGGCGGGCGGAGATCCGGCCGATCGGCGCGTGGGGGCGGTGGCGGCCACCGCGTAGAAGTCCGGAGGTCGTACACCTGTACGGAACGGGGGGTGTCGCGGAGGCTCCCTTCGGCCCGCCATCACCCGCCGCTGCCGCTCGGGTTGCGGGCCGTACGGGCGAGCCGGGTCTCTTTCGGGTCATGATCACTTCTCCCGGCTCCGGCGCGAACCTCTGGTGAGTCCCGCTGACCAGGGGAATCAGGGGGGCGGGTCGGTGTGTGGCCGAAAACGCCCAGGTGTGGCGCGCACTCGCTGGAAGATCGCATTCCGTATCTGACTGAATACGGAGCGTTCCGATTCCCTCGTGCTCCCCGATCCCTGACGAAAGGGCACAGCCATGCCTTCGGCCACCCGCAGGACGACGAAGAACTCAGTGGTACGCCGGCTGGTCGCCGCGGCCGCCGCGCTGGGCACCTGCCTGGCGCTCGCCGGCCCGGCGACGAGCGCCGGCGCGGCCGCCGCCGATCCCGTGCCGACCGTCTTCTTCGGCGACTCGTACACGTCCAACTTCGGCATCGCCCCCTTCCGGCAGGACGGCACGCGGGACTTCTGCTTCCAGGCGGAGGAGAACTACCCCGCCGTCGCCACCCGCCGGCTCGCCGACAAGGGCATCACGCTCGACGTCCAGGCGGACGTCTCCTGCGGCGGTGCCCTCGTCCACCACTTCTGGGAGGAGCAGGAGCTGCTGTTCCCCGGCATGACGGTCCCGGCGCAGCAGGGCGCGCTCAAGGAGGACACGCAGCTGACGGTGGGCAGCATGGGCGGCAACACGCTGGGCTTCAGCCGCATCATGAAGCAGTGCTCCGACAGGCTCCGGGGCCAGGACGGCCTCCTGCTGCCGGGAAACCCGGTGGACGCGGACGAGCCGGCGTCCACCTGCGGTGCGTTCTTCGAGACCGGCGACGGGAAGGCCTGGCTGGACGGCCAGTTCGAGCAGGTCGCCGCAGAGCTGGAGGAAGTGCTCGACCGCATCGGCTACTTCGCCCCCGACGCCAAGCGCGTCCTGGTCGGCTACCCCCGGCTCGTCCCCGAGGACTCCACCACGTGCCTCACCGCGGCGCCCGGCCAGACGGAGCTGCCCTTCGCCGACATGCCCGCCGACGCCCTGCCGGTCCTGGACCGGATCCAGAAGCGGCTGAACGACACCATGGCGAAGGTCGCCGCCGACGCCGAAGGCGGCGCGACCTTCGTGGACCTCTACGCCCACACCGGCGCCAACACGGCCTGTGCCGGCGCCGAACGAGGCATCGGCGGTCTGCTGGAGGAGTCCCAGCTCGACCTCCTCGGCACCAAGCTCCCCTGGTACGCGCACCCCAACGAGAAGGGCCGCGACCTCCAGGCGCAGCACGTCGCCGACGCGGCCGAGCAGGCCCTCAACGGCTGACGCCCCTCTCCCGACCGAAGCCCCGGGCCACCGTCCGGGGCTTCGCCGTGTCCTCACGGCCGCTCGCGGGGGAGTGTCAGCTTCGGCTCGGTGTGCGGGTGGTTGCGCATCTCGACACGGAAGTCCGCCGCCTTGGAGTAGTCGTGCCGGAGGAGGCAGCTGCGCTCCCACACGGCCACCAGCTCGCACGTCGCGCACCCCGGCGTCGGCACGGCCGGCGGCACGGCGCGCTCGGGGAGCACCACGGGGGGCTCGGGATACGTCTGCCGGGCCCGCGTCGCCGCCGTCCGCGGGACGGGGGTCGTCAGGACGCGGATCAGTGCGTGCTCGTCCTCCGTAGGCCGGCGCAGCTCCGCCGGCGGGGCGGTCCAGACGGTGCCGCCGCCGGGCTGTTGCAGGTGGACCAGCTCGCCGTCCCAGGCGGTCACCTTCCCGAGGCGGGACCGGCCCTCGGGTGTGTCTGCCGCCATGTACGTCCCCAGGTCGGGGACGGGGGTGGGGTGGTCGCTTTCGGGCATGGGGTTCCTCTCTGTAGCGGAGTCACTACCAAGGGCCTCCAGCGTGGCGTAGATTCGCGAAGTCTTCAAATCTTCAACAGTCAGCCATTGAGGGAGAGTTGTGGTCAATCGGAAGGACCTGGATCCCAGCACTGGGCCGGAGGCGGCTTACGGCGCGCGTTTGCGCAGGATGCGCGAGGAAAGAGGGTGGAAGCAGGAGGATCTGGCGGCGCGGGGCTCGTACTCGGGCAAGCACATTTCCGCCGTGGAAACTGCGCGCAAGTCTCCAACTCTCAAATTCTCACGAGAGCTCGACTCTGCCTTCGGACTGCTGGGGCAGGCGGAGTCCTTCGAGCGCGAGTGGCGTCGGATGCGGGACGGGGTGCTGCTGGAGGGCTTCCCGGAGTACGTGCACTATGAGCGTCAGGCCGTGGAGATCCGCATCTTCGATGTCGGTATCGTTCCGGGGCTCTTCCAGACGGCGGAGTACGCTGCGGCGCTGGCGGCCTTCAGCGTCGAGCGAGGATCCGTCACAGCGGATCAGGCTGCGCAGCGGCTGGAACTTCTGGGCGAGCGCCAGAGGCTCCTGGAGCAGGGGCGACCGCCCCTGTGCCTCGTGGTGCTGGACGAGAGCTGTCTGCGTCAGATGGTCGGCGGCCCCCGAGTGATGACGGCACAGCTCGACCGGATCATCGAACTGGCGGCAAGGCCCCACACGTACGTGCATGTGGCTCCGTTCAGCCTGGGGGAGCGGCGTCCATCCCACATGCCCCTGACCATCCTCACCTTGGCCGATCGATCTCTCCTCGCCTACGCCGAGGCGCAGGCCCGGGGGACCGTGGTACGGGAAGGCCCCACCTTGTCGTACCTGCATGCGACCTATCACCGGCTTGTCGCTGAAGCCCTCTCCCCGGCAGACTCGCTGACCGTGATCAAAGACCTGCGAAAGGGCATGCTGTGACCAACGAGTCCCCCCTCTGGTTCACGTCGTCCTACAGCGGTAATGGTGGCGCCGACTGCGTCGAGGTGGCACACAATCTGGTGCCGAGCCTCGGCATCGTCCCCCTCCGCGACTCCAAGGCCCCGGCCGGCCCGGTCCTCGCCGTCTCCGCCACCGCCTTCGCGACCTTCATCGAATCCGTCAAGCGGTGACCGGCACCACCCCGCCCCGCGACAGCGCCCACCGCATCAAGGACGTACGAGACCGACTCGCGCGCGAGATGGACCTCTGGGTCGCCTCCGCCGGGCCCGACGGCATGCCCTACCTCGTGCCGCTCTCGTTCCTCTGGGACAGCGCCGACATCTGGCTCGTCACGCGGCTGTCCAACCCCACCGGGCGTAACCTCGCGGCCAACCCCCGTACCCGCCTCGCCCTCGGGGACACCCGGGACGTCGTGCTCCTCGACGGCGAGGTCACGACGTACACCCACGACGAGGTGCCGGTCGAGGCCGCCGACGGCTTCCACGCCAAGACCGGGTGGGACGCGCGCGCGGCGGGGCCGGCGTACCGCTGGTTCCGGGTGCGGCCGGTGGACGTGCAGGCGTGGCACGAGGAGCCGGAGCTGGCGGGACGCCAGGTGATGGCGGGCGGCGAGTGGACGGACGCGTGAGGGCATGACCTACAGGTTCGTGGCGAACATCGCCTATGGCTGGCACGACGAGCTGCCGCCGGGCGCGTACTGCCCGTCGGCCGGCGTCATCGAGTCGGAGGACGAGGAGAGTTTCGTGCTCGAATTCCAGAGCTTCGTCGAGGAGCCGGACGAGCAGAACGTCCGCCTCGGCATGGACTCGTACTGCGTCGTGACCCCCGACCAGAACACCGCGTACGGCTGCGTGCGCACGGTGGAGCTGTCGGGTGACCTCCTGCGGGTCACGCTCGACCCCGCGTACCTGGACGACCTCGGTCTGGACGACCCGGTGATCGAGGCCGTCCTGAACGCGCCGCCCGAGGACGTCGCCCGCATGCGCGAGGCCCTCGTCCGGATCCTGGCCTACGGCCGCTCCGACGCGCTGCCGACCGTGCGGACGAGCTGAGTCCGCGGAATTCGGGTGCGGGCAAGCGGGGGGCGGGCGTAACGTGCCCGGCATGGCAAGCCCCGAAGCATCCAGAGCGGGGGGCTCGCGGTCACACCGCCGGCCCCTGAACCTCCGCACACTCTGAGCCGGTGAACAACCACCGACCGCCGCGGCGCTTCGCGCCGTGCGGCCGGTCGGGCATGCCCGCGCTCTCGCGGAGCGGGCTCGGCGGTGGTGACGCGACGACATCGACGTCCTTCGTCCTTCTCGCCCCGCCTCGGAGCCTTCGTGTCTCTTCCGCTTCCTCTGTATCTGCTCGCCCTGGCCGTCTTCGCCATGGGCACCTCGGAGTTCATGCTCGCCGGGCTGCTGCCGGACCTCGCCCGTGACCTCGGGGTCGGCGTCGGTGCCGCCGGCGCGCTGACCTCCGCCTTCGCGCTCGGCATGGTGATCGGCGCGCCGCTCATGGCCGTGCTCGCCCGGGGGCGGTCCGGGCGGGGCGGGCTGCTCGTGTTCGTGGGCGTCTTCCTCGCCGCGCATGTCGTCGGGGCGGTGACGGAGAGCTTCACCGTCCTGCTCCTGAGCCGGGTCGCCGCCGCCCTCGCGAACGCGGGGTTCCTCGCGCTCGCCCTGACCACCGCCACCGCCATGGTCCCGGCGGACCGCAAGGCACGGGCGCTCGCCGTGCTGCTCGGCGGAACGACCGTCGCGACCGTCGTCGGGGTTCCGGGGGGCGCGCTGCTCGGGGCCCTCGCCGGGTGGCGAGCCGCGTTCTGGGCGGTCGCCGCGCTCTGCGTGCCCGCCGCGCTCGGCATCCTGCGGGGGGTGCCCGCAGGCCGGACCGAACGGCACGCGCTGCGGGCCGAGTTCGGGGTGCTCCGGGCGCCCCGGCTGCTGCGGGTCCTGGTCCTGGCCGCGCTGGTCAACGCCGCCACCTTCGGCGCCTTCACCTTCCTCGCCCCGGTGGTGACCGGCCCGGCCGGGCTCGGACCCGCGTGGGTCTCCGTCGCGCTCGTGCTGTTCGGCGCGGGTTCCTTCGCCGGGGTCACGGCGGCGGGACGGCTGGCCGACCGCCATGCCGCCCGGGTCCTCGCCGTCGGAGGGCCGCTGCTGCTCGCCGGCTGGGTCGGCCTCGCCGTGCTCGCGGACCGGCCGGCCGCCCTGCTCGCGCTGCTCCTCGTGCAGGGCGCCCTGGCGTTCGCCCTCGGGGGCACGCTGATCGCCCGCATCCTGTACGAGGCGGCCGGCGCGCCCGCGCTCGCCGGGGCCTACGCCACGGCCGCGCTCAACGTGGGCGCCGTGGCCGGGCCGCTGCTCGCCGCGACGGTCCTGGACCGGCCGACGGGGCCGTTCCTCCTGGCCGCGGGGCTCGTCGCCGCGGCCCTGGCGCTGGCGGCGGTCAGCGGTAGTCGTCCGGGTGGTCCTGCATCCACGTGTTGATGAAGTCGCGGGTGCCGACGAGCTTCTTCTCGTGCTTCTTCAGGTTCTCGAAGGAACTGTCCCCGGCCAGCGTCTTGTTCAGTTCCTCGATCTTCCGGATCGGCTCGGGGAAGTGTCCGGGCCCCTTGGGGTCGTTCTTCATCGCCCAGTCCAGCTCCTGGAGTTCCTTGTTCACGCGGGTGAGGAAGTACTCGCAGTCCGCCGCGCAGGAGTCGTCGAGCGTGGCCTGGAGAGTCGCGAAGGCGTCACGGACCTTTTCACCGGTGGAGGGCGCGGAGGCGTCGTTCGGGTAGGGGGTCGCGCTCGACCCGGCCGGCGCGTCCGTGGCGTCGGCGGTGGGTCCGCTCGTCGTGTCCGGCTTCGCGGTCGTCGTCTCCGGTGCGGCCGTCGACTCCGGTGCGGCCGTCGTCGCCGTGGCGGACGGGCTCGCGCCCGCGCCCGACGCCGAGCGGTCGGGCTCGGGGGTCGTACCGCAGGAGACGGCCAGGGCCGCCAGGGCCGCGGCGGCGAGGGCGGTGCCTCGGACGGACTTCTTGTGGATCATGTGGTTCCCTCCCCGGTGTCATGGGCCGGGCGAGCATATCCGGCCCCTGACCTGGAGTCCGACCCCGCGGGAAAGCAGGCGCCCCCCTCAGCCGGAGAAGCCGACGTGCGCGAGGCGGACCGTCCCGCGCAGCTCGACGCGCAGGTCCGCCACGTCCTGGAACAGGCAGGGCGCCCCCACGGTGGTGTGGGCGTACGGTCCGTCCGTGGGGCCCACCGCGACCCGGGCGGCCTCCGTGCCGTCCGCCGCGAAGAACGTCACCTCGCCCGCGCCCGCCGCCGTCACGGCCAGCTCCGTGACGCCGTCGCCGAAGTCGCACGCCCGGTAGAGGAGGGTGCCCGGCAGGTCCGGGTCCGCCGGGGTCACCACGTCGCCGGACTCCCGCGAGCGGTCGGCGATGACGGTGCCCGACTGCTCGTCGTAGGCAGCCGCTTCGAGCCCCGCCTCCAGGACCGGGCGCGGGCCGGGCGTCTCGCCCGCCAGCTCCACGCGGACGGTGCGGCGGACGTCGGCCGAGGACGGGCCGGCCAGGAAGTCGTACGCGCCCGGCTCGACCGTCCACCGCCCGTGCGCCACGTCCCAGTGGGCGAGCTCCGACAGCGGCACCGCGAAGGCGAGCTTCCGGGACTCGCCCGGTGCCAGGTGGATCCGCTCGTGGGCGACGAGCGCGCGGTGCGGGCGCGGCACGGACGGGGCGACCACGCGCGCGTACACCTGGACGACCTCGTCCGAGGCGACCGTCCCCGTGTTGGCGACCGTGCAGGAGATCCGTACCGCCTCCGCCTCCACCGTCGCCGTCAGCGCCTCGTACCCGAAGCTCGTGTACGTCAGGCCGTGGCCGAAGGGGAAGAGCGGGACGCGGTCGGAGTAGAGGTAGGTCTGCCGGCCTCCGATGACGTCGTAGTCGAACAGGTCCGGCAGGTCGGCGTCGGCGCCGTACCAGGTCTGCGGCAGGCGTCCGGCGGGGGAGACGTCGCCGGCGAGGACGCGGGCGAGCGCGGTGCCCGCCGCCTGTCCGCCGTGCGCGGTCCACAGCATCGCCGGCAGCTCCTCGGCCGCGTCCCCCACCGCGTACGGGTAGGAGGAGACGAGGACGAGGACCGTGCGCGGGTTCGCCGCGTGCGCGGCCCGCCACAGACGGTCCTGGTGGGGCGGGAGCGCGAGGCCCGTGCGGTCCTCGGTCTCGCGCCCGTTGATGTGCGGGTCGTTCCCGGCGACCACGATCACCGTTCCGGCCCCGGCGGCGGCCCTCGCCACCGCCTCCTCGCCGCGCTCGACCGTCTCCACGGCGAGGATCGCGGCGGATTCGCGATCGGCGGCAACCTTCACGCCGTCGGCGGCGACAGAGACATAGCCCCCCGTCCCGAGGTGCCGAAGGAGGAGCCCGTCATGCCCGTCGCCGTCGGACTCGAAGCGGAACGTCTCCTGGACGACCCAGCCGCCCGGCTCGTCCGCCGAGGCGCGCAGCAGGCCGTCCCCGGCCACCGACAGATAGCGCCCGCCGGGCGCGCGCAGGGTCAGCACCCCGTCGCCCCAGTCGACCAGGTCGAGGACCGAGCCCTCGGCGTCGGCGGTGAGCGGCGGCAGATCGGTGCGGCCGGCGAGCAGCGCCGGGTCGAGGGCGATCTCCGCGCCGCGCGCGGACTCCGCGCCCGTGGTGTCGGGGACGCGCAGGGCGCGCCCGTCGGCGGTCCGCAGCCGGACCCGGTCGACGCCCTCGGCGAAGTCCACCCGGTCCGCGCCGAACCGCTCCCGGATCCCGTCCAGCGGGGAGGAGCGGTGCAGGAGGGAGCCGCTGTACCAGTCGAGCTTGACGGCGTCGGAGAGCAGCCCGACCACCGCGATCCGGCCGCTCTCCCGCAGGGGCAACAGGGGCTTCTCACCGGCCGGTTCGTTGCGGAGCAGGACGAGCGCCGCCTCCGCCGCCTCGCGGGCCAGCTCGCGGTGGGCCCCGGTGTCGTACGCGGTCTCCCGCGCGTACGGGTCGAGCTCCGGGTCGAACTCGCCGAGCAGGAACCGCACGGTCAGCTGCCGGCGCACCGCCCGGTCCACGTCCTCCTGGCCGATGAGGCCGCGCTCCAGGGCGCGTTCGAGCCTGCCGAGGATCACCGAGCTGTCCGTGCCGTGGTCGGTGAAGGAGTCCACGCCCGCGCGGAGCGCCGCCGCGACGGCCTCCTCGTGCGTGGCGAAGTACGCCTGCGAGTCGGCGAGGTTGCTCGGCGCGCCCGCGTCGGAGCAGACCAGAAGCTCCCGGTCCGTCCAGCCGCGCAGCTCCGAACCCAGGTACGGGGAAAGGTGGTTGGGACGGCCGTTGACCAGGTTGTACGCGGGCATGACGCCGGCCACCGCGCCCGCCTCGACGGCGCCGCGGAAGGCCCGGAGGTCGTACTCGTGGAGCACGCGCGGGCGGACGGAGGCCGAGGAGGTGTCGCGGGCCGTCTCGTTGTTGTGCGCGAGCCAGTGCTTGAGCACCGGCGCCGTGCGCCAGTACAGGGGGTGGTCGCCGCGCAGGCCGCGGGTGAAGGCGACCGCGATCGCGGAGGTGAGCGCCGGGTCCTCGGAGTAGCCCTCCTCGCCGCGGCCCCACAGCGGATGGCGCAGCAGGTTCACGGTGGGCGCCCACACGTTGAGCCCGACCCGCCCGTCCTCGGCGCGCATCACCCGCGCCTCGCGGGAGACGGCCTCGCCGACCCGGCGCACCAGCTCCGGGTGCCAGCTCGCGCCGAGCCCGACGGCCTGCGGGAAGACGGTCGCCGGGCCCATCCAGGCGACGCCGTGCAGCGCCTCCTGGCCGGTCCGGAAGGCGGCGAGGCCCAGGCGCTCGACGGCGGGGGCGAACTGGTGCAGCAGCGCAAGGCGTTCGGCGGGGGAGAGGCGCCCGAGGAGGTCGGCGACGCGGTCGCCGACGGGAAGGGCCGGGTCACGGAAGGGCGGCCGGTCTGCGGTCACGTACGAGTCCCTTGGACGGCGGTCGCCGAGCGGCGACCGGAAGATTCGAAGCGCTTCGATGCTCTGGCCCTCCCGGGTGGGTGTCAAGGTGCCGGTCACCGCCACTTGTCGTCGCGGACAGCGGAGTTGACTGCCTGCACCGCATCCGTGTCTGCCGGGAGAAACCGGTGAACGACTCTTGCCGCACCTGGGGGCGTCACTTAACCTCACAGCAACATCGAAGCGCTTCGACTCGGCGGTGCCGAACCACCGCGCCCGTCGCCGCGCGCTCCCGGGGCCCCGCCCCGCCCGCACCCCGCACCCCGCACCTTGCTCCATCTCCGTCACCGCAGCCGGCCGGCGCTCCCAGGGACGCCGTGTGTCCTGGCGCGTGCCATGAAGGGTTGACGCAATGACGCCGAACGCCGCCTCCACGGGCTCCCCGAGAACCGAACCGAGCCGGAGGGGCTTCCTCGCCACCGGCGCCGTCGCCGCCGTCGCGGTCGCCGGCGGGGCCCCGCTGCTCACCTCCTGCGGCGGTGGCGACACCGGCAAGAAGGACGGCACCACCAGCGGCAAGGACGCCGCGAAGATCCTCCCCACCCACGTGGCCAGCAGCGTCGTCCCCGCCGACCTCCCGGCGCGCGACGGCTCCGCCGCCGGCTACACCCGCGCCATCCCCAGCGCCGAACTCAAGGCATCCGTACCGGAGAAGCTCGGCAAGGGCGGCGCGCTCACCGTCATGGCCCCCTTCTGGGGCACCCCGCCCGCCTCCGGCAACCCCTACTACAAGGCCATGAACGAAGCCGTCGGAGTCCAGGCCGCCTGGCAGAACCAGGACGGCAACGTCTACGACCAGAAGCTCGGCGCCGTCCTCGCCTCCAGCACCGTCCCCGACCTCGTCGTCGTCCCCGGCTGGAACCTCGGCGGCAAGATCCCCAGCGCCGTCGACGCCAAGTTCGAGGACCTGGGACCGTACCTCTCCGGCGACAAGGTCAAGGCCTACCCCAACCTCGCCGCCATCCCCACCGACGCCTGGCAGCGCGGCATCTTCGGCGGCAGGCTCCGCGGCCTGCCCATGCCCGCCTCGTACGTCACCAACATCGCGCCCTTCTACCGCAAGGACCTCTTCGACGCGAAGGGCTGGCAAGTCCCCGAGAGCGCCGACGAGTTCCTGGCCCTCGCCAAGGAGATCACCAGCGCGAAGGCGAAGGTGTGGGCCTGTGCCGACATGACCTGGACCGCCTACAACATGTTCGGCGTCCTCAACGGCGGCGACAAGGCGCTCGGCTGGCACCTCGTCGACGGCAGGCTGGTCAACCGCATCGAGACCCCCGAGTACCTCGAAGCCCTGGAATGGACCCGCAAGCTCTACGACGCCGGCGTCGTCCACCCCGACGAGAAGGCCCAGAACCAGGGCGACACCAGCGTCCGCTTCACCTCCGGCCAGTGCCTGATCTACAACAACGACCTCGCCCACTGGTACGGCAAGACCGCCGAGATGGCCGCCCAGAACCCGGACTTCGCCATGGCCGCCATGGACGTCCCGGGCCACGCCGGCGGCGACCCCGAACTGTGGGCCACCAACCCCGCCAACATCTGGTCCTTCGTCCGCAAGGGCGCCCCGAAGGAGATCGTCGAGGACGCCCTCGCCATCGCCAACTTCACCGCCGCACCCTACGGAACCAAGGAGCGCATGCTCACCGACTACGGCGTCGAAGGGGTGCACCACACGATCAAGGACGGCCTGCCGGTCAAGACCGACGCCGGCAACCAGGAGGTCAGCAGCTCCTGGATGTTCATCGCCAGCCCCGCCCCCTACATCGCCCACCCCGACCTGCCGGAGATCACCGAGGCGCAGATCGGCTGGCAGCAGCGGATGGGCGCCTTCACCCGCAAGTCCTCCTTCTACGGCCTCACCGTCGCCGAGCCGAGCCGGTGGACCGGCCTCATGAACGACTTCGAGCAGCTGGAGAAGGACATCGTCCGCGGCCGGAAGAAGCTCTCCGACATGCAGCAGGCCGTCTCCGAGTGGAAGAGCAAGGGCGGCGACGAGCTCCGCGACTGGTACAGCAAGCTCCTCGACACCACCGGCTCCGCGGCGAGCTGACGTGACCAAGCGCGACACCACCGACCGCCGGCCGAGGATCCCCCTCGGCCGGCGGCTCCGGCGCGACCGCACCCTCCTCCTGATGACGGTGCCCGCACTCGCCCTCGTCCTCGTCTTCCACTACCTCCCCGTCCTCGGGAACGTCGTCGCCTTCCAGGAGTACGACCCCTACCTCTCCACCAACGGCGTCACCGCCATCCTGGAATCCCCCTGGGTCGGCCTCGCCCACTTCGACCGGGTGCTCACCGACCCCGCCTTCTGGGACGCCGTCGAGAACACCCTCGTCTTCTTCCTCCTCCAGCTGGTGCTCTTCTTCCCCGTCCCCGTCGCCCTCGCCCTGCTCGTGCACAGCCTGCTGCGGCCCCGCGTCCGCGCCCTCGTCCAGGCCGTGCTCTACCTGCCGCACTTCTTCTCCTGGGTCATCGTCATCACCGTCTTCCAGCAGATCTTCGGCGGCGCCGGCATCATCGCCCAGACCCTGCGCGAACACGGCCACGAGGGCTTCGACCTGATGACCGACCCCGCCGTCTTCAAGTTCCTCGTCACCGCCGAGGGCATCTGGAAGGACGCCGGCTGGGGCGTCATCGTCTTCCTCGCCGCGCTCGCCGCCGTCGACCAGTCCCTCTACGAGGCCGCCGCCATCGACGGCGCCGACCGGTGGCGCCGCATGTGGCACGTCACCCTGCCCGCGCTCCGGCCCGTCATCGCCCTGCTCCTCGTCCTGCGCGTCGGAGACGCCCTCACCGTCGGCTTCGAGCAGCTGCTGCTCCAGCGCGACGCCGTCGGACCCGCCGCCGCGGAGGTCCTCGACACCTTCGTCTGGTGGACCGGCCTGCGCAGCCAGGACTTCAGCTACGCCGCGGCGGCCGGCCTGGTCAAGGGCCTCGTCGGCCTCGTGCTCGTCCTCTCCGCGAACAAGGCCGCCCACCTCATGGGCGAACAGGGGGTGTACCGGAAATGACCCTGCACGTCCAGAGCCGGCCCGCGGCTCCGCCCGCCCGCGCCGCCCGCCCCTCCCGGTGGGCGGCGCCCGCCCGGCCCGTCTGGGAGGAAGAACCGACCCGGGCCGGACTCACCGCCAAGGCGGTCCTCCTCGGCGGCGCCTGCCTCGCCGTCCTCTTCCCTCTCTGGATCGTCCTCGTCACCAGCGTCTCCAGCAAGAAGACGATCACCGAGACCGGCGGACTGGTCGTCGTCCCCCGGGACTTCACCCTCATCGCCTACCGCGAGCTGCTGAGCGGCGGCCAGGTCACCCGCGCCGTCCTCGTCAGCCTCGGCGTCACCCTCGCCGGCACGCTCTTCTCGATGACGGTCTCGGTGCTCGCCGCCTACGGACTCTCCCGGCCCGGCTCACTCGCCCACCGGGCCATCCTCTTCACCCTGATGGGCACCATGTTCTTCGGCGCCGGCCTCATCCCCACCTATCTGCTGGTGCAGACCCTCGGCCTCACCGACACCTACCTCGCGCTGATCCTCCCCAGCGCCGTCAGCGTCTTCAACATCCTCGTCCTGCGCGCCTTCTTCATGGGCATCTCGCCCGAACTCACCGACAGCGCCCGCATCGACGGCGCCGGCGACCTGCGCATCCTGTGGACGATCGTGATGCCGCTGTCCCGCGCGGTGATCGCCGTCATCACCCTCTTCTACGCGGTCGGCTACTGGAGCGCCTGGTTCAACGCCTCCCTCTACCTCAACGACCAGGACATGATGCCGCTCCAGAACGTCCTCATCCAGCTCGCCCAGAAACAGGAGATCCCCGTCGGCCTCGGCCAGGCCGTCAAGGCCGGGGACCTGTCGGGGCTCGCCGTCCAGATGGCCGTCATGGTCCTCGCCCTGCTCCCCGTCGCCGTCCTCTCGCCCTTCGTCCAGAAGCACTTCAAGAAGGGCATGCTCACCGGCGCCGTCAAGGGCTGAGCCCGCCCCCACCCCTCCAGGAAGGCCCCATGCCCCGCCTCGACGACCTCACCCGGCCGCCCGGCCGTCCCGCCCGCATCCTCCACGGCGGCGACTGGAACCCCGAACAGTGGCCGGAGGAGACCTGGGCCGAGGACCTGCGGCTGATGCGGCGGGCCGGCGTCACCACCGTCACCCTCGGCGTCTTCTCCTGGGCCCGGCTCGAACCCGAGCCGGGTCGGAGGGACTTCGGCTGGCTCGACCGGCTCATGGACCTCACCCACGCCCACGGCGTCGACGTCGTCCTCGCCACCCCCACCGCCTCCCCGCCGCCCTGGCTCGGCCACCGCCACCCCGAGACCCTGCCGCGCGACGAGGACGGCCGCACCGAATGGTGGGGCTCCCGGCAGCACTTCGCCCACTCCAGCGCCGCCTACCGCCGCCACGCCGCCGCGATCACCGAAGACCTCGCCGCCCGCTACGCCACCCACCCCGCGCTCGTCATGTGGCACATCAACAACGAGTACTGCACCCACGACTGGGGCGACGAGGCCGCCCGCACCTTCCGCACCTGGCTCCAGGACCGGTACGGCACCCTCGACGCCCTGAACACCGCCTGGGGCACCGACTTCTGGAGCCAGCGGTACGCCTCCTGGGCCGAGGTCCTGCCCCCGCGCCGCGCCCACTACCTGCGCAACCCCGCCCACGTCCTCGACTTCCGCCGCTACACCTCCGACCAGCTCCTGGAGTGCTACCGCGCCGAACGCGACATCGTCCGCAAGCACACCCCGCACCTGCCGGTCACCACCAACTTCATGCCCTTCTGGTTTGGGCAGGACGGCTGGGCCTGGGCCGCCGAGGAGGACGTCGTCTCCGTCGACGTCTACCCCGACCCCGCCGACCCCCGCGCCGGCGCCCACGAGAACGCCCTCGTCGCCGACCTCACCCGCGCCCAGGCGGGCGGCGGCCCCTGGATGGTGATGGAACAGGCCGCCGGAGCCGTCAACTGGCGCCCCGTCAACCGGCCCAAACCGGAAGGACTCAACCGGCTCTGGACCCTCCAGGCCGTCGCCCGCGGCGCCGACGCCGTCCACTTCTTCCAGTGGCGCGCCTCCCGCCAGGGCGCCGAGAAGTTCCACTCCGCCATGCTCGGCCACAGCGGCCCGCACGGCCGGGGCTTCCGCGAGACCGTCCGCATCGGCGCCGACCTCGCCCGCCTCGGCCCCCACGTCGCCGGCAGCCGCGTCCCCGACGCCCCCATCGCCCTCCTCCACGACTGGGACTCCTGGTGGGCGGGCCGCCACGAAGGCGCCCTCTCCGCCCACCTCGACCAGGGCGACCTCGTCCGCGCCTGGCACCGCGCCCTCTGGGAGGCCGGACTCCCCGTCACCCTCGCCCACCCCCACCACGACCTCACCACCCACCCCCTCGTCGTCCTCCCGCACCTCTACCTCCTCGACGACCGCTCCCTCACCGCCCTGGAGCGGTACGTCACCGGCGGCGGACACCTCGTCTGCGGCTTCTTCACCGGCGTCGCCGACCCCGACGACCGGATCCGCCCCGGCGGCACGGACGCCCGCCTCCGCACCCTCCTCGGCATCGACCGGATCGACGAGCGCTGGCCCCTCGCCCCCGCCGAGCACACCGACTGCGGCACCTTCCGCGCCACCCTCTGGTCCGAGGAACTGCTCCCCGCCCCCGGCACCGAGACCCTCGCCTCCTACCGGGGCGGCGAACTCGACGGCCGCCCCGCCGTCCTCCGCCACGGCCGCACCCGCTACCTCTCCACCCTCCCCGAACCCGACGCGCTGCGCGCCCTCCTCGCCGAAGCCGCCCGCGAGGCCGGGATCCACCCCGTCCTCGCCGGACTCCCCGACGGCGTCGAGGCCGTCCGCCGCGGCGACCTGCTCTTCCTGCTCCACCACGGGCGCACCCCGGTCACCGTCCGCGTACCGGGCCGCCACCGCGACCTGCTCACCGGCACCACCGTCGACGACACCCTCACGCTCGACCGCTTCGGCGCCGCCGTCCTGGAGGAGCACCCATGAGCGAACCCGTCCCCGAGCCCCCGCACACCCCCGTGCACGGCACGTGGGAACCCGCGCCCGCCGCCCGCTGGGAGGACGCCTTCCTCACCGGCAACGGCCGACACGGGGCCCTGGTGTACGGCGACCCCGCGGACGACCGGGTGATCGTCACCCACCACACCCTCGTACGCCCCCACCACCGTCCCGGCGACACCGACCCGCCCCGCCTCGCCGACCTGCTCCCCGTCCTCCAGGACTCCCTCCTCTCCGGCGACCTCACCGCCGCCGAGACCTTCACCGACGGGCGCCCGCTGCGCTGGATCCAGCCCTTCCACCCCGGCTTCCTCACCCGCGTCCGCGCCGAGCACCCCGGGCCACCACCCGGCACCCGGCGCGAGGCCGACTTCACCACCGGCGTCGTCACCGCCACCTCCGGGGGCCGCACCAGCCGGGTCTTCGCCTCCCGCGCCGACGACGTCCTCGTCCAGTACGTGACGGAGCCGGGGCCCCGGGTCCGCGTCGAACTCGACCACCGCCTCGACGGCGCGCCGCCCGGCCTCGCCGTCGGCCGGGGCGTCGCCACCGCCCACGGCGAGACCCTGCTCACCCTGCGCGCCCGCTACCCCGACTCCACCCTCGGCTACACCGGCACCACCCTCGTCGTCACTGACACCGGCCGCACCACCCTCACCGACCGCGGCATCCGCGCCGAAGGGGCCTCCGGACTCCTCCTGCTCACCCGGGTCCGCCGGCACGACGGCCCGTACGACCCCGCAGAGGAGGCCGCGGCCCTGCGCGCCCTCGCCGGGGAGGACGGCCCCGCCGCCGCGTACGCCCGGCTGCTCCACCGGCACACCGCGCTCCACACCGCCGCGTACCACCGGGTCGCCCTCGACCTCGGCGCGGACCCCGCCGAACGCGCCCTGGCCGGCTCCGCGCTGCTCGCCCGCCCCGCCGGACCCGCCCTCCTGGAACGCCTCTTCGCCGCCGGCCGGTACCACCTGCTCTCCTCGGCCGGCCTGTACCCGCCCCGCCTCTGCGGCCTGTGGACCGGCGACTGGGACACCGCCTGGTCCGGCGGCTTCACCACCGACGCCAACCTCGCCCTCCAGACCGCCTCCGCCGTCGCCGCCGACCTCCCCGAGGTGACCGAGGCCCACCGCACCCTCATCCGGGGCCAGACGGACCACTGGCGGGACAACGCCCGGGCCGTCTTCGGGACCCGGGGCATCACCGCCCCCGCCCACACCGACGGCGAGAACGGCCACACCTACCACTTCGACCGCGCGTACCCCCTCCACCTGTGGACCGCCGCCGCCGACTGGCTCCTCCTCCCGCTCCTCGAAGCGGACGAGGCCGACGGCCGGCACGACCCCTGGCTCACCGGCCTCCTCGGCGAACTCGCCGACTTCTACGAGGACTTCCTCACCCGCACCGGCCCCGACGGCCGGCTCGCCGTCGTCCCCTCCTACTCCCCGGAGAACCGCCCGCGCGGCGGCAGCTGGGGCGCCGTCAACGCCACCATGGACCTCGCCGCCGCCCGCCACGCCCTCACCGCCGCCGCCGACCGCGCCCCCGCCGACCGGGCCGCCCGGCTGCGGGACCTCGCCGACCGCCTGCCGCCCTACCGCGTCAACGCCGACGGCGCCCTCGCCGAATGGGCCTGGCCCGGCCTCGGCGACCGCTACGACCACCGGCACCTCAGCCATCTCTACCCGGTCTGGCCGCTCGAC
Source organism: Streptomyces sp. NPDC004435 (assembly GCF_042873895.1). Taxonomy (NCBI): domain Bacteria; kingdom Bacillati; phylum Actinomycetota; class Actinomycetes; order Kitasatosporales; family Streptomycetaceae; genus Streptomyces; species Streptomyces sp. NPDC004435. The sequence continues at coordinate 77,335 of NZ_JBIAMB010000018.1, read as the reverse complement.
GCGATCACCCCGTACGACACCCCCGGCCTCGCCCGCGCCGCCGCCCGCGCCCTCGCCCTGCGCGGCAGCGAGAACGACTCCGCCCACGGCCACCTCCACCAGGGGCTCATCGCCGCCCGCCTCGGTGACGCCGGGCGCACCGGCGACGCCCTCCGGCGGGTCCTCCGCGGCGACTACTTCCACGCCTCCCTGATGAGCGCCCACTACCCGAAGCGCGACGTCTACAACGCCGACGCCGCCCACGCCCTGCCCGCGCTCCTGATCGAGGCGCTGGTCCGCTCCACCCCCGACCGGCTCGTCCTGCTGCCCGCGCCGCCGCCCGGACTCTGCGCCCGGGGCCGGATCACCGGCGTCCGCACCCGCTTCGGCGCCCGGATCGACCTGACCTGGGCCCCGGGGGAGTACACGGCGGTGCTGCGCCCCGACCGCGACGCCGCGATCGAGCTGTGCGTCCCCGACGGCCGGCGGCCGCTGACCCTGCGGGCCGGGGCGGAGCGCGTACTCCTCAGTCCGGGAGCCGGCGGGCCGGCGGCGGACCCGAACTCTCCCGGACGGTCAGCACCGGGGTGAGGAGTTCGACCCCGGTGGCGTCCGGGCCGTCCGGCGAGGTCAGCCGGGCGAACAGCCGCTCCACCGCCCGCCGGCCCAGCTCCTGCGCCGGGATCGCCACCGAGGTGAGCGGCACCGACGCCCGCTCGGACACCGCCTCGGGGCAGACCGCCACCACGGACACGTCCTCCGGGACCGCCCGGCCGGTCCGTCGCAGCAGGGCGAGCAGCGGCTCCACCGCCGTCTCGTTCTGCACCACGAAGGCACTGACCGACGGGCGTTCGTCGAGGATCCGGGCGAGCACCCCGGCGACCGCGTCGTGACTGCCGTCGCACGGCCGGTGCAGCAGCCCGACGCCCAGCAGGGCGGCCCGCTCGCGCAGCCCGCCGAGGGTCCTCTCGGCGAAGCCGGTGTGCCGGGCGTACACCCCGGGGGAGCCGCCGACGACGGCGATCTCCCGGTGCCCGAGCCCGGCCAGGTGCTCCACGCAGAGCGCCCCGGCGGCGGCGAAGTCGAGGTCCACGCAGTTCAGTCCGGCCGGGTCGGCGGGCAGTCCGACCAGCACCGCCGGCGGCGCGGCCCCCCGGAGCACCGGCAGCCGTCCGTCGTCGAGCTGCACGTCCATGAGGATCACGGCCTCCGCGAGTCCGCTGCCGGTGACCCGGCGCAGCGCGGACGGCCCCTCCTCGCCGGTCAGCAGCAGGACGTCGTAGCCGTGCGCGCGGGCCGTGGTGGCGACGGCGACCGCGATCTCCAGCATGACCGGCACGTACACGTCGGTGCGCAGCGGCACCATCAGCGCGATGATCCGCGACCGGCTGCTCGCGAGCGCCCGGGCCCCGGCGTGCGGCTGGTAGCCGAGCCGCTCGATGCTGTCCCGCACCCGCCGCCGGGTGAGGTCGGAGATGGGCCGCTTGCCGCTGAGGACGTAGCTCACCGTGCTGGCCGACACCCCGGCGTGCCGGGCGACCTCGGCAAGCGTGACCATCCGATCTCCCCGCGCGCGGCCCTGTGGTGAATCGCTTCGACACAGTCGTCGAAAAGGTGCTTCGACGGCTCAGCGAGACGGTAACGCGGGGGAGTTGACGTGTCCAGACTGGAGGCGGGGAAAGATCGAAGCGCTTCGACGAGTGACCCTCACCCCGGGCTGACCGAACCGTTCAGTCTTGACAGTGAACTGATCGGTGTAGTTCCTTCTGGTGGCGAAGAGGAACGGGGCGAGGAGCGGGACGAGGGAGGCGGCGAGATGTTCGCGGTGGTGTACCGGTGGCGGGTGCGGCCGGGGCGGGAGCAGCAGCTCATGGACGGCTGGCACCGGGTGGCCCTGGCGATCCACCAGGAATGCGGCAGCTACGGCTCCCGGCTCCACCGGGCGGACGACGGAAGCTGGGTGGCGTACGCCCGCTGGCCCGACCGGGAGACGCGGGAGAGATGCGGGACCCCCGACCCCGAGGGCGAGGCGATGATGCGCGAGGCGATCGCCGAGTACTTCCCCGAGACCCGCCTCGCCCTCGTCGACGACCTGCTCGCCGAGCCGGACACCGACTGAGCGGTGGCCGCGCGGGGTGCGGTCAGGACGTGCCGGTCTCCCCGGCCGGCTTGCGCAGCACCTCGGTGAGGGCGGCGATGCTGTCCTTGCCGTGCCCGGCCTCGGCGGCCCGCCGTACGAGCTCGTGCAGCGGCGCCAGCCAGGCGGTGTCGACCCCGGTCTCCTCCTCCAGCGCCGCGTCGTGCGCGGTGCCGGCGAGGAAGAGGTCGACCGAGGACTCGCCGGCGCTGTAGTCGCGCCGGTCGATCTCGTCGGCGAACACCGGCAGCAGTTCCTTGGTCATGTCGAGCAGCCGGCCCGTGAAGCCCACCATGCTCGCGGCCGTCCGGCCCCGTGCCTGGAGGGCGGCGGCGCCCTGGAAGAAGCCGACGAGCGCGGGCAGCAGGGTGGCGCCCACCGCCATCTCGTACAGCGCCGCCAGATCGGCCTCCTCGCCCAGGTGGACCGTGTCCCCTCCCAGTGCCCGAAGGGCCGGCGCGTGCGCGTCGAAGGCCGCCCGCTCGCCGCCGTAGGTGAGGAGGGTGCCCGGGGATCCGACCGCCGACGGTACGTCGAGCACGGCCCCGGCCAGGAACCGCGCCCCGTGCCCGGCCGCCCACAGGGCGGTGTCCCGGGCCTCGGCGGGCGCCCCGCTGTTGAGGGTCACCAGGGTCCGGCCGGAGAGTTCGGGCCCGGCGGCGTCGAGGGCGGCCCGGGTGGCATCGAAGGTCGTGAGGCAGGTGACGACCAGGGGGCTCGCCCTCAGGGCCTCGGCCGGTGTCGCGGCGACCTCCGCGCCGCGCTCCGCGAGCGGCGCGGCCCGCTCCGGGGTCCTGTTCCAGACGGTCGTCGGGTGACCGGCGGCGAGGAAGGCCGACGCGAGGGCACTGCCCATCGATCCGAGGCCGATCACGGTGACGGGTGTGCGGTGCTGCTCGGGCATGCCCAACTCCCAGGTGCGCGTGGTGGATCGGGGCGTGAACCCTGCTGCTCAGGAGCCCCGCGACCATCGTGCGAGACCCCGTAGATTGGATCAAGTACCGACATTTCTGTCCGGTACGCACAGGAATGTATGTGCAGCATCGGAGGGCGGGGGCGGTATGGACGGACGGAAGTACACCTGCGGACTGGACGCGGCCATGGCGGTCATGGGAGGGAAGTGGAAAGGGCTCGTCCTCTTCGTGCTGGGTGAACAGCCCCTGCGCTTCGGCGCGTTACGCCGCGCCGTGCCGGGCATCAGTGAGCGGATCCTCATCCTCCAGCTCAAGGAGATGGCGGCGAGCGGACTGGTCCACCGTGAGGTGCACGAGCAGGTGCCGCCGAAGGTCGTCTACTCGCTCACCCCCTTCGGGCACTCGCTGAACTCCGCCCTCGCTCCGCTCGGCGCGTGGGGCGAGGAGCATCTGGAGGAGATCGAGCGGTTGCCCTGACGGTCCCGTCGCCGCCCGGCGGGACTCGCCCGCCACGGCGAGGCGGGTGGGCGGTCCGGGGGCGTGGGAGCCGGCCGTGGAGCCCGGGCGCGACGGCCAGGACCGCGTCCGCCTGGGCGGCCGAGGCCCTTCGGAAGGCGCTCCGCGGCTCGGCGGTGGTCCAGCCGGCGTGGACGCCGTCCACGGCGGGCTCAGCGGGCTCGGCTGGCTCGGCGCCGGCCGACCGGGACGCGCACCGGTCGATGCCGGCCGCGCCCTCCGCGACCGGCTCGAACTCTCCGAACGCGGAGCCCGGTTCCGCCGCGCGGGTCGCGCCCGCTCGGCCCGCTCGGCCCGCTCGGCCCGCGTGGGCCGCGTGGCCCGCGTGGTCCGCGGGCCGAGCGCGACCCGCGCCAGCCCGCCAGCCGCTGCCAAACCAACGCCGGGAGCGCACGCGACGCCGCGCGGCCGCGGTCCGTCAGCGGACGCCGAGCAGGTGCTCCAGGGCCAGCTGGTCGAGGCGCTCGAAGGCCATCGAGCGCGCGGCGACCGCTTCCGCGTCGAAGGTCTCGTACGCGGTCGGGTCGGCCAGCAGCTCCGCCAGGCCCCCGGCGGCGGTCGGCACGGCCAGTTCCGGCAGCCGGGACGCGGCCAGAGCGTCCCGGACCTCCGGATCGGCGCGGAAGCCGGCCGCCCGCTCCTTGAGGAGCAGGTAGTTCCGCATGCAGTTCCTCGCCGACTCCCAGACGCCGTCGAAGCCGTCGGTGCGCACCGGCTTGAAGTCGAAGTGGCGCGGGCCGGTGTAGCCGGCCGTCTCCAGCAGGTCCACCAGCCAGAACGCCTGGCGCAGGTCGCCCGCGCCGAACCGGAAGTCCTGGTCGTACTTGATGCCGGACTGCCCGTTGAGGTCGATGTGGAAGAGCTTGCCCGCCCACAGCGCCTGCGCGATGCCGTGCGGGAAGTTCAGGCCGGCCATCTGCTCATGGCCCGTCTCCGGGTTCACGCCGACCAGTTCGGGCCGCTCCAGGTGCTCGATGAAGGCGAGGGCGTGGCCGATCGTGGGGAGCAGGATGTCGCCGCGCGGCTCGTTCGGCTTCGGCTCGATCGCGAAGCGGAGCTCGTACCCCTGCTCGGTGACGTACTGCCCCAGCAGGTCGAACGCCTCCTTCATCCGGTCGAGCGCCACCCGCACGTCCTTCGCCGCGCCGGACTCGGCGCCCTCGCGCCCGCCCCAGGCGACGTACACCTCCGCGCCGAGCTCGACGGCCAGGTCGATGTTCCGGATCGTCTTGCGCAGCGCGAAGCGGCGCACGTCCCGGTCGTTGGCGGTGAAGGCGCCGTCCTTGAAGACCGGGTGGGTGAAGAGGTTGGTGGTGGCCATGGGCACCTTCAGGCCCGTGCGGTCGAGGGCGTCCCGGAAGCGCTTCACCACGGCCTCGCGCTCCGCCTCGGGCGCGCCGAAGGGGATCAGGTCGTCGTCGTGGAAGGTGACGCCGTACGCCCCGAGGCCGGCCAGCCGCTCGACCGACTCGACCGGGTCCAGGGCGGGCCGGGTCGCGTCGCCGAAGGGGTCGCGGCCCTGCCATCCGACGGTCCAGAGGCCGAAGGTGAAACGGTCCTCGGGGGTGGGGGAGAAACGCTCGGGCATGGTGGACGCCTCTCTGGCGAACGGATTTGTTTTCTGAGATAACTAATACGCCACCGGTGCCCGGCGGCGCCAGAGCAGGGACCGAGGGAAAGAGGTGAGGGCGTGCCCGTCAGCCGCTCCGTCGTGATCGGCGTGGACAGCTCCACGCAGTCCACCAAGGCCGTCGCCGTCGACGCCGCCACCGGCGAACTCCTCGGCCTCGGCCGCGCCCCGCACACCGTCACCGGCACCGGAGGCGCCCGCGAGAGCGACCCCGAGGAGTGGTGGACGGCCCTGGTCACCGCCGTCCGCACGGCGATCCGCGCGTCCGGTGCCGCACCCGAGGCCGTCACCGGCCTCGCCGTCGCCGGCCAGCAGCACGGCCTCGTGGTGCTCGGCGCGGGCCACCGGCCGCTGCGCCCCGCCCTCCTCTGGAACGACACCCGCTCCGCCCCCCAGGCCGCCGTCCTCACCGACCGTCTCGGCGGCCCGAAGGCGTGGCTCGACCGCACGGGCTCCGTCCCCGTCGCCTCCATGACGGCCGCCAAGTGGCAGTGGCTGCGCGAGCACGAGCCCCGCCACGCCGAGGCCGCCACCGCCGTCCGCCTCCCGCACGACCTGCTCACCGAACGCCTCTCCGGCGAGGCCGTCACCGACCCCGGCGACGCCTCCGGCACCTGCTGGTACGCCACCGCCGACGGCGCCTACGACCCCGCCCTCCTCGACCTCCTCGGCCTCGACCCCGCCCGGCTCCCGGCCGTCGCCCCCACCGGAGCCACCCCCGCAGGCCGGCTCACCGCCGCCGCCGCCGAGGCCCTGGGCCTGCCCCGTGCGGTCACCGTCGCCGCCGGCACCGGCGACAACATGGCCGCCGCCGTCGGCCTCGGCCTCGGCTCCGCCGGACTCCTCGACCACCCCGTCGTCAGCCTCGGCACCTCCGGCACCGTCTTCGCCGCCACCCGCACCCGCCCCGCCGACCCCGCCCTCGCCGGCTTCGCCGCCACCGACGGCGGCTACCTCCCGCTCGGCTGCACCCTCAACTGCACCCTGGCCGTCGACCGGTTCGCCGCCCTCCTCGGCCTCGACCGCGAGGACGCCCTGCCCGGCGGCGAGACCGTCGTCCTGCCGTACCTGGACGGCGAGCGCACCCCCGACCTCCCCGCCGCCTCCGGCCTGCTCACCGGCCTCCGCCACACCACCGACCCGCGCTCCGTCCTCGGCGCCGCCTACGAGGGCGCCGCCTTCACCGTCCTGCGCGCCCTCGACGGCCTCCTCGCCGCCTGCGGCCTCGACCCCGCCGACCCGGCCGTGCGCGACCGCCCGCTGCGCCTCGTCGGCGGCGGCGCCCGCGGCCGGACCTGGACCGACACCGTCCGCCGCCTCTCCGGCCGCCCCCTCGTCGTCCCCGCCGCCGATGAACTCGTCGCCCTGGGCGCCGCCGCCCTCGCCGCGGGCGCCGCCACCGGCGAGGACCCCGTCGCCGTCGCCACCGCCTGGGACACGGGCGCGGGCACGGCCCTGCCGCCCGTCGCCCGCGACGAGGAGACCTGGCACCGGATCGAGGAGGTACTGGCCGGGGCGACGCCGACGCTGTTGTCATAGGCGGCCGTTACCGTGGGCCTTCCACGATCCCGGGAGAGTCGCCGGGATCCGCGAAGGGCAGGTGCCGATCCATGCGCACGACGGAGCCGAAGGAAGCCCGCATCGAGGACGCGGGCAACATCCTGGTCGCCCCCGAGGCGTCGCACGGCGACGACGTGGTCGGGGACTTCTTCGGCTCCGTCGTCACACCGGAGGGGCTGGCCTCCGTGCCCGACCTCGCGGGCAGGACCGTCTACCTGTACGGCGACACCACCGGTGTCGACCCCCGCCGACTGGCCTCGGCCGAGCGGGTGTTCGTCGTGCGGGAGCCGTCAGGGGGAGACGGCGCGGACGGCGGCGGACCGTGGACCTCCGTCGGCGCCGGCCGCGTCCCCGCTCGCGTCCACGGCGCCGGTGTCTACTACCGCCGCTTCTTCGAGCCCGGTGACGGCCACTTCGGGCGGATCCGCGAGGAGCACGCGTTCCAGACGCTGACGGAGTCCACCAAGCCGGGGACGGCCCGTCGCAGCGGCATCTACCTCACGCCCGTCACCCGCGACGGCGACGCCCTCCACTTCCGCCTGCTCCGCTGCTCCACGAACCTCTCGGGCCCGACCGAGAGCTTCCGTCCGACCGACACGCAGATCGTCGACGCCCTGAACCGCGAGGCCGCCGCCGTCTTCCGCGACCACGCGCCGCTCAACCACGTCCTGGCCCAGACCTACCACAACACCCCCGCCACGGAAGGGCGCAAGCAGTCCAAGGCGAAGATCTCCTCCCATGCCGACAAGACCAAGGACATGCCCGTCGACGGCATCATGGCCTTCTGCACCTTCTACGACGGGCTCGACCGGCTGGAGCCCCTGGCGGGAGACGCCTTCGACCGCGGCGTGAAGGGGATCAGCGGACTGACCCGACTCCACTTCCGCCTCAAGGACCCGGCCGCCGCCCAACTCCACGGGACCGCGCTCCCCGCGCAGTTCACCCTGACCCTCCACCCCGGGTCCGTGTTCTTCATGCCGCTGTCCACGAACCGCCTCTACACGCACGAGATCAGGCCCTCGGCGCTGGACGCGGCCCTGCTCCCGACCCGCCTGGGCTACGTGGTGCGGTGTTCGAGCGCCGAAGCCGTCCACCGGGACGGCCGCACCTTCCTCAAGAGGGCGGGAGGGCTGGTGGAGCTCGGGCCGCCCACACCGGACGGCATGGACGAACTCCGCGGGCTGTACGCCGAGGAGAACAGGACCTCGTCCTTCATCGACTACGGCGACGCGTTCCTCTTCAGCATGAACACGGGAGACTACCTTGCCCCCCGCGCCTGACCTCCGGGACCGGATCCTCACCCGCGCCCTGCCCGCGCAGGAGAACCCCTTCGCCGAACTGGCCGCTTCGGTGCGCTGGGAGGACGTCGGCAAGGGCCGCCGCGGCGCCGTGCTGACCAGAGTCGACCAGGACGGCGGCGTGCCGCTCGTCCGCACGACCACCCGGTACGCCACCCCGGCGCAGCGCTTCCGGCCGGCGCACGACCGGCTCGCCCGCCGGATCCAGGAACTCATCGGGAGCCCGGCCGCCTTCGACAACGCCCTCGCCGAGACGTACACGAACGCCTACACGACCATGGGCGCCCACTCCGACCAGGCCCTCGACCTGGCCGAAGGGTCGTTCATCGCCGTCTACTCCTGCTACGAGCACCCCGAGGCGGGCCCGCCGAGAAAGCTGGTCTTCGAAGCGAAGGAGCCCGGCGCCGAGAGCTTCGAGCTCCCTCTCACCCACCACAGCGCCGTCGCCTTCTCCGTCGACTCCAACCGACTGCTCCGGCACCGGATCGTCCTGGACGCGGCGGGACGGGCGGCGGAGAACCAGTGGCTGGGCCTCACCTTCCGCACCTCGAAGACCACCGTCCGGTTCCGCGACGGGCACGCCCACCTCCCGGACGGCACCCGCCTCGCTCCGGCCGACGACGAGCAGCGGCGCGCGTTCTACCGGCTGCGCCGCCGCGAGAACCAGGAGACGGACTTTGCGTACCCCCCGCTGGCCCACACCGTCAGCGAGAGCGACCTGATGCCACCGGTCTGACCCGTCCGGCCCCGCACCGGTCCGACCCGTCCGCCGCCGCACCGACTGGCGACCCTCCCCGGACCCGGGCGACCATGGTGACGGAACGACCCGTTCGGGGGCCGCACGCCCGGGAGGCGCCGTGGCACACACCAGCGGATCAGGGGCACGCTCCGGCGGGACGGACGTGCTCGTCGTCGGCGCGGGGCCGGTCGGGCTGACGGCCGCCCTGGAACTGCGGCGCCAGGGCGTCGCCTGCCGGATCGTCGACCGGCTCCCCGAGCGCCTGCCGTACGCCAAGGCGGTCGGCGTCCAGCCCCGCACGCTGGAGGTGTGGGACCGGATGGGCGTGGTCAGGGCCGCACTGGAGGCGGCCGTGCCGATGCGCGGGCAGTACGTGTACGTCGACGGCGCCGAGCGCGGCCGCTACGACCTGGTGCTCCCGCCGGAGGTGCCGTACGGCTTCGCCGCCCTGCCGCAGTACGAGACCGAGCGGCTGCTGGAGGAGGCCCTGGCCCGCCACGGCACCCGCATCGAACGCGGCACCGCCCTCGACGGCTTCACCCAGGACCCGGACGGGGTCACCGCCCTCCTCACCGACGCCGCCGGCACCCGGGAGGAGCTGCGGACCGGCTACCTGGTCGGGTGCGACGGCGCCCACAGCACCGTCCGCAAGGGTCTCGGACTCGCCTTCGAGGGCGGCGCCTTCCCGGAGGAGTACATGCTCGGCGACGTGGAGGTCGACTGGGACCTCCCCGAGGGGTACGGCCTGCGCTCGATGCACCTCGACGGCGACGGCGCCGTCGACGACGTCCTCGTCTGCATCCCGCTGCCCGGCCGCCGCCGCTACCGGATGTCGATGCGCGTGCCGCCCGGACTCTCCGCCCGGAACACGGACACGGACACGGACACGGCCGGCCACGTCGCGCACGGGCTCGACGGCGGCACCGCGCCCGGCCTCGCCGACATCCAGGCCGTCCTCGACCGCCTCTCCCCGCAGCGCACCACCGCCTCGGCGCTCCGCTGGGCCTCGGTCTTCCGGATCAGCCACCGCATCGTCGACCGGTACGGCGAGGGCCGGGTCTTCGTCGCGGGCGACGCGGCCCACATCCACCCGCCGACCGGCGCCCAGGGCATGAACACCGGCATCCAGGACGCCTACAACCTCGCCTGGAAGCTCGCCCTCGCCGTCGACGGAGCCGCCTCCGCAGGGCTGCTCGCCAGCTACGACGCCGAGCGCCGCCCGGTCGGCGAGGAGGTCGTCGGCCGCACCGTCCGGCACGCCACGGGCGGCGGCGTACAGGCCGACCCGGAGGACCCGGAGACCCTGATGCTCCGCGAGGCGCAGCTGCTCGTCGGCTACCGGGGCAGCCCGGTCGTGGACCCGCCCGGCGACGGCCCCGGACCCCGGCCCGGGGACCGCGCCCCCGACTGCGGCGGCCTCACCGGCCCCATCGCCACGTACCCCGTCCGCCTCTTCGACGTCCTCCGCGACCGCCGCACCGTGCTCCTGCTGTACGGGACGGGGTACGGCTCCGGCGGCGTCGCCGCCCGCGACGAGCTGGCCTCGACGGCCTGGCGCGCCACCGGCGGCCGCGTCGACGTCTGCGCGATCCGCCCGCCGGACGGGCCGCCCGGCGCCGGTCCGCTCTCCGCCCACCGGGACACCGGAGGCGAGTTCGCCGCCCGGTACGCGGTCGAGGGGGACCGGCCGACCGCCTTCGTCGTCCGCCCCGACGGCTGCCTGGGCGCCCGCCTCACCGACCCCGACCCGGCCCGCCTGGCCGCGCACCTGGCCCGGGTCTTCGCAGCCCCCGACAGCGCCTCCTAGGACTTGGACGCGCCGCGGTCCCTCTCGTCCTTCCGGGCCTTCCGCTCGCGCGGGCGGTCGGCCTCCGCCGTGGCGAACTCCGCCGCCGCCGCGTAGGTCTCCGGGACCGTGAACAGGGCCGCCACACCACGGGCCGCCGCGCCCGTCGCCCGGACCACCGCCTCCGCCAGTTCCTCCACCATCACGGCCCCCTCGTCCCTCGGTAGTACGTCCTGCCTCACCCCTACTGACGTGCGGAGACGTCGGAGGGTTGAGCGGGCGGCGCGGATTTCGCCGTGGTGACGAAGGCACGTACCCGATCGTGGTCCTTCACGCCGGGAGCCGACTCGACACCACTGGAGACGTCGACGCCCCAGGGACGGGCGGCGGCGATCGCCTCGGCGACGTTCCCGGGGGCGAGACCGCCCGCGAGGAGCCAGCGGCCCTCCGGCCGGGCCGCCTCCAGGAGCGAGAGGTCCCAGCGCGAGCCCGAGCCCGCCTTCGGCGAGTCGAGCAGCAGGATCTCCTCGCCCAGCGCGCCCACGCGGGTGTCGGGCCCGTCGGCGAGCGCGGTCGCCCGCCAGAGGCGCGGGAAGACCGCGGCGGCGGCCTCGAACTCCGCGCGGCCGTAGCCGCGGCCGTGCAGCTGGAGCGCGTCGAAGCCCAGGTCGGCCGCGATCCGGGCCGCCTCGGCGGCCGGGGTGTCGTTGACGACGAGGACCGACACCACAGCGGCCGGCACGTGCGCGACGAGCGCCGGCACCCGGTCCCGGGCGAGCCCCCGGACGCTGGTCCCGCTGATCACCAGGCCGATCGCGTCCGCGCCCGCCTCGGCGGACACATCGATGTCGGCGGTCGTGGCGAGCCCGCACACCTTGACGAACACTCTGTCGCTCCTCTGCTCCCGTCCCGGCGCCGCCGAGCCTACTGACCCGCTCCGGCGGCGTCGATCCGCCGCCCCCTGCGCGTGGGAGGGCGGGGGCGGACGGGGGGACCGGCGGAGGACGTGCGGGGGTTCGGACGACCCGGCGGATCATTTCTGTCCGAGCGAAAAGGGCGACTAGGCTCACGCTCACCATGAACCAGCCCACGGAACCCAAGGCCGACAAGTCGGGCGTGCGCCGGCACAACCTGAGCCTCGTCCTCAGGACCGTCCACGACGCCGGCGAGACCACCCGGGCCGCCGTCGCCGCCCGCGTCGGCCTCACCCGGCCGGCCGTCTCCTCCCTCGTGGAGCAGCTGCTCGACCTCGGGTTCCTGATCGAGTCCGGCAAGACCTTCAGCGGCCAGGCGGGCCGCCCCGGCACCGTCCTCAAGCCGGCCGGGACCGGCCCCGCGGGCCTCGGCGTCGAGATCAACGTCGCCTACGTCTCCGTCTGCCTCGTGGACCTCACCGGCACCGACCGGATCCGGCGCACCGTCCGCGTCGACAACCGCGCCGCCGCCCCCGACGTCCTCGCCCGTGCCGCGGGGATCGCCGCCGAGGCGCTCACCGAGGCCGAGGCGCTCGGCCTGGGCCCGGCCGGCGCCGCGCTCGCCCTGCCCGGCCTGCTCTCCGGCGGCACCGTCCGCCAGGCCCCCAACCTCGGCTGGCACGACACCCCCGCCGAGACGCTCTTCGGCGACGCCCTCGCCGTGCTCCGCCCCACCGCCCCGCCGCTCGCCGTCGCCTCCGACAACGAGGCCAACATGGCCGCCCTCGCCGAGCTCCGCTTCGGCGCCGCCGACGGGCCCCGCACCTTCCTCCACCTCACCGGCGAGACCGGCGTCGGCGGCGCCGTCGTCGTCCACGGCGAACTCCTGCGCGGCGCCCACGGCTTCGCCGGCGAGATCGGCCACCTGGTCGTGGACGCGGAGGGCCCCCGCTGCCGCTGCGGCTCGCGCGGCTGCCTGGAGCAGTACGCCGGCCAGGCCGCGCTCCTCGGCGCCGCGGGCGCCGACTCCGTGGACGACCTCGCGGCCCGCGCCGAGCGGGCCGACCCCCGGGCGCTCGCGGCCCTCGGCGAGGCCGGCCGGATGCTCGGCCGGGCGCTCTCCGGCGCGGTGAACCTCCTCGACCCCGAGGCCGTCGTCCTCGGCGGCATCTACCCCCGCCTGCTGCCCTGGCTGGCCCCCGCCGTCACCGCCGAGCTCGCCGAGCGGGTCGTCTCCGGCCTCTGGCCCGCCGACGCCGCCCGGCTGCGCGCCGCCTCCCCGGCCACCGACGCGGCCCGGGGCGCCGCCGCCCTCGTCCTCCACGACGTCCTCACCGACCCCCTCGCCCACACACCGGCGGTCCCCGCCCGCTGACCGCCGCCGGGCGGAAACAGGCAGGTCGGCACGGCTCCGCCCGCACTAGGGCCGGTCGTCAAACTCCCGTCTGCCCCACGACGCCATGCACGCGCTCTCGCCGCACCGGACACAAGCCCGAGTACGCCCAGTACGAGGGCATGTGCCCGGCTCGCCGAGAGCACGCACCTGACGCCGCGGGGCCGCCCTTCGGGCGACGACGGGAGTTTGACGACAGGCCCTAGGGTGCGGGGATGCCGGAGATCATCGTTCCCCCCAAGCCGCGCCCCGGAGACCGGGTCGCCGTCCTGTCGCCCGCCGCCGGGCTGCCCGAGGTGCTGCCGCTGCCCCACGAGCTCGGGCTGCGCCGCCTGTCCGAGGAGTACGGGCTCGTGCCCGTCGAGTACCCGACCACACGCAGGCTCGGCGCGTCCGCGCGGGACCGGGCCGCCGACCTGCACGCCGCCTTCGCCGACCCCACGATCAAGGCGGTCGTGGCCACCATCGGCGGCGACGACCAGATCACCGTCCTGCCGCACCTGGACGACGACCTGATCCGCGCCCACCCCAAGCCGTTCTTCGGGTTCAGCGACAACACCAACCTGCTGATGCGGCTGTGGAACCTCGGCGTGGTCGGCTTCCACGGGGCCTCGGTGATGACCCAGTTCGGGCGGCCCGGCGCCGTCCACCCGGTCACCGACGCCTCCGTCCGGGCCGCGCTCCTCGGCTCGGGGCCGTACGAACTCCCGGCGCCGACCGACACCAACGACGTCGAGCGGCCCTGGGAGGACCCCCGCACCTTCGACTCCGCGCCCGTCATGGAGCCCGCCGGGCCCTGGCACTGGCACCGGGCCGAGCGGGTGGCCGAGGGCCGCAGCTGGGGCGGCTGCCTGGAGATCGTCGCCCAACTCCTCATGGCGGGCGGGGAGATCGCCGATCCCGAGGCGTACGAGGGCGGGGTGCTCTTCCTGGAGACCTCCGAGATGCTGCCCTCCGCCGACGAGGTGTTCCGGATCCTGCGGGCCATGGGGGAGCGGGGCCTGCTCGCCCGCTTCTCCGCCCTCCTCATGGGCCGGGCCCGCGCCTGGTCCTTCGACGCGCCGAACGGCGCCGCCGCCCGGGCCGCCTACCGGGAGGCCCAGCGCGCCGCCGTGCTCCGCGCGCTCGACGCCTACGCCCCCGACACCCTGGCCGTGTTCGACGTGGACCTCGGCCACACCGACCCGCAGGTGGTGATCCCGTACGGCGGCACCGTCCGCGTCGACGGGCCCGCCCGGCGGATCACCGTCACCTACTGAGGCCGGGCCCCGGCCCGGGGCGCGAGTCCGCTCAGGCCCCGGCCGCGGCCTCCCCGGCGATCCGGTCGAACTGGGCGCCCATGGCGGCGGCGAGGGCCTGGGCGGCGGTGAGCGGGCGGACCATGACGGTGAAGTCGTCGATCAGTCCGTCCTCGTCGAAGTGGAGGAAGTCGCAGCCCTGGATCCGCTTGCCGTCGACGGTGGCGGTGAAGACGAGGGCGTGGTCGCGTCCGTCCGGGTTCGCGATCTCACGGACGTAGGTGAAGTCCTCGAAGACGCGCAGGACTCCGCGGAGGATGGCGGCGGTCATCGCCTTGCCGGCGTACGGCTTGAAGGCGACGGGGCTGGTGAAGACGACGTCCTCGGCGAGCAGCGCCTCGACGGCGGCCTGGTCGCGGTTCTCGACGGCGGTACGGAAGGGGTGCACGGGACCTCCACGGCGGCTCTGGCCGTACTCAACGAGTTGAATAGGTGTACTGGAGGGTAGGTTCCTGGCGGGGGCTTGTCCAGGGACCCGCAGGGGAGCGCCGGGGAGCAGGGTCTGGGGTGTCCGGAGGGTGTCCGGTGGTCCCGAGGGCGTGAGGTCCGCGCGCTTGGGTCCGGAGCCTCCGCGCCCCCGCCCGGAGGGCGCCGCCGCGCTCTCATCCGGCTCTCACGCGGGCCTTATCCCGGCCTCACGCGGCGCCCCTACCTTCGCGCCCATGTTCTTCACCTACCTCCGGCGCGAACTGCGCCGCCGCAGAAAGGCGGCGCTCGTCGTCGCCTCCGGCCTGGCGCTCGGCATCGCGCTGGTCATCGTCGTGACCTCGGTCTCCGCCGGCATGAAGCAGGCCCAGGGCAAGGTCCTCGAATCCCTCTACGGACTCGGCACGGACCTCACGGTGACCAAGGCCCAGGAGCGGCCCGCCGAGGGCGCGCGGCCGGCGCGGCCCCGCTTCGAGTTCCAGGGCCGGGGCGACGGGGAGGAGCAGAGCAGCGACCGGCTCATGGTCCAGGGCCTCCAGACCCTCGCCGACTCCACCGTCGCCACCGTCGCGAAGCAGTCCGGCGTCGACCGGGCGGTGGGTGGCCTCAGCCTCGTGAACCTGAAGATCGACGGCGAGTTCCGGCGCGGCGAGATCCAGCGCGGCGAAGGCCAGGGCCAGGGTCAGGGTCAGGGCCAGGGCTTCGGCCAGGGCGGGGCCTCCGGAAGCCCCGGCGACACCGTCACCGGCGGCGGCGCCGCCTTCGACGTCGACTCCTTCACCCTCTACGGCACCGACGTCACCAGCCCCGACCTCGGCCCCCTCACCACCTCGACCCTCACCCAGGGCCGCACCTTCGCGACCACCGAGACCGACGCCGCCGTCGTCGTGGTCGACAGCGCCTACGCCCAGCAGCAGGATCTCGCCGTCGGCGGCGAACTCACCGTCAAGGGCGTGAAGTTCGAGGTCATCGGCATCGCCACCGCCGACAGCGGCCAGTCCACCGCGCAGGTCTACCTCCCGCTCAGGAAGGCGCAGACCCTCTCCGGCTCGGCCGGCAAGGTCACCACCGTCTACGTCAAGGCCACCGACTCGACGCGGATCGAGGCCGTCAAGGCCGCCATCCAGAAGAACGTCGCCGGCACCACCGTCACCACCTCCGCCGACCTCGCGCAGACCGTCTCCGGCTCCCTCGACACCGCCGCCGGCCTCGCCTCAAGCGTCGGCAAGTGGCTCTCGTACGCCGTCCTCCTCGCCGCCGTCCTCGTCGCCGGACTCCTCACCTCCGCCGCCGTCAGCCGCCGCGTCCGCGAGTTCGGCACCCTCAAGGCACTCGGCTGGAAGAGCGGCCGCGTCACCCGCCAGGTCGTCGGCGAAGCCCTCGTCAACGGCGTCATCGGCGGCGCCCTCGGCATCGCCGTCGGCCTCGCCGGCGCCTACGCCGTCACCGCCGTCAGCCCCACCCTCACCGCCGAACTCGGCGCCTCCACCGGCGGGTTCGCCGGACGCGGCGGCGGCATGGCCTTCGGTGGCGGCACGGCCGGGCCCGGCGCGGTCCGCACCGCCGCGGGCCGCACCGTCGACATCGCGCTCACCGCCCCCGTCAGCCTCACCACCGTCGGCCTCGCGGTCCTCCTCGCCCTCGTCGGCGGCCTCGTCGCCGGAGCCTTCGGCGCCTGGCGCGCCTCCCGGCTGCGCCCCGCCGACGCGCTGCGCCGCGTCGCGTAGCCGCCGCCCCGCCCTCCCCCGTACCGCAGGAGCCCCCTCCCGCACCCCAGGAGTCCCACCCATGTACGAACTCATCGGCGTCACCAAGCAGTACCGGCGCGGCCAGGAGAGAGTCGACGCCCTCGCCGGGATCGACCTGAAGATCGCCCAGGGCGACCGCCTCGTCATCCAGGGCCCCACCGGCGGCGGCAAGTCCACCCTGCTCCAGATGCTCGGCGGCCTCGACCGCCCCACCGCCGGCAGCGTCCTCCTCGACGGCACCGACCTCGGCAGGCTCTCCGAGGGCCGGCTCACCGCCGTCCGCAGCCAGTACATCGGCTTCGTCTTCCAGAGCTTCAACCTCATCCCCACGCTCACCGCCCAGGAGAACGTGGAGACCGCGCTCGTCCCGCTCCGCGTCAAGCCCGCCGAGCGGCGCCGCAGGGCCGCCGAGGCGCTGGACTCCGTCGGACTCGGCGAGCGCCTCGGCCACCTTCCCTCCGAGCTCTCCGGCGGTCAGCAGCAGCGGGTGGCCATCGCCCGCGCGCTGGTCAAGCGGCCCCAGGTGCTGCTCGCCGACGAACCCACCGGCAACCTCGACGAGACCACCCGCGACGAGATCGCCGACCTCCTGGAAGGGCTCTGGCGGGAGCACGGCCTGACCTTCGTCATGGTCACCCACGACAGCGCCCTCGCCCGCCGGGCGCCGCGCCTCGCCACCATCCGCAAGGGTCGCGTCACGGTCTCGGAGAACCCGAAGGCGGCCATCGGGGAGGCCGTGAAGGGAGGCTGATGCGCCGTCGGAGTGCCTGAGAGGCGGATCACGCCGGCGCAGCCTTGTCCGGTCGTGCCGAAAGGGGCCTACGGTGGCGTGATCCGATCGGCGAGCGGGCAGAGGAGCCGGAACGCGCCATGTTCACCTTCACCTCCGAGGACGGCGTCCGCGTCCACGTCCACGCCTGGCACCCCGAGGGCCCCGTCCGCGGCGTCGTGCAGATCGCCCACGGCATGGGCGAGCACGGCCTGCGCTACGCCCCGCTGGCCGCGCACCTCACCGCCCGGGGATACGCGGTCCTCGCCCCGGACCACCGCGGCCACGGCCTGTCGATGCACGCCGGCCCCGGGCACCTGGGGGCCGACGGCTGGAACCGCCTCGTCGGCGACCTCGCCACCCTCACCCGTACGACCCGGGAGCGGCACCCCGGCGTCCCGGTCGTCCTGTTCGGGCACAGCATGGGCTCGTTCGCCGCCCAGCAGTTCCTGCTCGACCACGCGGAGCTCGTGGACGCCGTGGCGCTCTCCGGCACCACCGCCGTCGACGCCCTGCTCACCGCCCTCGCGGCGGCGCCCCGGGCCGACCACGGCGCCTTCGGCGTCTTCAACGCCCCCTTCGCCCCCGTCCGCACCGAAGCCGACTGGCTCAGCCGCGACGAGGCGCAGGTCGACGCCTACCTCGCCGACCCGCTCTGCGGCTTCGGCCTCGACCTCCAGGGCCTCGCCCACATGGCGGACGCCGCCGGCCGGCTCGCCGCCCCCGGGGGCATCCCCGCCGGCCTGCCCGTCGCCCTCTTCGTCGGCGACCGCGACCCGCTCAACGGCCGTCTCGCCCACAGCGACCTGCTGGTCTCCCGCTACCGCGAGGCCGGCCTCACCGACCTCGCCTACCACCGCTACGAGGGCGCCCGCCACGAGGTCCTGAACGAGACCAACCGCGCCGAGGTCGTCGCCGACCTCACCGCCTGGATCGAGCGCGTCACGTGCTGAGCACCCGCCGGGCCCCTCGGCCACGGCTTCGCGGGAGGCCGTTGTCAGTGGCGCCCCCTACCGTACGGATCATGACGACGACGACCTATCTGGAGCTGTCTCAGGACGGCGGCGGTGCCCACAAGTTCTACGAAGTGACCGTCACGGGGCTGGAGGTGTCGGTCCGGTACGGCCGGATCGGCGCGGCCGGGCAGACCCAGCGCTCCTCCTTCGCGACCGCGGAGAAGGCACACGCCGCGGCGGCGAAGAAGATCGGCGAGAAGGTCCGCAAGGGGTACGCGCCGGCCGTCCCCGGGCAGCGCGCCGCCCGCGCCGTCACGCGCCGCGCGGTCAGCTCCGCGCCCTCCACCGCCCGCTCCGTCGCCCCCGTCCTGTGGCGCTTCCGCACCGGCTCCGCCGCCTTCGGGATCCACGTGGACGAGGACCGGATCTGGGTGGGCAACCAGGCGGGGGACGTCTTCACCCTGGCCCACGGCGGCGAGGTGCTGGCCCGGTTCAGCCTGCCCGACGGTGTGAAGTGCCTGGTCGCGGACGACTTCTGGATCTACGCGGGCTGCGACGACGGCAAGGTCTACGACCTCTCCTCGAAGCTGCCGTTCGCCGCCTACGACATCACCTCCGACGTCGACATCTTCTGGCTCGACATCCACGAGGGCGTCCTGGACGTGGCCGACCGCTCCGGCCGGCTCACCGTCATCGACCACGAGGACGAGCACCAGTGGGCGCGCTCCGGCCGCGGCGAGCACGCCTGGATGGTCCGGGCCGACTCCCGCGCCGTCTACTACGGCGACACCCGGGGCGTCACCGCGTACGCCCACGACGGCTCGGGCGAGCTGTGGCACACCGGCACCGACGGCGCGGTGCTCTTCGGCTGGCAGGAGGACGCCGCCGTCTACGCGGGCACCGGCCGCAAGAAGGTCCAGCGGCTGGCGAAGAGCGACGGCCGGGTCGAGGCCGTCTACACCTGCGACGCCGTCGTGTACTCCTGCGCCACCTCGCCCGGCGGCCGGTTCGTCTTCGCGGGCGACTCGTCCTCCTCCGTCTACTGCTTCGCCGAGGACGGCACCCGGCTGTGGAAGCTGGGGACCGGCGGCGGTTCGGCGCTCTCCATGCAGTACCGCGACGAGCGGCTGTACCTGGTCACCACCGACGGCTCGCTGGTCTGCGTGGACGCGAGCGAGGCGGCGATCGAGGCCGCCCAGCAGGGCAGCGTCCCCGTCGTCCGGGACGTCAAGCTGGCCGCCGCGCTGCCCACCTACACCCCGGCCACCGCCGTCTCCGCCGTCGCCTCCGTCACGTCGGTGGGCGAGGCCCCGGCCGGCTCGATCGTCGTCGAGGTCGCCCCCGAGGGCGGCCGCAGCCGGGTCCGGGTGATCAGCCCCGGCTACGAGCCGTCGTGGAACGTGCAGTTCCCGCGCGCCATCCGCGAGCCCGGCGCCCGGTTCGTGGTCGAGGCCCTGCACCCGGCCGCCGGCGGCTTCTACCGGGTCCGCGGCGAGATCCGGCGCCTGCTGTGAGCCGGGACCCGGGCGGCAAGGAGGCGTTCGAGCCGGCGACGGGCGACGGACCGCCCTTCACCGGGGACGCCGAGCAGCGCTCCCGGGAGGTCCGCTCCGCCCTCGACGGGCTCCGGCAGATCCGGCGGCTCACCGCCGCGCCCGGCGCCGGAGCCGTACCCGCGCTGTGGGAGCGGACGCGGCCGGTACGGGCCGTGGCGCTGGCCCTGGAGGGCGGCGGGCTCGCCCCCTCCGCGGTGGACGCCGCCGGGGCGCGGACGGCGACCGGCTACCGGGTGAGGGCGGGGGAGCGGCCGGCCACCGCCGTCGTCGAGTGGCTGGGGCCGCCCGGCTCCGGCGCCGCCGGGCGGGAGGCCGAGGCGCTCGCCGCCTGCGCCGACGTCCTCGGACGCCTCGGCTGGGAGGCGCTGCTCTACAAGGGGCCGCGCGGCCGCCGCTTCCTGGAGGTGGAACCGGCGGGACCGGCCGGAACGGCCGCCGGCCCGGGCCCGTCCTGAGCGGACGGACACCGGGCCGGCGCGGAGCGGCGCGCGGTCAGGCGATCGAGGCGGAGACGATCGCGGAGACGGCGATGTTGCAGGAGGCGGTCACCCAGACCGCCGGGTGCGGCTCCGGGTCCACCAGCGTGGCCCCCAGCTTGCCGGGCGTCACCAGGTCCACCACCAGGAAGGCGACGGCCATCATGACCAGGCCGAGGAGGCCGAAGGCCGCGGTGGAGGCCAGGCCCTTGCCGAAGTTGTCGTAGGTCGTCCAGATGGAGGTGAAGACGATCCCGCCGATGCCGAGCAGGGCGGAGCTGAGCAGGACGGCCGCGTTGCGGTTGCGGTCCTCCCATATCTGCCGGCCCAGCTTGCCGGGGGTCAGGATGTCCACCAGGACGATGCCGAGGATGAGCAGGACCACGCCGAGGGCGCCGTAGGCGGTGGCACGGCCGAGGCCGTTGACGATGTCGGTCATGGGAAGCCGGCTCCGGAGAGTGGTGATCGCGAGCGATCGACGGTCATGGACCGGCAAAATCTAGCGCACGGAACAAGCCGGTCCGCCGCCCGCCCGGAGATCGGGCGGACGGCGGACCGGACGAGCGGGACCTCCTGGGGCGGATCAGGCGCCCGGCGGAAGGTGCTTGGCCCGGGAGCGGACCTGGAAGGCGGTGACGATCTCGGCGGCGCCGACCGCGATCAGCCAGATCCCGCCGAGCAGCGTCAGCACCGCGACCGACTCCAGCGGGGAGACGATCAGCACCACGCCGGCGACGGCGCTGACGAGGCCGAGGAAGATCTGCCAGCCCCGGGCGGGCATCGCCGGGTCCGAGGCCGCCGCCACGGTCTGGGTGATGCCCCGGAAGAGCCAGCCGATGCCGATCCACAGCGCCAGCAGCAGGATCGACTGTGTCGCGCCCCGGAAGCAGAACAGGCCCAGCAGGATCGACAGGGCGCCACTGATGAAGGCCATCACGCGCAGCGCGGTGGTGGCGTGCGTGCCGAAGGCGGCGACGAGTTGCATCACCCCGCTGAAGAGCAGGTAGAGGCCGAAGAGCACGCCGGCCGCGAGCAGCGAGGCCCCCGGCCACACCAGCACCAGGACGCCGAGGACGAGCGCGACGATCCCGGCGATCAGCAGGGCCTGCCAGGCCGCTCCGGCGAGCAACGTCAGCGGGCCGGGCGGCACCCCGTCCCGGGCGCTCCGGTCCTGCGGGCGGTCGTGCGGGCGGTCATGCGTCTGCGTCATGGGATCGGTCTCCGTTCACGTGCCGTCGGTTCTCCTGGGTCCGCCGCCCCGTCACGAGCCGGCCACGCGCGCGTGCGCCTCGGCGTAGGAGCGGAGGAAGAGCGCCTCCGCCAGCGCCATCCGCTCGATCTCGGCGGGGTCGACGCTCTCGTTGGGGGCGTGGATGAGGCACCCCGGTTCCTCCACGCCGATCAGCGCGATCTCCGCGTCCGGGAACCGGTCCGCGAGCACGTTGCACAGCGGGATCGAACCGCCCTGCCCCGACTGCACCATGTCCTCGCCGTACGCCTCGCGCAGCGCCGCCCCCAGCGCCGTGTACGCTGGCCCGTCGGTGCGGGCCCGGAAGGGCTGCCCGGCGCTCTCCGCCTCCACCTCGACCCGCGCGCCCCACGGAGCCGCCGCCACCAGATGGGCGGTGAGCGCCTCCCGGGCCTTCTCCGCGTCGGTGCCCGGCGGCACCCGCAGGCTCACGCGCGCCCGCACCTTCGCCTGCACGGCGGCGGAGGAGCCCACCACCGGCGGGCAGTCGATGCCGAGGACGGTCACCGCGGGCCGCGCCCACAGCTCGTCCGCGACCGACCCGGTGCCGACGAGACGCACCCCGTCCAGGACGCCCGCGTCGGTGCGGAACTGCTCGGCCGGATAGGACACCCCGTCCCACACCCCGTCGGCCGGGAGCCCGGCGATCGCCGTGTTCCCGTGTGCGTCGCGCAGCCCGTCCAGGATCCGTACGAGCGCGGCCAGCGCGTCCGGCGCGGGGCCGCCGAACATGCCCGAGTGCATCTCGCCCTTGAGCGTGGAGACCGTCACCACCACGTTCGTCAGCCCGCGCAGCGAGGTCGTCGTGGTGGGGAGCCCCAGCGAGAAGTTGCCGGTGTCGCAGATCAGCAGGGCGTCCGCGTCGAAGAGTTCGGGCCGCATCGGCACCAGCTGTTCGAGGCCGCCGGTGCCCTGCTCCTCCGACCCCTCCGCCACGAACTTGATGTGCACAGGGAAGCCCGCCCCCTCGCCCCCGCCGAGCGCCCGCAGCGCCGTGAGGTGCATGGCGATGTTCCCCTTGCAGTCCGCCGCGCCCCGGCCGTACCAGCGCCCGTCGCGGGCGGTCAGTTCGAAGGGCGGGGTCCGCCAGGCCGCGTCGTCGAGCGGCGGCTGCACGTCGTAGTGGCAGTAGAGGAGGACGGTCGGCGCGCCCTCGGGGCCCTCGGCGTGCCCGACCACCGCGTCCGAGCCGTCCGGCGTGGTGACCCGCCGCATGTCGCTCAGCCCCGCCTCCGTGAAGGCCCGCACCAGGAAGTCGGCGGCCTTCGCGCACTCCTCGGGCGGGAACTGGCGCGGGTCGGCCACCGAACGCATCGCCACCAGTGCCGTCAGGTCCTCCTCGGCGCGCGGCATCAGGGCCCGGACCCGCTCCCGGAGCGCGGCCGTGTCGGTGGACTCGGAGGTCATGCGTACCCACTTCCCTCGGGCCGTGCCCGGGCGGCCCGGGCACGGCGACGGCCACCCCAGTCAAGCAATGCCGGGCAAACGCCGCAAAACATGACTCAAGTGGCGTAACAGAGCGGCCTCCCGGGCGGCGGGCGGCGGGCCGCGCGCCGACAGTGGGGAGGTACGCGTCCCCTCCCGCACCTGGAGAACGTCATGGCCGCCCACCCCAACCGACGCGACCTCGGGCTCCTCGTGCTGAGGGTCGGCACCGGTGCCGTGCTCGCCGCGCACGGCACCCAGAAGCTCTTCGGCTGGTTCGGCGGCGGCGGGATCGAGGGCACCGCGCACGGGATGGCGGCGATGGGCTTCCACCCGCCGCGCCAGTCCGCCATCGCCGCGGGCCTCGGCGAGGCCGGCGGCGGCGCGCTGCTCGCCCTCGGTCTCGCCACCCCCGCCGCCGGCGCGGCCGCCGCCGGGGCCATGGCGGGCGCCGTCTCCGTGCACGCCCCGGCCGGTTTCTTCGCCCAGGCGGGCGGCTACGAGTACCCGGCCTTCCTCGGTTTCACCGCCGCCGCGCTCGGCGTCACCGGCGCCGGCCGCTACTCCCTGGACCACGCCACCGGCCATGTCCTCGACCGCCCCTGGGTGGTGGCCACCGCCTTCGTCGGCTCTGCGCTCGCCGCCGCGGCCGTGGTCGGCAAGCGGGCCCAGGCCCGGGCGGAGAAGGCCGCCACCGAGGCCGACCTGGCCAACGGCTCCGACGGCGACCGGGCCGACGGGACCGGGACCACCGACGAGCCGGCCTCCGGCTGACACCCCGTGCGCCCCGCCCGCGTGCCACGCGCGCGCGTGGGGGGCGTTAGGCTCGCCGCAGAGGAAGGGACGGGCGCCGGGCAATGAAGATCGATCTCACGGACACCAACTCCAGCGCGATCAACAAGGCGATCCTGGAGGGGCGGAGGGCCGTCGGCACCCCCGCCGTCGGTGTCGTCCTCACCCTCGTGATCGTCACCGACGAGGAGAACGCCTACGACTCCGTGCGGGCCGCCAACGAGGCGTCGAAGGAACACCCTTCGCGCACCCTCGTGGTCATCCGCCGCCGCGCGCTGTCGCCCCGCGAGCGGAACGTGACCCGGCTCGACGCCGAGGTCCGCCTCGGCACCGACGCGGGCTCGGGCGAGACGGTGCTGCTCCGCCTCCACGGCGAACTCGGCGCCCGCGCCGACTCGGTGGTGCTGCCGCTGCTGCTCCCCGACGCCCCCGTGGTCGTGTGGTGGCCGGTGGACGCCCCCGCCGTCCCGTCCAAGGACCCGCTCGGCGCCCTCGCCCAGCGGCGGATCACCGACATGTACGCGGTCGAGGACCCGCTCGGCGCGCTGGACGCCCGGGCCGCCTCGTACGCCCCCGGCGACACCGACCTCGCCTGGACCCGCCTCACGCCGTGGCGCTCCATGCTGGCCGCCGCCCTCGACCAGGCGGGCAAGGACGTCGTCTCGGCGGCGGTGGAGGCCGAGGAGGCCAATCCGAGCGCCGAGCTGCTGGCCCGCTGGTTCGAGGTCCGGCTCGGCGTCCCGGTGGAGCGGATCGTCTCCGAGGGCCCGGTCGTCACCGCCGTCCGGATGGGCACCCCGCAGGGGGAGATCCGCATCGACCGGCCCGAGGGTCCGGTGGCCCGGCTCGCCATCCCGGGCCAGCCGAGCCGCGTCATGGCGCTCAAGGTCCGCACCACCGCGGAGCTGATCGCCGAGGAGCTGCGCCACCTCGATCCCGACGACGCCTACGCGGCGGCCCTGGAGGGTCGTTTCTCCTGAGCCGCCGCGCGGTGGGCCGGGCCGTCAGCCCCGGGCGTCCAGCTCGGCCACGGCGGCCGAGGCGAACGCGTGGTCCTGCTCCGGGGCCCCGCCGCCGACGCCGAGGGCACCGACCAGACGCCCGTCGCGGTGGACGGGGACCCCGCCCGCGATGAAGAGCAGGGGCCGGTCCAGCGCGGTGGTCAGGCTGTGGAACGGCCCGTCCGGCTTGACCAGTTCGACGAGCTCGGAGGTCGGGGCGTCGAGCTGGAGCGCCGTGTACGCCTTGCGGGTGCTGGTCTCGCCGGAGATCAGCACGGAGCGGTCGTCCCGGCGGAAGGCGAGCAGGTGCCCGCCCGCGTCCAGGACGGTGACGCTCACGGTGGCCCCGGCGGCCTCGGCCGCGCGCCCCGCGGCGGCGATCAGGACCTCGGCGTCGGCGGTGGTCAGCGGGGTGACCGTGGTGGTGGTGCTCATGGTGCTCTTCTCCTCGGGGGGTGGGGTGCGGTGGATCAGTGGTGGACGGGGGTACGGGCGGGGGCGGCGGCCTCGGCCGGCGCGGGCGCCGGGGCCCGGCGCTCCAGGGCGGCGGACCAGAAGGCGAGCCCCAGCGCGGCGGCGGCGAGGGCGGCGCCGACCCAGTTCGGGGAGGTGTAGCCGAAGCCGCCGGCGATGACGAGCCCGCCGAGCCAGGCGGCGAGCGCGTTGCCGAGGTTGAAGGCGCCGATGTTGACGGCGGAGGCCAGGGTGGGCGCGCCGTGGGCCTGGTCGAGGACGCGCTTCTGCAGCGGCGGCACGGTGGCGAAGCCGAGCGCCCCGACGAGGAGGACGGCGACCGCGGCGAGGACCTTGTGGTGGGCGGCCACGGTGAAGAGCGCGAGGACGACCGCGAGCCCGCCGAGGGTGACGTACAGCAGGGGCATCAGCGCGCGGTCGGCGTACCGGCCGCCGATCAGGTTGCCGAGGAACATGCCGGTGCCGAAGAGGACGAGCAGCCAGGTGACGGCGCCCTCGGAGTAGCCGGCGACCTCGGTCATCATCGGGGCGATGTAGGTGATGGCGGCGAAGACGCCGCCGAAGCCGAGCACGGTCATCGCCATCGCGAGCAGCACCTGCGGATTGCGGAAGGCGGTCAGCTCCCGGCCCAGCCTGGCCCCCTCGGGAGCCGGCATGGCGGGCACGAGCCGGGCGATGCCGAGCAGCCCGACCACACCGAGCGCCGCGACGACCGCGAAGGTGGTGCGCCAGCCGACGGCCTGCCCGATGAAGGTGCCGAGCGGCACGCCGACGATGTTGGCGACGGTCAGCCCGGTGAACATGGTGGCGATCGCGCCCGCCTTCCGGTCCGGCGCGACGAGCCCGGCGGCGACGACGGACCCGATCCCGAAGAACGACCCGTGCGCGAGCGAGGCGACCACGCGGCCGGTCAGCATCATCCCGAAGCTCGGGGCGAGCGCGGAGAGTATGTTCCCGGCCACGAAGAGGCTCATCAGCAGCATGAGCATCCGCTTGCGGCTCACGCTGCCGCCGAGCACGGTCAGCAGCGGCGCCCCGACGACCACGCCGAGCGCGTAGCCGGTGACCAGCAGTCCCGCGGTGGGGATGGAGACGCCGTAGTCGGCGGCGATGCCGGGCAGCAGGCCCATGATGACGAATTCGGTCGTGCCGATCCCGAAGGCCCCGACGGCCAGGGCGAGCAGAGCGAGCGGCATGGTTCCCCGCTTCCATAATTGCTTGAGTGGGCTTGTTACGTGCCACCACAATAATTGCAGACGCGCCATATCTGCAAACGCGGCTAATGGGTGTACTCCGGGTGGGTGTGTGGAGGCAGGTCATCTCCCCGCGTGGTGCGCGCGGGCGTGCGCCCCGTGGCGCCGCGGCCGCCCGGGCCGTCGACGGGGCGGTGAATCCTTTTCTCGCCCCTGGTGCATACGGGTGATCTTGGGGCATTGCAGAACTTCCGCGTGTTTATGATCCACTGCTGTGACAGAGAGTGATTACGCTGGATCCGTGTGCGACTCCGACCCCGCGGACGTGGTCATCGTCGGAGCCGGCCCCGCCGGACTGGTGCTGGGCAACATCCTGCTGAGCCACGGAATCGACTGCGTCGTCCTGGAGCGCGCGGACCGCGACTCCGTGGAGAACCGGGCGCGCGCCGGATTCCTCGTGCCGCACACCGTGCGGGTCCTGGAGCGCCACGGCCTCGACGCGGGCCTGCGGCGGCGCGGCCGGGAGCACGGCGTCTGCGAGTTCCGCACCGAGGACGGGCGCTTCCGTCTCGACTACCGCCGGCTGGGCCCGGGCGAGCCGCACACCGTCTACCCCCAGCACGATCTCGTCGCCGACCTGCTGGACCTGTACCTCGACGCCGGGGGGCGCGTCCGCTTCGGCGCGGAGGCCGTCGCCGTGTCCGGCGCGGACGGCCCGGCCCCCGCCGTGACCGTGCGCGAGGCCGACGGGCGCCCCGCGCGCCACCGCGCCCGGTACGTCGCCGCCTGCGACGGCCGCCACGGGGTGGGCAGGCGCTCCCTCCCGTCCGGCACCGTGCGCCACCACCGCGACCACGGCGTCTCCTGGCTGGGCCTGCTCGCCGAGGCGCCGCTGAGCCTGGACGCCGTGGGCTACGCGGTCCACCCGCGCGGATTCGCCGGACACATGGCCCGCTCCGCCGACATCACCCGCTACTACCTCCAGTGCGCCCCCGGCACCCGCGCCGACGCGTGGAGCGACGACCGGATCTGGGACGAACTCGCCCTGCGCATGCGCGCCGGCGCGTACGGACCGCTGGTGCGCGGCCCGATCGCCCAGCGTGCCGTGGTCGACCTGGAGTCCGACGTGATCGAACCGCTGCGCCACGGCTCGCTGTTCCTCGTGGGCGACGCCGCCGCCCTCATCAGCCCGTCCGCCGCGAAGGGCGCCAACCTCGCCGTGCTGGAGGCCGAGATCCTGGGCCGCGCCCTCGTCGACGACCTCGTCCACGGCGACCCCGGTCCCCTCGACCGCTACTCCGAGCGGTGCCTGGCCCACATCTGGCGCGCCCAGGAGTTCTCCCGCTGGATGATCCGCCTGCTCCACGAACTCCCGGACCCCGAAGGCGACTCGCTCTTCCGGGAACGGCTCCGCCACGCGCGGATCGCCGCGCTCCGCGACTCCGCCTCCGCCCAGCACTGGTTCGCGGAGAACTACGTCGGCATCTGACGCACGCTCACATGCCGTGCTCCCGCACCCTCATCCGCACCTCCACCTCCCTCCGAGCCCCTTCTCCCTCCCTCATCCCGCTCCCTTCACCCATGGACAGGGAATGCACTCCGAACCTCCCTTCACCGCGCCCGCGCACCCGACCCCGGCACCCCACGCCGCCGACGACACCGGGCGGCTCGGCGCGACCGCCCGGTTCGTCCGCGAGCAGGACACCTCCCTCCTGCTCGCCCGCGTGCTGCCCGGCCTCGACGGACCCGAGCTGCGCGCCTTCACCGACCAGTGCCGTTTCGCGCACGCCGCCGTGCTGGTCTTCCCGCCCGACGAGGCCGCGCTGCGGTCGGGACTGGCGGGCTGCGGCCTGGACGCCGACGCGCCGGCCCGGCCCAGCGTCGTCGTACGGGACCGCCTCGCCGTACGGTACGGCCACCGTCCCGCCGATCTCGACGTGAGGATTCTCCGTCCCGCCGTGCGAGGACCGGCCGGAGAACACCGGGCGGTCGAGGTGTTCGCGCTCACCGTGCCCCCGGGCTCCGCGCTGGCGGGCATCGCGGCCGGCGAACGCGCGCTGGACCACGAGGCACACCTCGCCTTCGACGTCGAGCGGCCCGATCCACTCGTGCTGCGCGGGCTGCTGGCGAGCTTCGCACGGCACGGCGCGGCCCCCGACGGCGGCGGCTACAACCCGCACGAGGACGGCACCGTCTTCTACCTCGCCGTGCCCGACGGCACCAAGACGCCCTACCGGAGGGTCGAGCTGTACGCGCGCGGCGACCACCGCGACGTCCTGGACGAGCACCTTCGCCGGGCCCCGGCCCCGTGGTCCGCGCCCCCGGGCGCCGCCACGCAGCCGGCGGAAACGCTCCTGCGGCTGCTGACCGGCGCCTGGACCACCCAGGCCCTGGCCAGCTGCGCGGAACTCGGGCTCCCGGAAGCCCTGGACCTCCACACCGGCACGCCCGTGCCGGAACTGGCCCGCGCCGTCGGGGCGCGCCCGGAGAGCCTCGGGGTCCTCCTGCGGTACCTCGCCATGCTCGGCGTGGTCGCGGACACCCCGGACGGCTTCCGCCTCACCGAGGTCGGCGCGCTCCTCGCGGAGGCCGCCCCGTCCTCGATGCGACCGCTGGCCCTGATGTACGGCGGACCCTTCTACCGGTCGTTCGCCCACCTGACCCACACCGTGCGCAGCGGGCAACCCGGCTTCGAGCACCTCTACGGCGAGAACCACTTCGACCACTTCGCCCGCGACCCCGAACTCGCCGCCCTGTTCGACCGCTCCATGGTGGCGAGCGCCCCCCTCTTCGACGCCCTCCCGTCCCACCCCGTCCTCACCGCCGCGGCCACCGCCCCCGGCCGCCCCCGTACCGTCGTCGACGTGGCGGGCGGCACCGGGGCACTGCTCGGCCGGGTCCTGACCGCCCACCCCACCCTGCGCGGCACCCTCCTGGAACGCCCCCACGTCCTCGCCGCCGCACGCGCGCACCTGGCCGCGCCGGCGGAGGACGGCCGCTGCGCCTTCCAGGAGGGAGACTTCGCCGACGTACCGGCCGGAGCCGACGTCTACCTGCTCTCCCGCGTCCTGCACGACTGGGACGACGAGCGCTGCCGGAGCATCCTGCGGCACTGCGCCGCCGCCATGGGCCCCGACGCGGACCTCCTCGTCGTCGAACGGCTGCTGCCCACCGACGGCTCACCCTCGCTCGCGACCGCCTGGGACCTCCACATGATGTGCAACACCGGGGGGAGCGAGCGCACCGCCGTCCAGTACGCCGGGCTGTTCGCGGCGTGCGGACTCCAACTCGTCGGCCACACCCCGCTCGCCCTGGGCGCGCACGCCCTCCACGTCCGCAGGGCGCCGGGGGTCACGGCGTGAGCCAGCGGCGCAGCAGCCGGCTGACCGCCGGCATCGCCACGTAGGTCATCAGCACGTTGAAGACGCACGCCATCACCGCGCTGCTGAGCAGGAGGGGCAGCGCGGTGAGGCGGGGGACGAGGAAGAGGCCGCCGAGCACGGAGATCGGGTAGATCGCCAGCGTCGCGCTGACGGCCATCTTCCACCGCGGCGGGGCGGGGCGGGTCGAGCCCGGCTTCGCGAACCAGGTCTCCATGCCGGTCAGCTTCCGCCGGGCGATCTCGGTGTGGTGGTGCCCCTCGCAGTCGGCGAACCAGGCGGCCCGCTCGGGCGACTCCTGCCACGTGCGGCACGCCTCCGCGTCGCGGAAGCGGTGCACGAGGAACCAGGGGGCGTCGCCGCCCGCGGAGCGGAAGAAGCCGTACCCGAGATGTCCCGGGAAGGTCGCCGCGCAGTCGAGTATGCCCTTCGCCCACCGCTCGAACGCGGCCTCGTGGCCGGGCTCCACCCTGCGGGCTATCAGGAGGGTCACCTCTCCGCTGTCGGCGGGGACGGCGGCTCGCTCCAGGGCGGTGGCGGTCATGGACGCTCCTCGTGATCACGCGCGCCCGGGGCCACTGTACGCGGCGGACGCCGAGGCGCCACCCGCCCGGTCGGGCGAGTGGCGCCTGGAGCCCGTCCGACGCCCCCCAGCGTCAGACGCGCTGCCAGAGGGCCGGGACGTTCGGAGGCTCCCAGCCCGACTGGGCCTGGTGGCCCTGGAGACAGCGGTAGGTGGAGCCGCCGTACGTGACCGTGGCCCCGGCCGCGTACACCGTGCCCGCCTTCCACGTGCCGCCCGGCTCCGGCTCGCCCGGGCCGGGGCCCGGGTCGGTGCCGCCGGTCTTCAGCGTCAGGCCGTAGTTCGACAGGATCGGGTTCAGCGGCTGGAAGAAGGTGGTGCCGCCGCTGGAGCAGTTGCCCGAGCCGCCCGAGGTCACGCCCTGAGCCTGGCTGCCCGAGATGTACGAGCCGCCCGAGTCGCCCGGCTCGGCGCACACCGTCGTGCGGGTCACACCGGAGATCGTGCCCTCCGGGTAGGTCACGCTCGTGTTGTGCTGCTGGATCGTGCCGCAGTGCCAGCCGGTCGTCGAGCCCGAACGGCAGACCGAGGAGCCCACCGTCTGGAGCACGGATCCGGTGACCTGCACGTTCGCGCCGCCCGCGCCCTTCACGTACGGGGTCGAGGTCCAGCTGCTGTTCGCCGCGACCCAGGCCATGTCGCTGCCGGGGAAGACCGACGCCTGGAAGGAGCCCTGAGCGACCTGGTTGAAGCCGCTGGTGGACTGCCCGGCGCGACCGCAGTGGCCCGCCGTCGCGAAGCCCTGCGTGGTGCCCCGGGTCACCGCGAAGCCGACCGAGCAGCGTCCGCCGCCGCCCATGTAGTACGCGTCACCGCCCCGGATGTCGTACAGCGGGCGCGGCGCCTCGGCGCTCCGCACCACCCGCACCAGCTCCCTCGGCACCCCGGTCGCGGCGGCCAGGCGCGCCCCGGCGCCGGCCCGGACCTCCTCGACGACCACGGTGTTCGCCCGGACGTCCACGTAGCGGACCGGTGCCCCGGCGTCGGCAGCCCGGTCCAGGGTCTCCTTCGCCCGCTCCAGGGCGGAGAGGTCGTGCCGGACCAGCCGGGCCGTCGCCCCGGCCTCCCGGATCGCGGCCAGGTCGGAGGCCCGGGTGGTGGCCACGGTCAGGGAGCCGGACTCGGCGCCCGCGACCCAGGCACCCGCGAAGGAGCCGGTGAGCCGGTCGCGGAGCCGGGCCGCGGTGGCGCCCGCCTCGGCCTCGTTGACCAGGCGGCGCTCGGCCTGGGCCCGGGTCAGACCCAGGTCGCGGCCCATCGCGGCGAGCAGCTCGGGACGGGCCTCGGCGGTGCCGAGCGTCCTGGCGGCGCTCTGCACGGCAGGGGCGGTCCCGGGGGAGGGCTGCACGGCGCCGGCCGATCCGGTCTGCAGTCCGGCCAGCACCATCCCGGCGGCGGCCAGCACGGTACACGCCGCGCGGGCGTGTCGTCGGAGCATGGGGAGTCTCCTCGGTTCTCGGTGGGGGATCTGCGGAGAACCGTAGGAACGCCCCCGGCCGCGCGGGAGCCTCCGCCCGGCCCCTCCCTCCGCGTTATGGCCCCGGGGCGCTGTCCGAGGCGGACGGTACGGTGCGCCCATGAGCGTTCCCGAGGTCGTCCCGATCGCGTACGAGCCCGAGCACCGCACCTCCACCATCGGCCGGTGGGACGGGGGGCGGTTCCTCGGCTCGGTGACCGCCGGCTTCCCCGAGGGGTGGACCCCGGTGGCCGACTGGCGGCGGCACAAGCGCTGGTTCGCGGTCCTGCACTGCTTCGACGAGGCGGGGCGCCATTTGGGGTCGAGCATCAGGTCGACCGGGACGGGGGAGGGCGACGAGCGCCGGGCCGTCGAGGCCGCGCGAGCGCTCCTCGACGGCTGGCTGGACGCCCTGCCCGGGCGGCGGTACGAGTCGATCGCCGTCGCGCCCTTCGCCGTACGGTTCGAGGGGGTCCTGTTCGGACTGGTCGCGGAGAACCGCGGCGAGGGGAACCCGGGCGGGAGGGACTGGGCCGAGCTCTACCCCGACGGACTCGGCTTCACCGATCCCTGGGACGGCACGTACGACACCTGACGGACGGTCAGGACAGTGCGTCCGCCGTCCGGCCCGCGCTGCGGGACAGCGCCTCCGCGTGGGCGTCGCGGGCGTGGGCGAGGACGGTGGCGGCGCGCCCGGCCGCCCGGCCCTCGGGGTGCCAGCCGAGGAGGTGGCGCCAGAGGAGCGGGGCGCCGGTCAGGGGACGGGTGACGATGCCGGGAGTGGCCGGGAAGGTCGCCCGGCAGAGGCCCACCGCGCGGCCCACCTGGACCAGATGGACACAGGACGCGGTGTCCGTCTCGTACACCCGGGCCGGGGTGAAGCCGGACCGGACGCAGGCGGCGGCGAAACAGTCGCCGAAACAGCCGTCGCCGGGCACGTCCGTCCATTCCTCCGAGGCGAGTTCGGCCAGCGCCACTTGCGGACGGGCGGCCAGCGGATGACCGGTCGCCAGCATCACGTACACCGGGTCGCGGGCCACCTCCGTCCAGGCGAGGCGGCCGGCCTCCGGCGGGGCGCTCTCCCCGCACACGCCGACGAGCGCGAAGTCGAGCCGCCCGGCGACCACTCCGTGGGCGACCTCCCGCTCCGACCAGGAGGTGTACGTGGTCACCGGCGCGTCCGGCTCCGTCCGGGCGAGCCGGTCCACCAGGCCGCCGAGCAGCGGGCCGTGCGTCCCGCCGAGCCGGTGCCCGGCGGCGCCGTCCCGGGCGAACCGGACGGCCTCCTCCTGGAGTCCGCAGACGGCCGGCAGCACCACCCGGGCCCGCTCCAGCACCAGATCGCCGAGCGCGGTGGCCCGCACCCCGTCCCGGCCGCGGACGAACAGGGCGCCGCCCAGGGCCCGTTCGATCCGTTTCAGCTGGGCGCTGAGGGCCGGCTGCGCCAGCCCGAGGGCGGTGGCCGCGCGGGTGAGGCTGCCGGCCTCCGCGATGGCCCGGAC
Organism: Streptomyces sp. NPDC004435; assembly: GCF_042873895.1. Classification (NCBI taxonomy): domain Bacteria; kingdom Bacillati; phylum Actinomycetota; class Actinomycetes; order Kitasatosporales; family Streptomycetaceae; genus Streptomyces; species Streptomyces sp. NPDC004435. The sequence goes on along the minus strand of NZ_JBIAMB010000018.1, from coordinate 44,185 downwards.
CGTCTTCAGGTGCCGCAACTCCAAGTCCATGAGCCCAGCTTGACGGCCACTGCCTGACAGGTCCAGACCAAGGGAGGGGCTATCGGGCGCGAAGCCGCTCCGGCAGCCAGCGGAGCTGCGCCGCCTGCTGGAACATGTCGCCGCCCTCGTGGTCGTTGAAGTCGTAGACCTCGATCGTCTTGTCCTCGTGCGCGTAGGCGTTGAACGCGGCGAACACCGTCGACGGCGGGCAGGTCTGGTCCTCCAGGGCGGTGGAGAACAGCGCCGGAGCCGTCGCGCGGGCCGCGAAGTGCACCCCGTCGAAGTAGGCGAGGGTCTCGGCGACCCGCTCCTTCCGGCCCCGGTGCGTCTTCAGGTAGTTGCCGATCTCTCGGTACGGCCTGCGGTCCGTGACCGTCGTCGCGCGCGGGAAGTCGCAGAGGAAGGGCACGTCCGGCGCCACCGCCGCCAGATCCCGCACCAGACCCGAGACGGCGACCGTGATGCCGCCGCCCTGGCTGACCCCGGTCACGGCGGTGCGGGCCGCGTCCGTCAGCGGGTGCGACCGCGCCGCCTCCACCGCGCGCACCGCGTCCGTGTACACCCGCCGGTAGTAGTACGTCTCCGGGTCCTCGACGCCCCGCGTCATGAACCCCGGGAACGCCGGCGCGCTGCCCACCGGGTCGGCGGTGTCGCCCGGCGCCCAGCCGCTGCCCTGGCCCCGGGTGTCCATCACGAAGTGCGCGAACCCGGCCGAGGCCCACAGGAGGTGACTGTGCGCCAGGCCGCGCCCGCCGCCGTACCCCAGGAACTCCACGACGACCGGCACCGGTTCGGTGATCCCCGCCGGGACGACGAACCACCCCTTCACCGGCTGCCCGCCGAACCCGGCGAAGGTCACGTCGTACGTCTCCACCGTCGTGAGCCCCGTCGCCACCCGCTCGAACCGCGCGTCCAGCTCGTGCTCCCGCGCCTCCCCGAGCGTCTTCGCCCAGAAGGCGTCGAAGTCCTCGGGCTCGGCCGACGCGCTGCGGTACTCGCGGAGCCGGTCGAGGGGGAGGTCGAAGAGGGTCATGCACACCGCCTGGTCGGATCGTCACGTTCGAGCGGCCGACCGGTCCGACCGGCCCGATCCACCCTAGCCCGCACACCCGCCGGATTCATATGCGTGAACGCCGCCGCACGGGCGTGCTCGACGTCCCTCCCCGGTGGGCAGCATGAAGGTGCGCCGCGCGAGCCTTCTTCACGGAGGGGGGCGCGGAGGCCAAGGTGGTGGCCGGAACGGCGAACGGAGGGGTGCGGTGAGGGTCGGAGTCCTCAAGGAGGCACGGGACGGCGAGCGGCGGGTGGCGGCGACGCCCGCCACGGTGGAGCGGATCCGCGGGCTCGGTTACGAGGTCGTCGTCGATCCCGGCGCGGGCGCGGCGGCGGGCTTCCCTGACGACGCCTACGAGGCGGCCGGGGCGCGGACCGGCGACGCGGCGGAGGCGGACGTCGTCCTCGGGGTGAACGCCCCGGGACCGGACCGGCTGGACCGGATGCGCCCCGGGGCCACGGTCATCGCGCTGTTCGCCCCGGCCTCCGACCCGGCGGTTGTCGAGGAGCTGGGCCGGCGCCCGCTCACCGTCCTGTCCATGGACGCGGTGCCCCGCATCAGCCGCGCCCAGTCCATGGACGTCCTGTCCTCGATGGCGAACATCGCCGGCTACCGCGCGGTGATCGAGGCGGCCCACGCCTTCGGCCGCTTCTTCACCGGCCAGGTGACCGCCGCCGGCAAGGTCCCGCCCGCCCGGGTCCTCGTCGCCGGCGCGGGCGTCGCCGGACTCGCCGCGATCGGCACCGCCGGCTCGCTCGGCGCGATCGTCCGGGCCACCGACCCGCGCCCCGAAGTGGCCGACCAGGTCCGCTCGCTGGGCGGCGAGTACCTCGCCATCGACTCCCCGGAGACGGAGGTCTCGGCCACCGGCTACGCCAAGGAGATGGGCGACGACTACAAGGCCCGCGAGGCCGCCCTGTACGCCGCCGAGTGCCGCGAGGCCGACATCGTCATCACCACCGCCCTGATCCCCGGCCGCCCGGCGCCCCGGCTCGTCACCGCGGAGACGGTCGCCGCCATGAGGCCCGGCTCGGTGATCGTGGACATGGCCGCCGCCAACGGCGGCAACGTCGAGGGCACCGTACCGGGGGAGCGGACCGTCACCGCGAACGGCGTCACCATCCTCGGCCACACCGACCTGGCGGGACGCCTGCCCGCCCAGGCGTCCCAGCTGTACGGCACCAACCTCTACAACCTCCTGAGCCTCCTCACCCCCGGCAAGGACGGCGTCCCCGTCCTGGACTGGGACGACCCCGTGCAGCGCTCGGTCACGGTCGTACGCGACGGGGAGCCGTCCTGGCCCCCGCCGCCCGTCCAGGTCTCCGCCGCCCCCGCGCCCACCGGCGACACCCCGCCGCCCGTGTCACCGGTGAAGGAGCCCATGACGCCGAGGCGCCGCTTCACCGGCGTCGCCCTCGGCGCCCTCGCGCTCCTCCTCGCCGTCGGCTTCGCCCCGGCCGCGCTCCTGTCGCACGTCACCGTCTTCGTCCTCGCGATCGTCATCGGCTACTACGTCATCGGCCACGTGCACCACGCCCTGCACACCCCGCTGATGTCGGTGACCAACGCCATCTCCGGGATCATCCTGGTCGGCGCGCTCCTCCAGATCGGACACGGCGGCACCCTCGTCACCGTGCTGTCGGCCGCCGCGATCCTGCTGGCGAGCATCAACGTGTTCGGCGGCTTCGCGGTGACCCGCCGCATGCTCGGAATGTTCAACAGGAGCTGACATGTCCGCCACCCACGCCGCACAGGCGGCCTACCTCGTCGCCGCGCTGCTGTTCATCCTCGCCCTCGCCGGACTCTCGAAGCACGAGTCGGCCCGCCTCGGCAACGCCTTCGGCATGCTCGGGATGGGCGTCGCCCTCGTCGCCACCGTGGTGCTCGCCGCCGACCGGGGCCTCGCCGCCGGCGCCGCCGGGCTGCTCGCCGCCGCCATGCTCGCCGGCGCCCTCATCGGCCTGTGGCGCGCCCGGGGCGTCGAGATGACGGGCATGCCCGAGCTGATCGCGCTCCTGCACTCCTTCGTCGGGCTCGCCGCCGTCCTCGTCGGCTGGAACGGCTACCTGGAGGTCGAGCACCGGCCCGGCGGCGCCGAGGCCGCTGCGCTCGACGCGGTCGGCACCCTCGGCATCCACCACGCCGAGGTCGTCATCGGCGTGTTCATCGGCGCCGTCACCTTCACCGGCTCCGTCGTCGCCTATCTGAAGCTCGCCGGCCGGATCGACTCCCGGCCGCTCATGCTCCCCGGCAAGAACGCCCTCAACGTCGGCGCGCTCGCCGTGTTCGCCGTCCTGACGGCCCGGTTCACCGTCGTCCCCTCGCTCGGGGTGCTGATCGCGGCGACGGCCCTGGCGCTGGCGCTCGGCTGGCACCTGGTCGCCTCCATCGGCGGCGGCGACATGCCCGTCGTCGTGTCGATGCTCAACAGCTACTCGGGCTGGGCCGCGGCCGCCTCCGGCTTCCTCCTCGGCAACGACCTGCTGATCGTCACCGGCGCCCTCGTCGGCTCCTCCGGCGCCTACCTCAGCTACATCATGTGCCGGGCGATGAACCGCTCCTTCCTCGCGGTCATCGCCGGAGGCTTCGGCATCGAGGCGCCGGCCGGCTCACAGGTCGACTACGGCGAGCACCAGGAGATCACCGCCCAGGGCGCCGCCGAACTCCTCGGCGCCGCCCGCTCGGTGGTCATCACCCCCGGATACGGCATGGCGGTGGCCCAGGCCCAGTACCCGGTGGCGGAACTCGCCTCCAAGCTCCGGGCCCGGGGCGTCGACGTCCGCTTCGGCATCCACCCCGTCGCCGGCCGGCTCCCCGGACACATGAACGTCCTCCTGGCCGAGGCGAAGGTGCCGTACGACATCGTCCTGGAGATGGACGAGATCAACGGCGACTTCGCCGACACCGACGTGGTGCTGGTCATCGGCGCCAACGACACGGTCAACCCGGCCGGCGCCGAGGACCCGAGCAGCCCCATCGCGGGGATGCCGGTCCTCACCGTCTGGGAGGCGGGCCAGGTCATCGTCTTCAAACGCTCGATGGCCTCCGGCTACGCGGGTGTCCAGAACCCCCTCTTCTACCGCCCCAACACCACGATGCTCTTCGGCGACGCCAAGGACCGCGTGGAGGACATCGTCAGCGCCCTGTGAACACCTGCTCGGTCGTCGTGACGACGGCGCAGCGGCCCGCCGCCCACTCCAGGGCCATCCGGTGCTCGCGCTCGGAGAAGTCCGCCACGGCGTCCGCCACGACGAAGGTCCTGATGTCGCGCATCCACGCGTCGCAGGCCGTCATCAGGACGCCGATGTGCGCGTACACGCCGGTGATCACGAGCTGGTCGCGGCCCTGCTCGCGCAGCAGCTCCAGGAGGTCGGTGCGGACGAAGGCGCTGTACTTCCACTTGGTGAGGAGGATGTCGCCGGGCTCGGGCGCGACGGCGTCCGCGACGGCGACGGCGTGCGGGTCGTCGGGCACGCCGGGGCCCCAGAAGTCCTGCTGGAGACCGCGCTCCTCGGGGGTCTGGCCGCCGGGCTGGGCGGTGTAGACGACGGGCACGCCGAGCCGGGCGGCCTCCTTGCGGAGCAGGTTCAGGTTCGCGAGGAGGGCGGTGAGCGGCTCGGCGCCGTCGTCGAACGGAGCCAGGAAGTGGTTCTGGAGGTCGTGCACGAGGAGCACGGCCCGGTCGGGGTCGACGGTCCAGTCCACACGGTTGGCCGGCAGCTCGCCGGGGCGGGGCATCGGGTAGGGCGGGACGGCGGGGAGGCTCATGACGGTCCGTTTCGGAGAGGGGGGTGGCACAAGGGGAGCGGGGCGGTCAGGCGTCCGCGCGCTCCGCGCGGAGGTCCTTCTTGGAGATCTTCCCGACGCCGGTCGTCGGGAAGGCGTCGACGAAGACGATGCGGTCGGGGACCTTGTAGGCGGCGAGCCCGCGGTCCCGCACGAAGCGCTTGAGGGCGAGGGCCTTCACCTCTTCGGCGCCCTGGCGGCGGATGACGTACGCGCAGCTGCGCTCGCCGAGGTACGGGTCGAACTCGCCGACCACGTTGGCGTCGTGGACCGAGGGGTGGGCCAGGAGGTGGTTCTCGATCTCCTCGGCCGCGATCTTCTCGCCGCCCCGGTTGATCTGGTCCTTGGCGCGCCCCTCGACGACCAGATGGCCGCTCGGGGTGAGCCGGACGAGGTCGCCGGTGCGGTAGAAGCCGTCCTCGGTGAAGGCGCGGGCGTTGTGCTCGGGGGCGTTCCAGTATCCGCGGATGGTGTACGGGCCCCGGGTGAGCAGGTGGCCGGTGGTGCCGACGGGCAGGTCGGCGTCCTCGTCGTCGACGATCCTGATCTCGTCGTCCGGGGAGATCGGCCGGCCCTGGGTGGTGACGATCGTCCCGGGGTCGTCGTCGAGGCGGGTGTAGCAGACCAGCCCCTCGGCCATGCCGAAGACCTGCTGGAGGGTGCAGCCCAGGGCCGGCCGGACCCGGCGGGCCACCTCGTCGGAGAGCCGGGCCCCGCCGACGAGGAGCACGTCGAGGGTGGAGAGGTCGTACGCGGAGCCGGGGGCCGCGTCGATCCACGCGAGCGCGAGCGGCGGCACGAGGCCGGTGATGGTCACGCCCTCGTCCTGGATCAGCGGGAAGGCCACGTCGGGCGCGGGCTGCGGGCACATGACGACCCGTCCGCCCGCGTACAGGGTGCCCAGCGAACCGGGCGAGGAGAGCGGGAAGTTGTGGGCGGCGGGCAGCGCGCACAGGTAGACGCTGTCCTCGTCGAGCGCGCAGATCTCGGCGGAGCCGCGCAGTGAGTAGACGTAGTCGTCGTGTGTCCGGGGGATGAGCTTGGGCACCCCGGTGCTGCCGCCGGAGAGCTGGAGGAAGGCCACGGCCGAGGGGTCGGGGTCGGGCAGGCCGACCGGCTCGGCGGGGACCTCGGAGAGCGCCTCGAAGGGGCCGGCGTCCTCGCCGGCGACGAAGACGTGCCGCAGCTCGGGGCAGCGGGCGAGGACCGTGGTGGCGAGGTTGCGGTAGTCGAAGCCGGCGTGGGTGTCCGGGACGACGTAGGCGGCGGCCCCGGTGAAGGAGCAGAAGTAGGAGATCTCCGACTCGCGGTGCGCGGGCAGCGCGAAGACCGGCAGGGCGCCGAGCCGGAAGAGCGCGAAGACCACTTCGAGGAACTCGGCGACGTTGGGCAGCTGGACGACGACCCGGTCGCCGGAGCCGATGCCGCGGGCGGCGAGACCGGCCGCGAGCCGGTCGGCGCGCAGGTCGAGTTCGGCGTAGGTCCAGGCGCGCCGGGTTCCGCCCGGTCCGGCGCGGTCGACGACGGCGACCCGGTCGGGGTGGGCCGAGGCCCGGTCGCGGAGCATCGCGCCGAAGGTGAGCCCTTCCCACCAGCCGGCCGCCCGGTACCGCTCGGCGAACTCCGCGGGCCAGGTGGGGGTGGTGTACGGGACGGCCTCGGGGCCGTCGCCGGGGGCCGGGCGGGAGGAGGTCGGTGCGGTCACAGCGAGGCTCCCACGGCGTCCAGGAAGGTGCGGAACTTGGCGGCGGTCTCGGCGGCCTCGTCCTCCGGGACGGAGGCGGCGACGACGCCGGCGCCCGCGTAGAGGCGCAGGGTCCGCTCCTCCGCCTCGGCGCAGCGGATGGTGACGACCCATTCGCCGTTGCCGTCCGCGTCGCCCCAGCCGACCATGCCGGTGAAGAAGCCGCGGTCGAAGGGCTCGGTCTCCCGGATGACCTCGCGGGCCAGCGGGGTCGGGGTGCCGCACACCGCCGGGGTGGGGTGGAGCGAGGAGGCGATCTCCAGGGCCGACACCTCGGGGTGGGCCAGGGTGCCGGTGACCGTGGTGGAGAGGTGCCACATGGTGGCGGTGCGGATCAGCGACGGCCGGGCGGGGACCTCGATGGCGGAGCAGTACGGTGCCATCGCCTGGTGCACGGCGTCGACGACGACCGCGTGTTCGTGGAGGTCCTTGGCGGACTCCAGGAGGGCGGCGGCGCGGCGTACGTCCTCGGCGAGGTCGTCGCTGCGGGGGGTGGAGCCGGCCAGCGGGTTGGAGACGAGCCGGTCGCCGTGTCTGGAGACGAGGAGTTCGGGGCTGGCCCCGAGGAGGGTGCGGCCGGGGTGGGTGGGGAGCGCGAAGGTGTAGCCGAGCGGGTCGCGGCGGGCGAGCCGGCGGACCATGGCGGCGACGTCGGGCTCGCCGGGGCCGGTGAGCTCCAGGGTGCGGGCGAGGACCACCTTGCTGAACTCGCCGTTCCACATGCGGTCGACGGCGGCGCCGACGCCCTTGGCGTAGACCTCCGGGGACGGATGGGCGCGGACGGTCCAGGTGCCGGCGCGGGGGGAGTCGGCGGGCAGCGCGACGAGCGGGTCGGAGGCGAGGGCCGGTCCGGTGCGGACCGTCTCGGGCACGACGAGCGCGGCCGGCGCGTCCTGGTCGAAGGGGATGGCGCCCATCACGACGGCGGCGGCGCGGCGGCCGGCGCGTGCCTCGGCGAGGGCGTCGGCCACCCGCTCGGCGATCGGGTCGGAGCCGTGCGGGACCTCGCTCAGCACGCCGTGGGCGAGCAGGGTGCGGGTGGGCGTGGCGAGGAAGCGGTCGCCGGCGCGGAAGGCGTCGAGCAGGCCGGTGGCCGCGCCGACGGCGGAGGACGTGGGCGTCGGGGCGGGGGCGGGGGCGGGTATGGGGGCGGGGGCGGTCGCCGGCGGCTGCGCGGCGATCTGGGGGACCGTCGACACGGGTGGGCTCCTTGGTTCGGTGAGGTGGGTGGGGCGGCGCGGGCCCGTGCGGGCCGCGGGCCGTCAGCGCAGGGTGGCGCCGCCGTCGACGTAGAGGTCCTGCATGGTGATGTGGCGGGCCCGGTCGGAGGCGAGGAAGACGACCGCCTCGGCGACGTCCTCCGGCTGGGCGATGCGGCGCAGCGGGATGCCGGTGCGGTGGGCGGCGAGGTCCCCGTCGAGGACGCTGTCGGGGACGGACTCGCCCTCCCAGAGGGAGCGCTGCATCGGCGTGTCGGTGGAGCCGGGACACACGGCGTTGCAGCGCACGCCCCGGGCGGCCACCTCCAGGCCGAGACACTTGGTGAAGGCCACGGCGGCCGCCTTGGAGGCGGCGTACACACTCATGTCCGCGCGGGGTATCCCGGCGGCGTTGGAGGCGACGGTCACCACGGAGCCGGAGCCCCGGGCGGCCATGCCGGCGACGACGGCGCGCGACAGGTGGAAGACCCCGGTCGTGTTGACCGCGAAGACGTCCGCCCAGTCCCGGTCCGTCGCCTCGACGGCGGGGCCGGTCCGCAGCACCCCGGCGACGTTCACCAGGACGTCGACGGGGCCGAGTTCGCGGGTGACGCGGGCGACCGTCTCCGCCACGTCGTCCGGGGAGGTGACATCGAGCCGGTACGGGACGACCGGCCCGGCGGCCGGGTCCGCGCCGGTGTCCGCGGCGAGCCGCGCGACGCTCCGGCACAGCTCCGGCTCCGAGCGGTCGGTCGCCGCCACGGTGGCCCCGCGCGCGGAGAGGGCGCGCACCACCGCCTCGCCGATGCCCTGTGCGGCACCGGTGACCAGCGCCACGCGGCCCGCGAACTCGCCGCCGGGGTCCGTGGCGCGCGGCTCGTTGTCGTCCATACCGATCTCCTTTGCTTAGGTAAGGCTAACCTAAGTCTTGATGAGTGTGTGTCAGTCCCGGCGAGACGCCGACGCGCGCAGCGCCTCGTCCAGGAGCGGGCCGATCTCCGCCAGCGCCTCCGGCGCCATCAGCTCGTCGTGACCCCGGTCGAGCACGTGCTCGGTCAGCGCCCCCGACACGTGCGCCGGCCACACCGCGCCCGGCGCGTCCTCCGGCGCGGTCGTGCGGGAGGCGGTGAAGAACAGCACGTCACCGTCGAAGTGACGGGTCGTGCTGCGCGAGAGCAGCCGTACGCAGTGCACGTTCGTGTCCACGATCGACCGCAGCAGCTCCTCGTCGAACCCGGCGAGCAGACCCTGGCTGTCCCGGATCGCCGCGACGGCCTCCTCCCGGGACACCCCGCCCCGGCCGGACTCCTCCGCGCCGAGACCGGCCACCGAGAGCAGGAAGCCGTTCTCCTCCCGCTCCAGCCGCTCCCGCCAGTCCGGACCGTCCAGGTACGACCAGTCGTCCCGCTCCGGCGGATAGGCGTCGAGCAGCGCCAGGAAGGCCACCTCCTCGCCCCGCTCCTGGAGCATCGCGGCGAGCGTGTGCGCCACCGTCCCGCCGAAGGAGTAGCCCGCGAAGTGGTACGGACCCTCCGGCTGCACCTCCCGGATCGCCGCCAGGTACAGCCCGGCCAGCTCCGCCACGTCGGCCACCTCCGGCAGCTCCCCGGCCAGACCCGGCGACTGCACGCCGTACAGCGGCCGGTCCGCGTCCAGATGGCGCAGCAGGCCCGTGTACTGCCAGCTGAAGCCGGACGCCGGGTGGAAGCAGAACAGCGGCTCCTTCGTGCCCCGTTCGCGCAGCGGCAGCAGCACCCGCAGCGCGTCCCGGCGCGAGTCCGACCCGATCCGGGCCGCCAGGTCCGCGACCGTCGGCGCCGACATCACCGTGGCCACCTGGACCGGCACGCCCAGCTCGTCGCGGATCCGCCCCACGAGCCGCATCGCGAGCAGCGAATGCCCGCCCAGCTCGAAGAAGTTGTCCTCCACGCCGACCCGCTCCAGGCCGAGCACGTCCGCGAAGATCCCGCAGAGCAGCTCCTCCCGGGCGTCCCTGGGCTGCCGGCCGCCGCCCGCGTCCGCGAACACCGGGGCCGGCAGCGCCGCCCGGTCGACCTTGCCGTTCACCGTCAGCGGCAGCGCCGCCAGTTCGACGAACGCCGACGGCACCATGAACTCCGGCAGCGTCGCCGACAGCAGCGCGCGCAGCGCCGCCGTCTCCGCCTCCGGATCGGCCCGGACCGCGTCCGAGGCGGGCACCGTGTAGGCGACGAGCCGCTTCACCCCGTTCGCCCCGGCGTGCACGACCACCGCCGCGGCGGCCACCCCCGGAGCGGCGGCGAGCGCCGACTCGATCTCGCCCAGCTCGATCCGGAAGCCCCGGATCTTCACCTGGTGGTCGGCCCGGCCCAGGTAGTCGATCTGCCCGTCCTCGCGCCAGCGCACCAGGTCGCCCGTGCGGTACATCAGCGTGCCCGGCTCGCCGAACGGGTCGGCCACGAACCGCTCCGCCGTCAGCGCCGGCCGCGCGAAGTAGCCCCGGGCCAGGCCCGCGCCCGCCAGGTACAGCTCGCCCGGCACCCCGCGCGGCACCGGCCGCAGAGCGCTGTCGAGCACATAGGCACGGGTGTTGAAGATCGGCCGGCCCACGCAGGACGAGACGCTCATCTCCACGTCGGCGCCCAGCGCGTTGATCGTGTACTCGGTGGGCCCGTACAGGTTGTAGCCCATCGTGCCCTCGGTCTCCTCCAGGAGCGTCCAGAGGGAGTCGGGCACGGCCTCGCCGCCGAGCAGGACGAGCGTGGGACGGTGCCGGTCCGCGTCCAGCAGACCCGCGTCGACCAGCTGCTGCCCGTACGACGGGGTGACGTTGACGACGTCGATGCCGACCCGGTCGTAGTGCGCCGTCAGGGCCGCCGGGTCCAGCCGCAGCTCCTCGCCGATGACGTGCACCTCGTGCCCGTCGACCAGCCAGAAGAACTCCTCCCACGACATGTCGAACGCGAACGACACCGTGTGCGCCACCCGCATCCGCCGGCCGCCCGCCAGCTTCACCGCCGGGTCGAAGATCCGCTCCCGGTGGTTGAGCAGCATGTTGACCAGACCCGAACCCGGCACCACCACACCCTTGGGGCGGCCGGTCGAACCCGAGGTGTAGATCAGGTACGCCGGGTGGCGGCCGTCGCGCGGCTCCGTCAGCTCCTCCTCCGCGACCGGGGCACCGGACAGCGCCGCCAGCTCCGCGACCGTCGCCGGGTCGTCCAGGGCGAGCGGCGGCACACCGTCCACGACCGGGACCCGGCCCGTCACCGCGTCCACCGTGACCAGGCAGACCGGCAGCGCGTCCTCGACCATCGCGGCCAGCCGGTCCACCGGGTGGTCCAGGTCCAGCGGCAGATACGCCGCCCCCGCCTTCAGCACCGCGAACAGCGCCACCACGAAGTCCGCCGAACGCGGCAGCCCCAGGGCCACCGTCCGCTCGGGACCCGCCCCGCGCGCGATCAGCGCCCGCGCCAGCCGGTTGGCCCGCTCGTCCAGCTCCGCGTAGGTCAGCCGCTCGTCCTCGAAGACCAGCGCCGTGGCCTCCGGCGTCCGCGCCGCCTGCCGCGCGAACAGCTCCACCAGCGGCACGTCCGGCACCTCGTGCCCGGTGTCGTCGCCCAGGACCAGCAGCGCGTCCCGCTCGGCCGTCTCCAGGGTCCGCAGCCGGCCCACCGGCGTCGCCCCGCCCGCCGCGAACTGCTCCACGAGCAGCCGCAGCCGGCCCGCGAGCCGCCCGGCGGTCTCACGGTCGTACAGGTCGGGCCGGTACGCCAGGCTCAGCTCCAGCGACCGCTCGGGCGTGACCGCCAGCGTCAGCGGGTAGTGCGTGCCGTCGACGCTGTGCGTCCAGCCGATCTGGTGCCGCTCCACCGCCTCCTCGCGCGCCGCGTCGTCCAGCGGCGTGTTCCGGAACACGTACAGCGTGTCGAAGAGCTGCCCGATCCCCGTGCCCTGCTGGATCGGACCGAGCCCCAGGTAGTGGTGGGGCAGCAGCTCCGCGTGCTCGCCCTGCATCCGGACCAGCAGGTCCCGCAGCGTCTCCGAGGGACGCAGCGTCACCCGGAACGGCAGCGTGTTCATGAACATGCCGATCATCCGGTCGACACCCGGCACGTCCTCCGGACGGCCCGAGACCGTCGCGCCGAACACCACGTCGTCCCGCCCGGTCATCCCGGACAGCGACAGCGCCCACGCCGCCGACAGGACCGTGTTCAGGGTGACGCCGCAGCCCCGCGCGAACGACCGCAGCCGGTCGCTGGTCTCCGCGCCCAGCGCGATGTCCACCACCTCGGCCGTCACCGGCTGCCGCGCCGGATCCGCCGGAGCCACCAGCGTCGCCTGGTCGAGGCCCGACAGATGGGCCCGCCAGGCGGCCCGCGCCGCCTCCCGGTCCGTGCCGGCCAGCCGCCGCAGGTACTCCCGGTACGGCGTGACCGGCGGCAGCACCTCCTCGCGCCCGCCCGCCCCGTACAGCGCGAACAGCTCCTCGAAGAACAGCGACTCCGACCAGCCGTCCGTCAGGATGTGGTGCTGCGTCACACACAGCATCCAGCGGTCCTCGGCGAACTTCAGCAGCGTCACCCGCATCAGCGGCGGCGCCGACAGGTCGAACCGGGTCGCCGCGTCCGCCAGCGAGAACTCCCGCTGCGCCTCGTCCTGACCCGCCCGGTCGAGCGCCGTCAGGTCACGGACCTCCCACGGCAGCTCCCACTCCGCCGGCACCACCTGCACCGGGCCCGGCAGGCCCTCGTGCCAGAACGCGGAGCGCAGGTTCGGGTGGCGGCGCAGCATGGCGTCGAAGGCCGAGCGCAGCGCGGCCGCGTCCACGGCGTGCCGCAGCTCCACGAAGTTCTGCATCAGATAGACGTCGAGCGCCCGGTCGTCGTACTGGGCGTGGAAGTACAGGCCCTCCTGGAGCGGCGCCAGCGGCAGCACCTCCTCGGCGCCCGGGAACACCCGCTCCAGGACCGTCCGCCCGGCCTCGTCCAGGACCACCAGCGGCGCGTCCGCGTCGACCGCCGCACCGGCCTCCTTCTCCTGAGGCGTCCGGGCCGCGAGCGCCAGCGCCGCGACCGTCCGCCGCTCGAACACGTCGCGCGGGGTCAGCACCAGGCCCTCCTTGCGGGCCCTGGTCACCAGCTGGATCGAGACGATGCTGTCACCGCCCAGCGCGAAGAAGTCGTCGTCCACACCCACCGACGCGAGCCCCAGCACCTCGGCGAAGACCCGGCACAGAGCCTCCTCGCGCTCTCCGGAAGGCGCCCGCGACCCCTCCGAGCCGCCGAACACCGGCGCCGGCAGGGCAGCCCGGTCCAGCTTGCCGTTGACCGTGAACGGCAGCGCGTCCAGCACCACGACCGCCGCCGGCACCATGTAGTCCGGCAGCGAGACCGCCAGCTCCTCGCGGGCCGCGACCGGATCGGCAGTCCCCGTCACATAGCCGACGAGCCGCTTCACGCCCGGCGTGTCCTCGCGGACCACCACCGCCGCCGCGCCGACCCCGGCGACCGCCGCCAGCGCCGACTCGACCTCGCCCAGCTCGATCCGGAAGCCCCGGATCTTCACCTGGTCGTCGGCCCGGCCCAGGTACTCGATCTCCCCGTCCGACCGCAGCCGCGCCAGATCGCCCGTGCGGTACATCCGCGACCCCGGCGCGCCGTACGGGTCGGCGACGAACCGCTCGGCCGTCAGCGCGAACCGGCCCAGATAGCCGCGCGCGATGCCGTGGCCCGCCAGGTACAGCTCGCCGGTCGCCCCGGCCGGCACCGGCCGCAGCGCCGCGTCCAGCAGATACGCCCGCGTGTTGCCGATCGGCCGGCCCACCACCGGCGTGGCCGAGGCCGCCAGGTCCGCCGCCAGCGCGTCCACCGTGTACTCGGTCGGCCCGTACAGGTTCACCGACATCACACCGGTCGCCGCCCGCACCGCGGACCACAGTGCCTCCGGCACCGCCTCGCCGCCGAGCAGCAGCAGCGCGGGCCGGTGCGCGGCCGGGTCGAGCAGCCCCTGGTCGAGCAGGCCCAGCGCGTACGTCGGGGTGACGTCCATCGTCTCGATCCGGTGCTCCCGCACGTACGACACGACGAACTCGGCGTCCCGGCGGCCCACCTCGTCGAGGACGTGCAGCTCGTGCCCGGCGATCAGCCAGAACAGCTGCTCCCACGAGGTGTCGAAGCTGAACGACGCCGTGTGCAGGGCGCGCAGCCGCCGCCCGCCGGTCGCCTCGACCACCGGGCCGAAGACGTCCGCGATGTGGTTGGCGTACAGGTTCGACAGACCGCCGTGGGTGAGGACGACGCCCTTCGGGCGCCCGGTGGAGCCGGACGTGTAGATGACGTACGCCGGGTGCCCGTCCACGACCGCCGGGGAGGCGAACTCCGCGGGGGCCGCGGCCAGCGCGGCGGCCGTCTCCGGCGCGTCCAGGACGAGCCGCTCCGGCCCGTCGCCCGCCTCCGGCAGCAGCCCGAGACCGCGCGCCGTGGTCACCACGCACACCGGACGCGCGTCGTCGATCATCAGACCGAGCCGCTCCGCCGGATAGTCCAGGTCCAGCGGCAGATAGGCACCGCCCGCCCGCAGCACGGCGAGGATCGCCACGACCGTCTCCGCCGAGCGCGGCACGGCCAGCGCCACCACCGACTCGGGGCCCACGCCCCGCGCGGCCAGCAGCGAAGCGAGCCGCGCGGACCGCTCGTCGACCTCCGCGAAGGTCAGCGACTCCCCGCCGCACACCACCGCGACCTCGCCCGGGGTCCGGGCCGCCCGCTCCGCGAACACGTCCGCGACCGTGCCCGCCGGCACGTCCCGCACCGTCCCCGGCCAGCTGCCGCGCACCCGCTCCGACTCCGCCTCGGGCAGCAGGGCCAGCGCCCCGACCCTCGTCCCCGGCTCGGCCGCGATCCGGTCCAGGACGTGCGCGAGCCGGTCGGCGATCAGCCCGGCCCGCCGGTCGTCGAAGACGTCGGGGCGGTACTCCAGGCGCAGCAGCGCCCGCTCGTCCAGGGAGACGGCGAGGGTCAGCGGGTAGTGGGTGGCGTCCTCGGCCTCGACGCCGGTCACCCGTACCCCGGCGGCGACGGTCTCGCGCGCCGCCGGGTCCACCGGGTAGTTCTCGATGACCACGAGGGTGTCGAACAGCTCGCCCGCGTCGCTCTGCTTGCGGATGAGCCGCAGCCCCAGGTGGTGGTGGGCCAGGAGGGCGTTCTGCTCGTCGCGGAAGCGGCGGAGCAGCCCCTCGACCGTCTCCTCGTTCCGCACGGACAGGCGGACCGGAACGGTCGTGATGAACAGGCCGAGCATCGACTCGACGCCGGGTATCTCGTCCGGACGGCCCGACACGGTCAGCCCGAACAGCACGTCCCCACGGCCCGTCAGACCGCCGACGAGCAGCCCCCACGCGCACTGGATCAGCGTGCTCGGCGTCGTGCCCAGCCGGCGGGCCGCCGCCGTCAGCCGGGCGGTGGCCTCCTCCGACAGCTCCAGCGAGCGGACACCCGGCCGCACCGGAGTGCGCGCCGGATCGGGCTCGGCGACGAGCGTCGCCTCCTCGACCCCGGCCAGCGCCCCGCGCCAGGCGGCCTCCGCCGCCGGGGCGTCCTGCTCCTTCAGCCACTTCAGATAGGCGCGGTACGGGCGCACCGCGGGCAGCCCGGAGGCGTCGCCGTCCGCCGCGTACAGCGCGAGCAGATCACCGACGAGCAGCGGCATCGACCAGCCGTCGACCAGGATGTGGTGGACCGTGATCACCAGCCGGTGGTCGTCCTCCGCCATCCGCGCGAGCACCAGGCGCAGCAGCGGCGGCCGGTGCAGGGCGAACCTGCGGGCCAGCTCCGCCCGCCGCAGCCCCGCGAGCCGGTCCTCCGGCGACGCGCCCGCCGCGCCCTTCGGGCCGGCCTCCGTCAGATCGGCCCGCTCCAGGCCGAAGGAGACCTCCGCCGGCACGAACTGCACCGGCTGCGGCACCCCCTCGTGCCAGAAACCGGCCCGCAGGTTCGGGTGCCGGCGCAGCAGCGCCGCCGCCGCCCGCTCCAGGCGGTCGGCGTCGACGGGGCCCGCGAGCCCCACCGACACCTGCACGGTGTACACGTCCGCCGCCCCGTCGTCGTAGACGGAGTGGAACAGCATGCCCTGCTGAAGGGGGGACAGCGGCAGCATGTCCTCGATACGAGCCTGCGTCACTGCTGGGCCCTCCACATTTCTTCGAGCATGGTGATCTGGTTCTGGTCGAGGTCGAGCAGGTCGAGGTCGGACGGGGTGTGCCCGCCGGTGACCCCGCCCGCCGCCCAGGCGGCGAGCGCGTCGAGGGCGGCCGTCCAGCCGTCCGCGAGCTGCGCGACCGTGTCCTGGGACAGGGCGTCGCCCGCCCACAGGAAGGAGGCGGCCAGCTCCGGCCCGTCCGGGCCGTGCTCCACCTCCGCGTCCACCTGGAGGGGGTACGCGAGCGGGGCGTCCGGCTCCGGGCCGACGGCGAGCGCGTCGGACTCCCCGGCCGGCCCCCAGGCCGATTCCCGGGCGGCGGTCTGCCGGCCCAGGTAGTTCCACAGGATCTCCGGCCGGTCCTCCGGGTCGAACAGCCCGGCGGTGGCGGCGTTGGCGTACCGCAGCAGCCCGGCGCCGATCCCGCCGTCCGGGACGCCGCGGATCCGCTCCTTGATCTCCTTCAGGGCCGCCCCGGCGTCCTGCGTCCCGCCCACGACCGCTCGCGCGTCGTACGAGTCCGCGGTGAGCCGCAGCGGGTACACGCCGGTGAGCCAGCCGACCGTACGCGTCAGGTCCGCGCCCGGGACGAGGTCCTGCTCCCGGCCGTGGCCCTCCAGCTCCACGGTCAGACCGTCCGCCGGCTTCCCGTGCCGGGCCGCCCAGTCGCCCACGGCCAGCGCGAGCGCGGTGAGCAGCGTGTCGTTGACCGTGCCGTGGAACGCCTGCGGCACCGCCGTCAGGAGCGGCCCGGTGCGCTCGGCCGAGAGCCGCACGGTCAGCCGCCGCGCGCTCGCCACCGTGTCCCGCGCCGGATCCAGCGGACGCTCCGTCAGGAGCCGCCCGCCGATCGCCGACTCGGCGAGCCACCGGTCGAGCTCGGCGGTCCGCCGCGCGCTGTGCGCCTCGGCGAGCAGCCCCGCCGTCCAGGTGCGCAGCGCCGTCGGCACGGCGTCGAGGGCGGGGGTCCGCCCCTCCGCCGCCGCCTCGCACGCGGCCCGCAGGTCCGGCAGCAGGATCTGCCACGACACCTCGTCCACCACCAGGTGGTGGGCGACCAGCAGCAGCCTGCCCGGCTCACCGGGCCCGCCGTCGAAGCGCACGGCCCGCACCGTCCGGCCGGACTCCGGGTCCAGCTCTCCGGCCGCCCGGTCCGACTCGCGGGACACCAGCTCGCGCAGCGCCTGCGCGTCGAGCCCGGCGGCGTCCACCGTCCGCAGCACGGAGCCCGCCGTCAGCGAACCGACCGGGGCGATCTCGGCGCTCCACACCCCGGCCCGCGCCACGGTCAGCACCTGCCGCAGCCCGTCGTGCCGGTCCAGGACCGCCTGGAGCGCGGTCTCCAGATCGGCGTGCCGCACCCCGGCGGGCAGCAGCACCAGACGCGCCTGGCAGAACCGGCGGTACGCACCGCCGCGCTCCGCGAACCAGCGCGCCACCGGCGGCAGGACCAGCGGCCCCGTCGGCTGCTCGGCCGGTCGCTCCGGGGCCGTGCCCGCCGGGGCGGCGGGCGCGGCGACGGCGGCCAGACCGGCCGGCGTCGGATGCTGGAACACCTGCCGGGCCGTCACCGTGAACCCGGCCTTGCGGGCCTGGCTGACGTACCGGATGGAGACGATGCTGTCGCCGCCCAGCTCGAAGAAGTTCTCCTCGGGGCCCACCGCGGGCAGCCCCAGGACCTCGGCCATCAGCCGCGCGAGCAGCTCGGCCGGGGTCTCGGAGGCCGCCGCCGGCACGTGCGCCGCGGCGGCCCGGCGGGGCTCCGGCGGCGCGGGCAGGGCGCGGCGGTCGAGCTTGCCGTTGGGGGAGAGCGGCACGGCCGGGATCTCCACGAACACGCCCGGGACCATGTACTCGGGGAGCCGCGTCGCCGCGTGCGCCCGCAGCGCCTCCGGGTCGAGCGGTGCGTCGCCCGCCGGGACGGCGTAGGCGACCAGCCGCTGGACGCCGGGCCGGTCCTCGCGGACCAGCGTGACGGCACGGGCCACCCCGGGAGCCCCGGAGAGCACCGCGTCGATCTCGCCGAGTTCGATGCGCAGGCCGCGGAGCTTGACCTGGTCGTCGGTGCGGCCGAGGTACTGGAGCCGTCCGTCGGGGTGGCGGACGACGAGGTCGCCGGTGCGGTACATGCGGGTGCCGGCGGGTCCGTGGGGGTCGGCGACGAATCGTTCCGCCGTGAGGTCGGGGCGGGCGAGGTAGCCGCGCGCGAGCTGCGTTCCGGCGAGGTAGAGCTCGCCGGGGACACCGACCGGGACCGGCTGGAGCCTGTGGTCCAGGACGTGGACGCGGGTGTTCCAGACGGGGGAGCCGATGGAGGCGGAGGCCGTGACGGCGCCGGGGTGGGCGGTGGCGGCGGTGACGTCGACGGCGGCCTCGGTGGGGCCGTACAGGTTCTCCAGGGCCACCGTCCGGTCCCCGGCGGAGACGTGGAACCGGTCCACGAGCTCCGTCGGCAGCGCCTCACCGCTGCACACCACGAGCCGCAGGCTCGGGCACTCCGAAACCTCCACCGCCGCGACGAACGCGGCCAGCATCGACGGCACGAAGTGCAGCACGCTGACGCGCTGTTCGCGGATCAGCTCGGCCAGGTACTCGGGGTCCTTGTGTCCGTCCGGCCGTGCGACGACGAGCGGCACGCCCTGCGTGAGCGGCCAGAACAGCTCCCACACGGACACGTCGAAGGTCGTCGGCGTCTTCTGGAGGACCCGGTCCGCCGGCGTGAGCCCGTACGCGCCCTGCATCCACTGGAGGCGGTTCACGATGGCCTCGTGCTCGACCATGACGCCCTTGGGGCGTCCGGTGGAGCCGGAGGTGAAGATGACGTACGCCGGGTGGCGCGGCAGCAGCGGCGCCCGCCGGTCCGCGTCCGTCACCGCGCCCGCGTCCGCGCCCGACCACTCCGCCGCCACGGCGGCCGAGTCGAGCACGATTCGCTCCGCCGCGAGCCCCGCCGGAAGGTCCGGCGCCGAGACCGCGTCCGTGAGCACGGCGACCGGCCGGGCCGTCTCGCACATGTGGGTGAGGCGGTCGGCGGGGAGGGTGAGGTCGAGAGGCAGGTAGGCACCGCCCGCCCGGACGACGGCGTGGATCGCGACCAGCAGGTCGAGCGAGCGCGGCAGGGCCACGGCGACGACGGACTCCGGTCCCACACCCCGGCCGATGAGGAGCCGGGCGAGGCGGTTGACGCGTGCGTCGAAGTCGCCGCGGGACAGCTCCTCGCCCTCGAAGACGAGCGCCGGCCCCTGGGCCTTCTCCGCCCCTGCCGCCACCAGGTCCGCGAGGGTCGCCGGACCGTCCACGGCCCGCCCGGTCGCGTTCCACCCCTCCAGCGCACGCCGCTCCTCCGCGTCCCGCAGATCGAGCGACGAGACCGGGGCGCCCGGGTCGGCCGCCACCGCGTCCAGGAGACGGACGAGCCGCTCCACGAGCCGCTCGGCACCCGGCCGGCCGAAGAGGTCGGTCGCGTACCGCAGACCGCCCTCGATCCGTCCGTCCTCCTCCGAGCCGCCGAACGCGAACTCCAGGTCGACCTTGGACCCGCCGATCTCCACCGGCAGTTCACGGGCCGCGACGCCGAGCAGCGAGTCCACCTCGGTGGACACCGAGTGGTACGTCACCATCGCCTGGAACAGCGGGTTGCGGGTCTGGGAGCGGGCCGCGCCCACCGCCTCCGCCACCGCTTCGAGCGGCAGGTCGGCGTGGGCGAACCCGGCGAGCCCGGTGTCCCGCACCCGGTCGACCAGCTCGGCGAAGGTCGGCTCTCCCGACAGGTCCGCGCGCAGCACGAGCGTGTTCAGGAAGAAGCCCACGAGCCCGTCGAGCTGCTCGTCGCCGCGTCCGGAGACCGGGGCGCCGAGCGGAATGTCGTCGCCGGCGCCGAGCCGGTGGAGCAGGGCCGCGACGGCCGCGTGCACCACCATGAACATCGTCGCGCCGGAGTCGCGGGCGATCCGGGCGAGCCCGGCTCCCGTCGCGGCGGAGACGCCGAACGGCACCACGTCGCCGCCGTGCGTCGGCGCGGCCGGACGCGGGGTGTCGGTGAACAGGCCCAGTTCCTCGGGGATTCCGGCGAGCGCCTCCCGCCAGTAGGCGGCCTGGCGGGCCGCCGTCGAGTCCGACGCCGCCTCGTCGCCGAGGAGTTCGCGCTGCCACAGGGCGTAGTCGGCGTACTGGACCGGGAGTACGGGGAACTCCGGGGCGCGTCCGGCGACGCGCGCCGCGTAGGCGGTGTCCAGGTCGGCGAGGAGCGGTCCGGTGGACCACTCGTCGGTGGCGATGTGGTGCAGCAGCACCACGAGCACATGGGCGTCGTCGGACGCGCTGAGCAGCGTCACCCGCACCGGGACGTCCCGGGCCAGGTCGAAGACGTGCCGGGAGGCCGTCTCCGCCTCGGCGGCCAGGGCCTCGGCGGGGACGCGGCGCGCCGTGAACGGCACCACGGCCTCACCGGGCGCCAGGATCCGCTGGTACGGCTCGCCGTCGGCCTCGCCGAACACGGTGCGCAGCACCTCGTGCCGCGCCACCACGTCCTCCACCGCGGCGCGTACGGCCGCCGGATCGACCGGTCCGTCCAGGCGCACGGCGAAGGGCACGTTGTACGCGGTACCGGGCCCCCGCACGCTGTCGAAGAGCCACAGCCGCCGCTGCGCGTACGAGAGCGGCAGCCGCTCGGGCCGTGCCGTGACCGGGACGAGGGCCGGCCGACCGGAGGCGGTCCGCTCCGCGAGCCGCGCGGCGAGCGCCGCGACCGTCCGCGCCTCGAACACGTCCCGTACGGAGCACTCCACGCCCAGCGCGGTCCGGATCCGGCTCGCGGCACGGGCGGCGAGGAGGGAATGGCCGCCGAGGTCGAAGAAGTCGTCCTCGACACCGGCCGTCTCCCGGCCGAGGACGGCCGTGACGATCCCGAGCAGGAGGGTCTCCCGCGCGTCCTTCGGAGCACGCGACGGCCCGGAGACGGCGTCGGGCGGTGCGGGCAGGGCGCGGCGGTCGAGCTTGCCGTTGGGGGAGAGCGGCACGGCCGGGATCTCCACGAACACGGCCGGGACCATGTACTCCGGCAGGCGGGACGCCGCGTGGGCGCGCACGGCGTCCACGGGGACCGGGCCGTCGCCGGCCCCGACGACGTATCCCACGAGTCGCTGGACGCCGGGCCGGTCCTCGCGGACCAGGGTCACCGCGTGCGTCACGCCGGGGGCGGACGCCACGACCGCGTCTATCTCGCCGAGTTCGATGCGCAGGCCGCGGAGCTTGACCTGGTCGTCGGTGCGGCCGAGGTACTGGAGTCGTCCGTCGGGGTGGCGGACGACGAGGTCGCCGGTGCGGTACATGCGGGTGCCGGCGGGTCCGTGGGGGTCGGCGACGAATCGTTCCGCGGTGAGGTCGGGGCGGGCGAGGTAGCCGCGGGCGAGCTGGGTGCCGGCGAGGTAGAGCTCGCCGGGGACACCGACCGGGACCGGCTGGAGCCTGTGGTCCAGGACGTGGACGCGGGTGTTCCAGACGGGGGAGCCGATGGAGGCGGAGGCCGTGACGGCGCCGGGGTGGGCGGTGGCGGCGGTGACGTCGACGGCGGCCTCGGTGGGGCCGTACAGGTTCTCCAGGGCGACCGTGCGGTCCCCGGCGGAGACGTGGAACCGGTCCACGAGCTCCGTCGGCAGCGCCTCACCGCTGCACACGACGAGCCGCAGGCTCGGGCAGTCCGCCACGTCCGTCGCGTCGAGGAACGCCTGGAGCATGGACGGCACGAAGTGCAGGACGGTGACGCGCTGTTCGCGGATCAGCTCGGCCAGGTACTCGGGGTCCTTGTGTCCGTCCGGCCGTGCGACGACGAGCGGCACGCCCTGCGTGAGCGGCCAGAACAGCTCCCAGACGGACACGTCGAAGGTGGTCGGGGTCTTCTGGAGGACCCGGTCGCCGGACGAGAGCCGGTACGTGTCCTCCATCCAGGCCAGACGGTTGACGATGGCCTCGTGTTCGACCATGACGCCCTTGGGGCGGCCGGTGGAGCCGGAGGTGAAGATGACATAGGCCGGGTGCCGGGGCAGCAGGGGCGTCCGCCGGTCCGCGTCCGTGATCCCGGTGTCCGTCAGCCCGTCCAGCTCCGCGCGCACCTCGGGCGCGTCGAGGACCACCGGCTCGGCCTCCAGGCCGGCCGGCAGCGCGCCGAGCGACGGAAGGTCCGTCAGGACGCACAGCGGACGCGCGGTGTCCGTCATGTGGGTGAGGCGGTCGGCGGGGAGGGTGAGGTCGAGCGGCAGGTAGGCGCCGCCCGCCCGGACGACGGCGTGGATCGCGACCAGCAGGTCGAGCGAGCGCGGCAGGGCCACGGCGACGACGGACTCCGGTCCCACACCGCGGCCGATGAGGAGCCGGGCGAGGCGGTTGACGCGTGCGTCGAAGTCGCCGCGGGACAGCTCCTCGCCCTCGAAGACGAGCGCCGGCCCCTGGGCCTTCTCCGCCCCCGCGGCCACCAGGTCCGCGAGGGTCGCCGGACCGTCCACGGCCCGCCCGGTCGCGTTCCACCCCTCCAGCGCACGCCGCTCGGCGTCACCCATCAGGGCCGCCGCGGACACAGGTGCCCCCGGGGCGGCCGCCACGGCCTCCAGGAGCCGGACGAGCCGCTCCGTCAGACGCTCGGCGCCCTCGCGCCCGAACAGGTCGGTCGCGTAGCGCACCCCGAGCGTCAGGCCGTCCCCGGCCGCGCTCCGGGTGCGCCGGAAGAGGATCTCCAGGTCGAACTTGGCCGCGCCGCCCCGCACCGGGAACTCCCCGGCGTCCGTGCCGAGCAGCCGGGACAGGTCCGGGCCGCCGCCCTCGTACGCCACCATCGTCTGGAACAGCGGGTGGCGGGCGAGCGAGCGGACCGGTGCCACGGCCTCCACGACGGCGTCGAAGGGCAGGTCGGCGTGGTCGAGGACCGCGAGGCCCGCCGTGCGGGCACGGTCGAGGAGTTCCGTGAAGGACGGGTCGCCGGACAGGTCGGTGCGCAGCACCGCCGTGTTGACGAAGAAGCCGACGAGCCCGTCGAGGGCGCTGTCGCCGCGTCCCGCGACCGGCGTGCCGAGGGGGATGTCGTCGCCGGCGCCGAGCCGGTGGAGCAGGGCCGCGACGGCCGCGTGCACCACCATGAACATCGTCGCGCCGGAGTCCGCCGCCAGCCGGTCGAGGCGGACCGCGAGGCCGGCCGGGAGCTCGGCGGTGACCGTGTCGCCCCGGTGGGTCGGGACGGCGGGCCGGGGCCGGTCGGTGGGGAGCGCCAGCTCCTCCGGGAGGCCGGCCAGGGTCTCCCGCCAGAAGGCGGACTGGCGGGAGGCGAGGGAGGCGGTGTCCGCCGTCCCGCCGAGGAGTTCGCGCTGCCACAGGGCGTAGTCGGCGTACTGGACGGGGAGTTCGGGGAAGTCCGGGGTCCGGCCGGCGACCCGGGCCGTGTAGGCGGTGTCCAGGTCGGCGAGGAGCGGTCCGGTGGACCACTCGTCGGTCGCGATGTGGTGCAGCAGCACCACGAGCACGTGCCCGTCGTCGCCCGCCCCGAACAGCGTCACCCGCAGCGGGAGTTCGACCTCCAGGCCCAGGGGCTCGGCGACCGCCGCCTCCACGGCGTCCGCGAGCGACCCGGGGGCCACCTCCCGTACCGCGAAGGGCACTTCGGCCTCGCCGGGTGCCAGGATCCGCTGGTACGGCTCGCCGTCGGCCGCCGCGTACACGGTCCGCAGCACCTCGTGCCGGGCCACCAGGTCGCCGAACGCGGCGCGCAGGGCCTCCTCGTCCGGGCGCTCCCGCAGCCGCAGCGCGAGGGGGACGGTGTAGGTGGAGCTCGCGCCGTCCATGTCGTACTGGAACCAGAGCCGCCGCTGGGCGTACGAGAGCGGCAGCC
The DNA here is from genome assembly GCF_042873895.1 of Streptomyces sp. NPDC004435. Classification (NCBI taxonomy): domain Bacteria; kingdom Bacillati; phylum Actinomycetota; class Actinomycetes; order Kitasatosporales; family Streptomycetaceae; genus Streptomyces; species Streptomyces sp. NPDC004435. The sequence continues at coordinate 20,330 of NZ_JBIAMB010000018.1, read as the reverse complement.
GCTCGGGGCGTGCTCCGGTCGGGGCGAGGGCGGGCCGCGCGGGGCCGGTCCGCTCCGCGAGCCGGGCGGCGAGCGCCGCGACCGTACGTGCCTCGAAGACGTCCCGCACCGAGCAGGCGCGGCCCGTCGCCCGCACCCGGGCCACCAGGCGCGTCGCGAGCAGGGAGTGGCCGCCGAGCGCGAAGAAGTCGTCCTCGGCGCCGACCGACGCGAGGCCCAGGGCATCGGCGAACGCCTCCGCGAGTCGCTCCTCCGCCTCGCCGCGCGGCGCCCGCGACGGCGCCGCAGCCGTCACCTCGGGCACGGGCAGCGCGGCCCGGTCCAGCTTGCCGTTGACGTTCACCGGCAGGACGTCCAGGGCGACGACCGCCGCCGGGAGCATGTACTCCGGCAGGCGGGAGGCGACCTCGCGGCGCACCGCGTCCGGGTCGGCGCCGCCGGTGACGTACGCCACCAGGCGCGGCACGCCGGGCGTGTCCTCGCGGACCAGGACGGCAGCCGAGGCGACCTCCTCGCATGCCGTCAGTTCCGCCTCGATCTCGCCGAGTTCGACGCGGAAGCCGCGGATCTTCACCTGGTCGTCGGCGCGGCCCAGGAACTCGATCAGGCCGTCGGCGCGACGGCGCGCCAGGTCGCCCGTGCGGTACATGCGGGATCCGGCGGGACCGTACGGGTCCGCGACGAACCGCTCCGAGGTGAGCACCGGCCGGCCCAGGTAGCCGCGGGCGTTCTGGACACCCGCGAGGTACAGCTCGCCCGGGACGCCGGGCGGCACCGGACGCAGCCGGGCGTCCAGGACGTGCGCCCGGGTGTTGTCCAGGGGACGGCCGACCACCGGCGTCGCGCAGTCGGTCACCCGGGCGACCAGGGCGTCCACCGTGAACTCGGTGGGACCGTAGTAGTTCACCGTCTCCACGCCGGGGACCGCGCGCAGCTCCGTCCACAGCGCGGGCGGCACGGCCTCGCCGCCGAGCAGGAACAGCGGCGGCCGGTGCGCTCCAGCGAGCAGGCCCGCGTCGAGGAGGTGGCGGCCGTACGACGGGGTGACGTCGAGCGCGTCGATCCGCGCCTCCCGCACGTGGGCGACGACGGCGTCGGCGTCGCGGCGCCCGTATTCGTCGAGGACGTGCAGCTCGTGGCCGGCGATCAGCCACAGCAGCTGCTCCCACGAGGAGTCGAAGGAGAACGAGGCGGTGTGCAGGGCCCGTACCCGCCGCCCGAGACGGTCGGCGACCGGGCGGTACAGCTGCCGCTCGTGGTCCCGGTACAGGTTCGTCAGACCGGCGTGGTGCAGACCGACGCCCTTGGGGCGGCCGGTGGAGCCCGAGGTGTAGATGACGTACGCCAGGTCGTCCGGGCGGGGCGCGGCGGGCGCCGGGCCGTCGGCGGCGGCGAGCCGGTCCCGTACCGCGGGATCGTCCAGGACGAGCCGGGTCGCGCCGGGGGTGACCGGGACCCGGTCGTCCACGGCCCGGGTGGTGACGACGCAGACGGGAGCGGCGTCGTCCAGCATGTACGCCAGACGCTCCTCCGGGTGGTCCAGGTCGAGCGGCAGATAGGCGCCGCCGGCCTTCAGGACGGCGAAGGCGGCGACGACGGACTCCGCCGAGCGGGGCACGGCGAGTGCCACGACGGCGTCGGGTCCCGCGCCCTCCGCGGCGAGCAGCAGGGCGAGCCGGGTGACCCGCTCGTCCAGCTCGGCGAAGCTGAGCCGCAGGTCGCCGCAGACCAGGGCGGTGGCGTCCGGGGTGTCCCGGACGCGCCCGGCCAGGATCTCCACGACGCCGGCGGCGGGGTGGTCGACGGCGGTGTCGTTCCACCGCTCCAGGAGCGCCCGCTCCTCACCGGAGCGCAGCTCGTACGCGGAGACCGGGGTGTCCGGGGCCGCGACGGCCTGCTCCAGGAGGCGCAGCAGCCGGCCGGCCAGCGCGTCGGCCGTCGCCGCGTCGAAGAGGGCGGACGAGGAGAAGACCTCCAGGTCGAGCTCGTCGCCGTGGGCGCTGTCGGAGAAGGTGATGTCGAGGTCGAACTTGGTGACGCCCGGGTCGGTCCGGTCCACGGTGGCGTCCAGGCCGAACAGGGCGCGCACGTCCTGGGTGACGGTGCTGTGCGACACCATGGTCTGGAAGAGCGGGTGCCGGGTGAGGGAGCGCTCCGGGTTGACCGTCTCCACGACGGCGTCGAAGGGCAGGTCGGCGTGGTCGAGCGCGGCCAGGTCGGTGGCGCGCACCCGCTCCAGGAGGGTCGCGAAGGTCGGGTCGCCGGACAGGTCGGCGCGCAGCACCACGGTGTTCACGAAGAAGCCGACGAGGCCGTCGAGGGCCGGGTCGGAGCGGCCGGCGACCGGGCTGCCGAGTGGGATGTCGTCGCCGGCGCCGAGCCGGTGGAGCAGGGTGGCGACGGCCGCGTGGACGACCATGAAGACGCTGGTGCCGGAGTCGCGCGCCAGCCGGCGGATGCCGGAGGCGAGGGCGGCGGGCACCGCGTGGTGCGTCATGCGGCCCGCGTTGTCGGGCTCGGCGGGGCGGGGCCGGTCGGTGGGCGCGGTGGCTTCGGCCGGCAGGCCGGCGAGCGCCTCGCGCCAGTGCGCGGCCTGCCGGGCGGCCGGGGACTCCGGGTCGGCAGGGTCGCCGAGGGCCGCGCGCTGCCAGAGCGCGAAGTCGGCGTACTGCACCGGCAGCGGGGCGAACTCGGGTGCCTCGCCCCGGAGCCGGGCCGCGTAGGCGTGTTCGAGGTCGTGGAGGAACGGTCCCATCGACCACTCGTCGCTCGCGATGTGGTGCAGCAGCACGACCAGGGCGTCCGCCTCGCGCTCGGCGTCGCGGACCAGGGTGACCCGCACCGGCGCCTCGGCCGACAGGTCGAAGAGGTGGCCGAGGGACGCCGCCACCGCCGCGTCCACGCGGTCCGGGGCGGTCTGCGCCACACGGAGCCGCACCCCGGCGTCGGCCGGGTCGAGGATCCGCTGGTACGGCTCACCGTCGCGCTCCGCGAACACGGTGCGCAGCGCCTCGTGCCGGGCCACCACGTCCCCGAGGGCCGCGTCCAGGGCCTCCGGGTCGAGGAGCGTGCCGAAGCGGGCGACGAAGGGGATGTTGTAGGTGGCGCTCGGGCCTTCGAGCTGGTGCAGGAACCAGAGCCGGTGCTGGGCGTCGGAGAGCGGCAGGACGTCGGGCCGCTGCCCGGCGGTGAGCGCGGGGCGGGGGCCGGTGGCGGTGCGGGCGGCGAGGCGCTCGGCGAGGGCCGCGGGGGTGCGGGCCTCGAAGACGTCCCGCACGCCGCAGTCGGCGCCGAGCGCGGCGCGCAGGCGGGCCGCCACCCGGGCGGCGAGCAGGGAGTGGCCGCCGAGGTCGAAGAAGTCGTCGCCGGGACCGACCGAGGCCAGCTCCAGGACGTCGGCGTAGGCGCCGGCGACGATCTCCTCGCGGGCGTCGCGCGGTGTCCTGCCGGTGCTCGTGGTGAGGCCGGCCAGGTCGGGGGCGGGCAGGGCGCGCCGGTCCACCTTGCCGTTCGCGGTGAGCGGGAAGGCGTCGAGGACGACCACGGCGGACGGCACCATGTGGGCGGGCAGCCGCTCGCCGACCGCCGTGCGCAGCCCGGCCGGGTCGGGGGCGGAGCCGCTCGCGCCGGTCACGTAGCCGACCAGCAGCGGGGAGCCGGGGATGTCCTCGCGGACCACGACCACCGCCCGGTCCACTTCCGGACGGTCCGTCAGGGCGGTCTCGATCTCGCCGAGTTCGATGCGGAAGCCGCGGACCTTGACCTGGTCGTCGGCGCGGCCGAGGAAGTCGATGACGCCGTCGGGGCGGCGGCGCACGAGGTCTCCGGTGCGGTACATGCGGGAGCCGGGGGGGCCGTACGGGTCGGCGACGAACCGCTCGGAGGTGAGGGCCGGACGGCCGAGGTAGCCGCGCGCCAGCTGCTCGCCCGACAGGTACAGCTCGCCGGGGCGGCCGTGCGGGACGGGGCGGAGCGCGGAGTCGAGGACGTGGGCGCGGGTGTTCCAGAACGGCAGGCCGATGTCCGGGGTGCCGGTGTGGTCGGGGGAGAGGACGGAGGAGGTGGCCCAGACGGTCACCTCGGTCGGCCCGTACACGTTGGTGACGGAGGCGGCCGTGCGGGCGAGGCGTTCGGCGAGGGCGGCGGGCAGGGCCTCGCCGCCGACGAGGACCTTGGTGCGGGCGAGGGCGCGCGGGGCGCCCTCCTCCAGGAGGGCGTGCCACAGCGACGGCGTCGCCTGCATCACGGCCGGCCGGTGGGCCTCGACGAGGGCGGCGAGGGCCGCCGGGTCGCGGACGGTGTCGCGGTCGGCGAGGACGACCGCCGCGCCGCTGATCAGCGGGACGTGGAGCTCCAGGGCCGCGATGTCGAAGGAGACGGTGGTGACGGCGACGAGGCCGTCGCCGGGCTCCATGGCCAGCTCGTGGGCCTGCATGCGCAGGAAGTTGGCGAGCGCGGAGTGGGGGATCACCACGCCCTTGGGGCGCCCGGTGGAGCCCGAGGTGTGGATGACGTACGCCGGGTGGGCGCCGTCCGGCGCCGGAAGGGGCGCGGCGGGCCCGTCGGCGAGGTCGGCGAGGTCGGCGAGGGCCGACAGGGCGTCGGGGGAGTCCAGGACGAGGGTCTCGGTGCCCGGGACGTCGGGGGCGTCCGGCGCGGCGGCCAGGGTGGTGAGGACGCAGACCGGGCGTGCGTCGCGGACCATGAACTCCAGCCGCTCGGCCGGGTATTCGAGGTCGAGCGGCAGATAGGCGCCGCCGGCCCTGAGGACGGCGAGCAGGGCGACGACGAGTTCGGCGCCGCGCGGCAGGGCGATGCCGACGAACCGCTCGGGGCCCACACCGCGCGCGGCGAGCAGCCGGGCCAGCCGGTCGACCCGGGCGTCGAGTTCCGCGTACGTGAGCTCCTCGGCGCCCGCGACGAGGGCGACGGCCTCGGGGTGCTCCCGTACCCGCGCGGCGAAGGCGTCGACGACGGTGCCGGACGGGATCTCGCGGGTGGTCGCGGCGGCCCGCTCGGCGAGCGCGCGCAGGGCGGTGGCGTCGAGGAGGTCGGGGCGGCCCACGGGGGTGTCGGGGGCGGCGCCGACGGCCTCGGTCAGGAAGCGGACGAACTCGGCGCAGCGGGCGTCCAGGCCCTCGGTGTCGTAGGCGCGCGGGTTGGCGTCGAGCTCGAAGGAGATCAGGCCGGCGGCGGCATCGTGGCGGACGGCCAGGGTGAGGTCGTCGACCGGTCCGGCGGCCACGTTGTGCACGGTGCCGGGGGCGCCGGCGAAGTCGAGGGCGTTGTCGAAGGCCTTGACGTTGACCATCGGGCCGAGCGGGCCCCGGTCGCGGCCGACGAGGCCGAGGTCGCGGCGGATGTCCTCGGCGCGGTAGCGCTGGTGGCGGCGCAGGTCGCGGACGCCGGCGGCGACCTCGGAGACCAGTCCGGCCAGGGGGAGGTCCGGGCGGACCGCGACCCGCAGCGGCAGCACGTTGACGACCATCGCCGGGACGGCGAGGGCGGCCGAGCCGAGGCGGGCCATCGCGGGCAGCGAGAGCAGGACGTCCCGGTCGCCGGTCGAGCGGTGCAGGAAGGCGGCGAAGGCGGCGGTCACGACGTCCGCCCAGGTGGCCTTCGCGGCGCGGGCCAGGGCGAGCACCCCGGCGGTGGCGTCGGGGGAGAGCGCGGCCTCGGCGCGCAGGAAGCCGGGGGCGGCGGGGAAGGAGGCGCCGGCCAGCGGCTCGTGGTCGCCGAGGTCCGCGAGCCGGTCCAGCCAGTGGGCGCGGTCGGCGGCGCACCGCTCGTCGTCGCGGTACGCGGCCTCCTCCTCCACGACGGCGGAGAGCGGTCCGAACGGCGAGGGGGCCGGGTCCTCGCCGCGCGCGAGCGCCGTGTAGACCTCGGCGGCGCGGCGGGAGAGCAGGGAGAAGCCGTAGGCGTCGAGCGCGATGTGGTGGACGCGCTGGTACCAGAGCGTGCGGTCCGGGGCGATCCGGTGGAGGGCGAAGGCGAACAGCGGGGCGGTGGCCGGGTCGGCGGGGGTGGCCATGTCGGCGCGCATCAGGGCGAGCGCGGAGCCCTCCGGGTCGGGGGCGCCCAGGTGGTCCACGACCGTGACGACGGGGCCGCTCGGGGGCGCGTCGGCGAGGATCTGGACGGGCTGTCCGTGCGCGTCCTCCTCGAAGCGGACGGTGAGGGCCTCGCACTCCCCGACGACCCGGCGCAGGGCGGTGGCGAAGAGGTCCGCGTCGAGCGTCCCGTCGACGGCGACGTACTGGCCGACGTTGTAGACCGGGGAGTCGGGGTCGAGCCGCTGGCCGTACCAGACTCCGGTCTGGGCCCCGGTCAGGGCGAGGCGTCGCTGGGCACGCTCGGTCATGGATCTTGCTCCAGGGTTCACCCGCGGCGGCCGGGGGCCGGACGCGGGACGGGACGGAGAGAGTGGGGGCGGGGGAGGGAGGGGCGGCGACGGCGGCACCCCGTGGAGGCGGGGTCAGCCGCCGGCCGGGCCCGCGGCGTCGATCCGCTCGGCGGTGGCGGGCGTCTTCACGAGGCCGTCGTCCCCGGGCGGACCGTCGTCCTCGGGCTCCTCCTCGGGGAGGGTCGCGTGCCGCAGTCCGGGGACCGTGAGGGCGACGACCACGGCCGCGGCCGTGCACACCACGCCGTTCACGACGGCGGCGCCGGCCGGGCTGAACCACTTGGCCACCAAGGCGACTTCGACGTCGCCCGCGATGCCGCCGGTGGTGCCCTGGGCGGTGAGGACGCTGACCATGCGGCCGCGCAGCCGGTCCGGGGTGTTGTGCTGGACGAGGGCGTACTCGAGGATCTCGTACACCGTGCCGGCGGCGCCGCCCACGGCCAGCATCGCGAAGGCGAGCGCGGGGCTGCCGCTGAGGCCGAAGCCGAGGATGGCCAGACCGCCGGTGAAGGCGGCGGTGAGCAGCAGGCGTCCGGGACGGGCGACGCGGGCGATCCAGCCGCTGGTGGCGGAGACGAGGATCGCGCCCACGGCCGGGGCGGTGTACAGCAGGCCGAGCATCATCTCGCCGCCGCCGAACCGCTTGTCCACCAGCTCGGGGAAGACGACGACCGGCATGCTGAAGAGCGCGTTGATCCCGCCGAGGGCGAGCAGGCCGCCGACGACGCGGTTGCGGACGGCGAACCGGAAGGCGGCGAGCGGCGAGCCGGAGTCCCCGGCGCCGTCCTCGTCCTCGTCGTCGTCCCTGACCGGGGGCAGCGGGCGCAGCCTGAGGAGCAGCAGGGTCGTGACGCCGGTGGTGACGGCGGTGAAGGCGTAGACCGGTCCGGGGCCGCCGGTCAGGGCGAGCACCACGCCGCCGAGGAAGGGGGCGGCGATCGAGCCGAGTTCGCCGGTGAGGGAGATCAGGGCGCCGGCTGCGGGCAGTTGGTCGGGCCGGACCAGGGTCGGGGCGACGGCCATGAGGGCGGTGACGCTGACGCCGGTGGCGAGTCCGTCCAGGGCGACGAACAGGTAGACCGTCCACAGCTGAGGGTCGGTCAGGAAGGCGTTGACCGCGAGGCCGGCGAAGGCGAGGGCGGCGGAGGAGCGGCCCCACAGGATCAGCTTCCGCCGGTCCATGCGGTCGGCCGCCCAGCCGCCCCAGAGGGAGCCGAGCAGGACGGTGACGCTCATGATCATGCTGGAGACGGCGACTCCGAAGGTGGAGCCCGTCAGGTCGTAGACCTGCTTGGCCAGCGCCACCATGGCCATGCCGAGACCGAAGAGGGACACGATCCGGGCGATGAAGATCGCCCGGAAGTCGCGGCTGGCCCGCAGCGGGCTGATGTCGATGAGGAGGTCACCGGCTCGCACGGGACGCTCCCGACGGCTGCGCGAGGAGGGCGGCCCACTCGGTGAGGGTGGGGCGCTCGGCGAGTTCGACGAAACCGATCACGGCGCCGTCCGCCCGCCAGGTCTCGACCAGGGCCATGAGCCGGATCGAGTCGAGGCCCTGGTCGAGCAGGCTCTCGTCCGGGTCGACCTCCTCGGCGTCGACGTAGAGCACGTCGGCGACGTCACGCGTGAGCCGCTCCAGGGCGAAGGTCTGCTGTCCGGCCGTGTCGGCCATGGGTGGGTCCTCGTCTTCCCGATCCGATGGATGAAGGTTGGTTAGGTAAGGCTTACCTAAGTAGCTATCGTGCAGTCAAACGCGAGCCGCGAACTCACGGCGATCCGTCAGTTGTCCAGAGAGCGAGAAGACGTTGAACACTGCACTGTCCCGCCCGGAGCAGCACCCCCCGCTGCCCCTCGTCGAGGTCAGGGCGGCCGGGTCCGGGGATGCCGGCGCGGTCCACCGGCTGTCGCGGCCGTTCGTGCGCGAGGGTGCCCTGCGCGACCGGACGCTCGACGAACTGGCCCTCCGCGCGGCGGACTTCCTGGTCGTGGAAGCGGGTGCCGAAGGTCTGGTGGGCTGTGTGGGACTCCGGCCCTGCGCGGACGCGCGGGGCCGGGTGGCGGTCGTGCTCTACAACTTCTGCGTGGCGCCCGGGCATCAGGGTCGGGGCATCGGCTCCGCGCTGCTCGACGCCGTGCTCCGCGAGGCGGGCGCGCGGGGCGCGGCCCGGGTCTTCGCGGCGACCGTCGGCAGCGGGCTGCTGTTCCTGCGGCACGGATTCGCCGCCGGCCGCGAGGAGGAGGCGCCGCCCGCGTGGCGGGCGGCCCTCGACCCCGCGCGCGGCTCCCGGATCCTCACCCGCGTCCTGGCGTGAGGCGGCCGCGCGCGGCCCGCTCCCGTCCGGCGCGCGACGGCGCCCGGGAGCGGGCGCCCGGCTCGCGCCGGACGGGAGTCCGGCTCAGGAGCGGGCGGCGAGGCTGGCCGGACGCAGGTCCGTCCAGTGCTCCTCGGTGTACGCGGCACAGCCCTGCCGGGAGTCCTCGCCGTGCACCACGGTCCAGCCGTCCGGGACTTCCGCGAAGGCCGGCCAGAGCGAGTGCTGGTTCTCGGCGTTGACGAGCACGTAGTAGCGGGCGTCGTCGTCCTCGAAGGGGTTGGTCGCGGTCATGGGTCTCTCCTCGCGCCGGGGCGGCCCGCCTGCCGCGCCCTGCGGGGCGGGGCTCGGGGGCCGTGGGGGGTCGGGTCAATGGGGGGGCGCCCAGGAGCTGGGCGTTTAGGTAAGGCTTACCTAAAATCACCTAGGGTGCGGTGACTGTCAAGTCACCCCCTGGTGGCCGACTTTCGCGCGGAGGGGACGCCCGGAACCCGCCGGGAAGGTCCGGAGGGGTGCCCTTCGTGCTCCTTGATCCAGACACCCGGGGTACGCCCGAAGTGTCGCCTGAACGCCAGGATGTAACCGTTCGTGCTCGTGAATCCGACCTTGGCGGCGACCGCGCCGACCTGATGCCCCCGGCTGAGCAGCGCGAGCGAGTGGTTGAGGCGGACCCGGGTCCGCCACTCGGAGAAGGCGATCCCGGTCTCGGCGCGGAAGGCCCGGCGCAGGCTGGTCGCGCTCACGTAGAGGCTCTCGGCCCATTCCGTCGCGGTGCGCTGGTCGTCGGGTCTGCGGAGCAGGGTTCCCGCGACGGTGCGGGCCGCCTCGCTGGTGGGGCGGGGCAGCGGAAGCCGGGCGTCGCCGTCGGTCCTGGCGCAGGTCAGCACCGCGAACATGGCGTCGTCGTCGACCTCCGATCCGCCGCCGCGGGTGCGGGCGAGCAGGTGGCGCAGGGCGGTCTCGTCGAGCCGGATCAGGGTGGTCCGGGTGAACGGCAGGTCGTGCAGCGCGGGGGTGAACGACTCGGTCAGGACCAGGGATCCGGAATCGAACGCGGCGCTGTGCGGCGTGCCGGCCGGGAGCCACAGCGCCATGGGGGAGGCCAGCTCGTGCTCGCCGTCCGGCGTGGTGACGGTGATCCGCCCCAGCGGCGCGTAAAGCAGCTGGTGGTAGTCGTGCGTATGCGTCGGATGGCCCGTCGCCGTGATGGCGATCTCGTCCGTCGCGCCCGTCGTGCGGTCGGTCATGCGGGCCACCCCCCGGTGTCTGAGAGGCGGTCGGCCCGCGACCCCTCGGTGTGATCGGTCGGCCTCCGAGTTGGATCCTCGAAGGTTAGGCAAGGGTAACCTAAGTAGCCGTACGAGCAGTGAGAACAAGGACGCCACATGACGCAACCGCCCCTATCGGTGGTGAAACCCCCGGTGCAGGACATACCGCCGGGTGACCCCCCGGCCCGCACCCGGACCTCGCGGGGCACGATCGTGTCCGTCCTCGCCGTCGCCGCGGTCCTCGCGACCCTCGTCGCGAGCATCGGACTCGGCGCCCGGGACATCTCCCCCCTGGAGGTCGTCCGCATCCTGCTCAACCCCGGTGAACAGGCCTTCGACACGCACGTCCTGTGGACCGAGCGCATCCCCCGCACCTTCCTCGGCCTCGCCGTCGGCGCGGCGCTCGGCGCCGCCGGTCTCGTCATGCAGGCCCTCACCGCCAACCCCCTCGCGGACCCCGGCATCCTCGGCGTCGAACAGGGCGCCTCGATGTTCGTCGTCCTCGGCATCATGCTCCTCGGTGTCACCGACACCGGCGACTACTTCTGGCTCGCCCTCCTGGGCGCCTCCGTCACCGCCACCCTTGTCTACCTCATCGGGACGCGCACCGACGCGGGGAGTTCGGCCGTCGGCCTCGTCCTCGCCGGCGTCGCCCTCGCCGCGGTGATGTCCTCCCTCATCACCCTCCTCGTCGTCCGCGACAAGGAGGCCTTCTTCCACCTGCGCTTCTGGTCGGTCGGTCAGCTCACCGGCCGCGCGGAGGTCCTGAGCCAGCTCCTGCCCTTCGTCCTCGTCGGACTCCTCCTCGCGCTGCCCCTCGGCCGCACCCTCAACATCCTCGGCCTCGGCGACGACACCGCCCGCGCCCTCGGCGTCCGGGTCGAACGCGCCCGCCTCACCGCCGCCGCCGTCGCCGTCCTGCTCTGTGCCGCCGCCACCGCGGCCGTCGGCCCCGTCGCCTTCGTCGGACTGGTCGCCGCCCACTGCGCACGGCTCCTCGTCGGACCGGACCACCGCTGGTCGCTGCCGATCTCCATGGCGGTCGGCGCCGTCCTCCTGACCGGCGCCGACACCGCCGGCCGGCTCGTCCTCGACCACGGCGAGGTCCAGGTGGGCCTCATGACGGCCATCATCGGCACGCCCTTCTTCGTCTGGCTCGCCCGCCGACGCGACCTGGTGCGGATGTGATGACCTCACTCGACCTCCGGCCCCCGAAGCCGGACTCCCCGACCACGCACGCCGTCGTCGCGCGCCTGCGCACCGACCGCCGCGCCCGCGACCGCCGCGCCACGGTGACCGCCTCCGTGCTCACCGTCGCGCTCCTCGGACTCACCACCGCCTCCGTGCTGCTCGGCGGCATCGGCCGGCTCGACCCCGCCGACGTCCTCCCCGCCGCCTTCGGACTGCGGGACGGCCTCGCCGACTACATGATCTTCCAGCTGCGGATGCCGAGGGCGCTCTCCGCCCTCCTCGCCGGAGCCCTCTTCGGCCTGGCCGGCTCGCTCTACCAGCGGCTGATCCGGAACCCGCTCGCCACCCCCGACATCGTCGGCATCTCCGCCGGAGCCGGAGCCGGCGCCGCGACCGCGCTGCTCTACGCGCCCGCCGCCTTCACCCTCGGCGTCCCCGTCGCCGCCGTCATCGGCTCGTTCGTCCTCGTCGCCGCCGTCCAGGCGCTCAGCTGGCGCGGCGGGGTCGACACGTACCGCCTCGTGCTCGTCGGCATCGGGCTCAGCGCGGTCTGCACCGCCTACACGAACTACCTCTTCCTCGTGGCCGACCAGCAGAGCCTCGCCATCGCCCTGCGCTGGACGGTCGGCACCACCAACGACGCGGACTGGGACGGCGTCACCACCCTCGCCGTCGGCTTCGCCGCCTGCGCGCTCGCCGCCCTCCTCCTCGCCCGGCCCCTCGCCACCCTCACCCTGGGCGACGGCTTCGCCGCCGGCCTCGGCACCCGGGTGACCGCCTCCCGCGTCGGCGTCCTGCTCGTCGGCGCCGCCGCCGCGGCCCTCGCCACCAGCGTCGTCGGACCCATCGGCTTCGTCTCCCTCGTCAGCGGCCCCATCGCCGTCCGACTGGTGGGATCCGAGCGCTCCACGCTCCTCGCCCCGGCGATCGGCGCCGTCATCGTCCTCGGCGCCGACGTCCTCGCCCAGCACGCACCGGTGATCAGCCCGGTGCCCACCGGTGTGCTCACCGCGCTGCTCGGCGCCCCCTACTTCGTCTGGCTGATCCTTCGACGCAGGCAGGGAGCCTCGTGACCCACACCGTGACCCCGCAGACCGAGAGCCCGGAAGCCACCGCTCCCCACCAGCTCGAAGCCCGCGGCATCAGCGCCGGGTACGGCAGGACGCCCGTCATCGAGGGTCTGGACCTCCAGATCGAGAAGGGCAGGATCACCGCGCTCGTCGGCCCCAACGCCTGCGGCAAGTCCACCCTCCTCAAGTCCATCGCCCGCCTCCTGCCGCTGGCCGCCGGATCGGTCCTCCTCGAAGGCTCCGACATCCACCGCCTCCCCACCCGCGAGGTGGCGCGCCGGCTCGGCGTCCTGCCGCAGTCGCCGGTCGCCCCGGAGTCCATCACCGTCGGCGACCTCGTCTGGCGCGGCCGCCACCCGCACCGCCAGTTCGGCCGCCGCCGCGACGCGCACGAGGACGTGATCATCGCCGAGGCGCTCCTGGCCACCGGAACCGCCGAGCTCGTCGACCGCCCGGTCGACCAGCTCTCCGGCGGCCAGCGCCAGCGCGTGTGGATCGCCCTCGCCCTCGCCCAGGACACCCCCACCCTGCTGCTCGACGAACCCACCACCTACCTGGACGTCGCGCACCAGATCGAGGTCATGGACCTCCTCGCAGACCTCAACGAACAGACGGGCAAGACCATCGTGCTCGTCTCCCACGACCTCAACCAGGCAGCCCTGTACGCCTCGACGATCGTCGCCATGCGCGACGGACGCGTCATCCGGCAGGGCCCGCCCGACGAGGTCCTCGACGAGAGCACCGTGGCCGAGGTCTTCGGCCTCCGCTGCCTCGTCGTACCCCACCCCCTCACCGCACGGCCGCAGATCTTCCCCCTCGGCCGCCGTCACCACCCGCAGGAGAACTGACCATGAACCGCCTTGCCAGACCGCTCGCCCGGCGCTCCGCCGCCCGTACCCTCCTCGCCGCCGCCGCGTGCGGCGCCCTCCTCGTCGGCTGCGGCGGCAAGGACGAGGCGAAGACCGACGGCGCGAAGCCCTCCGACGGCGCGACCGCGCCCGCCGCCGAGGCCGCCTTCCCCGTCACCCTCCCCAACGCCTGGGGCAAGACGGAGGTCGAGAAGAAGCCGCTCAAGGTCGCCACCGTCTCCGACGGCGACACCGACATCGCCCTCGCCCTCGGCCTCGTCCCGGTCATCACCCCGGACGCCGAGGACGGCGGCCCCGTCCCCGAGTACAAGCAGCGCGCCATCGACAAGCTCGGCGCCGGCAAGCTCAAGACGTACGACGACACCGACGGCACCGACTACGAGGCCATCGCCGCCGAGGCCCCGGACGTCATCCTCGGCATGAACACCTGGTCGATGGACGCCGACTACGCCAAGCTCGCGCCGATCGCCCCGGTCGTCACCTTCTCCGACAAGGCGCACTCCGACACCCTCACCTGGCAGGAGCGCCTGAAGACCGCCGCCAAGGCGCTCGGCATGAGTGCCGAGGCCGAGAAGGTCATCGCCGCCAACGAGAAGGCCACCGCCGACGCGGCCGCCGCGCACCCCGAGTTCAAGGGCAAGACGTACACCTACGCGGTCGTCCACCCCGAGCAGATCACCTTCATGTCCTACGCCGACCAGGACCCGGGCGTCTTCGAGCAGCTCGGCTTCAAGAAGACGGACAAGGCCAAGACCTACACGGCCGACAAGAACGCCGTCAGCCTGGAGAAGCTGGACGAGCTGGAGGCCGACGTCCTCCTCATGACCTACCCCTTCGGTGACAACGGCCTGCTCAGCGCCAAGGAACTGGAGAGCAACAAGCTCTTCCAGTCCCTCAAGGTCGTCAAGGGCAAGCACTACGCGGTCATCCCCTCGGAGAACACCCTCTCCTCCGCCGTCGCCTACCCGGACGCCCTCAGCGCCCCCTGGATCGTCGAGAAGCTGACGCCGATCCTCGCCGGGGCCGTCGCCGGCAAGTGACCCCCGCTCCCTTCGGGGAGCAACCACCGCCACCCTCACGGGCCGGGCGGGCCGGGCGCACCGCGCCACCGGTCCGCCCGGCCCGCAGGTCCGTCCCGCGGCGCCCGCCCGGCGCCGCGCACGAAGGAGCAGTACCCATGCCCACCCGCAGCCCCCGCTCGGTCGTCACCTTCCCCATCGTGCTGCGCGAGCTGACCGTCCTGCGCGCCGAGAACATCACCCCCGGGATGCGCCGCCTCACCCTCGGCGGGCCGCAGCTCGACGCCTTCGTCAAGGACGGCCTGGAACTGCCCGCCCTGCGCACCGAGGGCTTCGACGACCACGTGAAGTTCTTCTTCGCCGACGAGACCGGGCGCCTCGTCCTGCCCCGGCAGCAGGTGAGCAGCCTCGACTGGTCGGACGGGCGGCCCGTCGCCAAGGACTACACCCCGGTCCGCCACGACCCCGACCAGGGCGAGATCGACTTCGACTTCGTCCGCCACGACGGCGGCATCGCCTCCACCTGGGCCGAGAACGCCGTCCCCGGCGACAGCGCCTGGATCGCGGGACCGAAGATGTCCCACAGCCACCCCGAGGGAGCCGACTGGATCCTCGTCGTCGGCGACGAGACCGCCCTGCCCGCCATCGGCCGCTGGCTCGCCGAGATGCCGTCGGGCACCAAGGCCCGCGTCTTCATCGAGGTCGGCGACGACAGCCACCGCCAGGAGCTGCCCACCGAGGCCGACGCCGAGATCGTCTGGCTCTCCCGGAAGGGCGCCCCGGCCGGCACCACCGACCTCCTGGAGCAGGCCCTGCGCACCGCCGAGTGGCTGCCCGGCACCGTCTTCGCCTGGGTCGCGGGCGAGGCCGTCACCCTCAAGGGAATCCGCCGCCACCTGGCGACGGAGCGTCAGGTCCCGCGCGAGCAGACGCACATCACCGGGTACTGGCGCCGCACCGCGCCCGCCGTCTCCGCCGAGGCCCCGGCCGAGGACGTGCCCGCCGACGCCGTCCCGGCGGTGGAGGACGACGAGGACGACGCGCACGAGCGGCTGCACCAGCTGACCGACCTGGCACCCCCGTACGCCATCCGGACCGCCGTCACCCTCGGCGTCTTCGACCTGGTCGACCGCGGCGTGCGGCACGCCGACGAACTGGCCCGCAGGGCCGAGGCCGACCCGTCCACCCTCCGGGCCCTCCTCGACTACCTCGTCGGGATCGAACTGCTCGCCACCGACGGCGAGGGCCACTACAGCCTCACCCCGATCAGCGAGGAGCTGGTCGAGGACGACCACTCGGCGGAGGAGTACCACCTGGAGGGCGCCCAGGCCGCGCTCGACGCCTCCCTCTCCGGCCTGCTCCACACCGTACGCACCGGCCGGGCCGGCTACCGCACCCTCGCGGGCCGCACCCTGACCGAGGAACTGGCCCGGGAGTCCCGGATCGCCGACACCGCGCGCGCCGCCGTCGAGGACGAGGCCCGCTGGATCGCCCCCGGCGTGCTGCGCGCCCACGGCTGGTCGGCCGTCACCGAGCTGACCGCCACCGGCCACGGCGTCGCCACGGTCGTCGAGACCCTGGTCAAGGAGCACCCGGAACTGCGGGCGCGGATCCTCGCGATGCCCTCGGTGCTCCGGGTGCTGCGGGAGGCGATCCTCGACGCGGAGCTGCTGCCCCGGATCGACCTGGTCGCCGGGTCCGGAGCCGTACCGGCGGGCACGCGCACGCTGCTGATGTCGCGTCAGCTGGAGTGGCAGGCCGACGAGGACGCGGCGCACACCCTGTCGGAGGCGGCCGGAGCCCTCGCGCCGGACGGCACGCTGCTCCTGGTCGAGCAGATCGCGACCGGCGACCCCGAGGACATGGAGGAGGCGCTGAACCACCTGCGCCTCAAGTGCGCGTTCGGCTCCGGGGTGCGTGACGCGGAGGCGATCGAGGCCCTGGCCGGGAGCGCGGGTCTGACGGTGCTCTCCCGCGCCGACGTGGGCTGGGACCACCGCCTCTGGACGCTCGTGCGCCGCGGCGCCTGAGTGCCGGAGGGCCGGACCGGCACACCGCCGGTCCGGCCCGCTTCCGCGTCCGCTTCCTCCGTCACACCCGTCCCGCGCCGAAGTACTCCTCGGCGCGGGACTCGCCGTCCCCTTCGGCCCGCACCTGGCGCAGCACGAGACCGGGCCGTCCGGCGCCGCCGTGATCCGCTCCGGCGACGACGACCACGCCCTCGTCCCCGGTCCTCAGGATGAGGCCCGGCTCGCCGGAGTAGAGGCCCTGGGAGACCGTCGCCGCGAGGACGTCGAGCCGCCGGCCGGCGTGGTGGGTGAAGGCGGTCGGGAGCAGCGGGCGCCGGGACTCGACGAAAAGGGCCAACTCCTGCGCGGAGTGCGTCCAGTCGATGCGGCCGTCCTCGTCGGAGCCGCCGGCCAGGATCTCCACGTCCAGCGGCGGGTCGTGGACCACGCCCGCCGGGCTCGGTTCGAGGTGCCGGTGGACCCGTCGGAGCAGCGAGGCGAGCTGGGTCCGCTCCTCCTCGTTCAGCGGGGCGAGGACCTCGTCGTCCGTCGCGGCGATCTCCGCGTTGAGACGGGCCAGCCAGGCCCGGCCCTCGGGGGTCAGGCGGACGAGGACCCGGCGCCGGTTGGCCGGGTCCCGGGCGCAGTCGACGTGGCCGGTCCGCACCAGATCGTTGACGATCTTCACGAGGTCGCTGGAGTTCATGTCGAGCCGGGCGGCGAGGACGGTCTTCATCTGCGGGCCCAGGTCGGCGACGAGCGCCATCACGGTCAGGTGCCACAACCGCAGGTTGTGCGCGGCGAGACGCTCGGTGAGCCGGCGGCGGGCGGCCTTGCCGAGTGCGTAGAGGAGGTACGCGTTGAGATTCAGGACGCTGGGAGGTGTCGTGCTCAGCCGAGGTGGTCCCGAGGGCCCGGCGACGGGCCCTCGGGGAGCGCTCGCCGGGTCCGCCGCGGAGGCGTGGTGCGCGGTGCCGGGCAGGGCGACGCCCTGGATCGTCAGATCGGTGTTCGCCAGGGCCCGGAAGACCTGGGCCCAGTCGGTCGTCGGCACACTGGAGATGCCGACGACGGCGAATGCGGCTCCGGAGGCGTCGTGCGCGATGCCGGAGACGGCCGGTTGTTCCATGAGCTCCCCTTGCTCACCGTCGAGTGAGGTGTACCTAACCTACTCATGTGGTCATAAAAACCGTCGCCCCTCAGGACCGTCTGAGGGGCGACGGGGATGCGGGGCCCGAGGGCCCCGGTCCTCAGGGGCGGCCGGTGAGGTAGCCGCCCATGGAGGTGAAGTACTCGGTGGCGGGCAGCTCGCGCCCGTCCTCCGTCCGGACCCGCGTGACGGCGAGACCGTGGTTGCGTCCGGTGTAGGCGTCGGAGCCGGCGACGATCACGACGCCGGCCCCCTCGCGGTAGAAGATGCGGCCCGGGGTGCCGCCGTAGCGGCCCTCCGACACGACGGCGGAGAGGATCTCCAGGCGCTTGCCCCTGTGGAAGGTGAAGGCGCTGGGGTACGGCGCGGACTGCGCGCGCACCAGGCGCTCCAGGCGGTCGGCCGGCCAGCCCCAGTCGATGCGGATGTCCTCCTCCGCCCGCTTGTGGAAGAAGCTGGCCTGCGAGCGGTCCTGCCGGGTGAACTCGGTCTCCCCGGCGGCGATCCGGGCGAGTGCGCCGATCGTCACCGGGGCGATCAGGTCGACCGTCTTGTGGAACAGGTCGGTGGTCGTGTCGGTCGGTTCCACGGTGACCGCGCGCTGGTCCACGATGTCGCCGGCGTCGAGCACCTCGTCCATCATGTGGGCCGTGACGCCCACTTCGGACTCGCCGTTGATGAGCGCCCAGATGAGCGGCGAGAAGCCGGCGTACTTGGGCAGCAGCGAGTCGTGGACGTTGAGCGTGCCGTGGCGCGGCAGCCCGTAGATGTGCGGCGGGATCCACGTGCGCCAGTTGTTGGCCACGATGATGTCCGGGTCCGCCGCCTTGAGGAGGTCGAACAGCTCCTCGTCGTCCGGCCGGTTGCGGATCGCCACGGGTACTCCGTGCTCCTCGGCGAGGTCGGCGACCGAGTCGCTCCAGATCTTCTCGTAGGCGTGCTCGCTCTTGGGGTGTGTCACCACCATCACGACGTCGTGCTCGGACTCCAGGAGGGCCTTGAGGGTGCGGTGACCCCACGTCTGGTAACCGAACATGACGACCCGCATAAGGGCTTCCTCCTCGGTGAAACGACTGGTCGCGCCAAGTAAAGCAAGGCTTACCTAAGGCATGCAAGTTCCGCTCTGTTCAAGCCAGTTGGCCTGGCCTGATCGTTGCGTGCCCTATTTGTCCTGTCGACAGCCCCACGCAGGTCAGGTTAGCTTTACCTAAGTTGCGGCTGGCTTGTGGATGACATCGAGCCGCTGTCGCGTTCCTTTCGCCCCACGCCTCACAGGCAACAGTTCCGCACGATGGGAGTGACATGTCTCAGGGCCTTCCTGGCGACGCCCCACTGGTCCACGACCTCATAGGCATCGGCTTCGGGCCGTCCAATGTGGCCATGGCGATAGCGCTCAGCGAGCACAACGCCCGCGTCGGAAGGCAGGAGGCCGTCACCGCGCACTTCTTCGAGCGGCAGGCCGGCTTCGGCTGGCACCGCGGCATGCTGATCGACGACGCCACCATGCAGGTCTCCTTCCTCAAGGACCTGGTGACGCTGCGGAATCCGACGAGCGAGTACAGCTTCCTCTGCTACCTCCAGAGCAGGGGCCGGCTGATCGACTTCGTCAACCACAAGAACCTCTTCCCCCTCCGCGTCGAGTTCCACGACTACTTCGAGTGGGCGGCGGCCAAGGTCGACGACATGGTCTCCTACGGCCACGAGGTCGTCGCCATCGAACCCGTCGTACGCGACGGCGTCATCGAGTACCTCGACGTGACCGCCAGGACCGGCGGCGAGACCGTGGTCCACCGGGCCCGGAACCTCGTGATCGGCACGGGGCTCCGCCCGCTCATGCCCGAGGGCGTCGAGCGCACGGACCGCGTCTGGCACAACTCCGAGCTCCTCACCAAGGTCGACACCCTGGAGGGCACGAACCCCGAGCGCTTCGTGGTCGTCGGCGCCGGCCAGAGCGCCGCCGAGAACGTGGCCTACCTCCACCGCCGCTTCCCCGAGGCCGAGGTGTGCGCGGTCTTCTCCCGCTACGGCTACAGCCCCGCGGACGACAGCGCCTTCGCCAACCGCATCTTCGACCCGGCCGCCGTCGACGAGTACTTCACGGCGCCCGGCGACGTGAAGCGCAAGCTGATGGACTACCACGGCAACACCAACTACTCGGTCGTCGACATCGACCTGATCGACGAGCTCTACCGCCAGGCGTACCAGGAGAAGGTCCTCGGCACCGAACGCCTCCGCTTCATCAACGTCTCCCGCCTCACCGGCGTCGAGGACGACGGGAAGAAGGTCCGCGCCGCCGTCACCTCCCTGGTGACCGGGGAGGAGACCTTCCTCGACGCCGACGTCGTCGTGTACGCCACCGGCTACAGCCCCGCCGACCCCGTCGGCCTGCTCGGCCCGGTCGCCGAGCACTGCCGGCGCGACGAGGAGGGCCGCGTCCGCGTCGAGCGCGACTACCGGCTGACCACCGACGCCGAACTCCGCTGCGGCATCTACCTCCAGGGCGGCACCGAGCACACCCACGGCATCACGTCCGCCCTGCTGTCCAACACCGCGATCAGGGTCGGCGAGATCCTCGACTCCGTCCTCGACCGGGGGCGCACGCCCGCGCCGGGCGAGTCCCGGGCGGTCGCGGACGGCATCGGCTCGGCCCGCTAGACCCCCCACCCCGGGGCGACGCCCCGGCCGCCCCCCCACACCGCCCCGCCCGCCGGGCGACGCCGTCGCACCCGGCGGGCGGGGCACGCACCGTGAGAACCGCTCGAAAGGACCATCTGTGTTCACTGGTACGCGCCCCGCTCCACGGCGGTTCGCCGGACGACTGCCGCGCGTGGCCGTCGCCGCGGTCGCCGCGCTCGCCCTGTCGGCCTGTGGTGGCGGCACGGAGAAGGCGGAGTCGAAGCCCGAGGCCACGACCTCTAGCAGCGGAGCGCCGTCCGCCTTCCCGGTGACGGTGGAGCACAAGTACGGCAGCACGACGATCGACAAGGAGCCGAAGCGGGTCGTCACGCTGGGTCTTTCGGACCAGGACGCGGTGCT